>CAZQKT010000001.1:0-81317 GCA_964594055.1 uncultured Spirochaetales bacterium
ATGCCCCCCATATTCCAAAGGGATAATCCGATTCCCTGCCGTCGAAACCGATTACTCTAATATCCCGGTTTCCAAGCTCCCCCTCGGTCCAGTATTTTTTTCTTAGGGCGGGATATTTGGCAAGCAGCCCCAGGGCAATCATTGAATGTGTTTTTCCCCCACCCATGGCCTGGGAAAGAAGAAAGGTTGAGGCCTGGTCTTTCTTTCCGGAGAGTCTTTCAAAGGTTTTAGGTGGAGCACAACGTCCTTTCTTGATCTGTCAAAAACACTCTGCCTCGGAGTACAGGCTTCACTGAGTGTCTTAAGGTTTTTCATGTTTATTCCCCTTTTTCCCTCTACCTATATAACATAGTGTAGTAAATACTTGATGAAATTACCACAGGTTTAACAACACTACGGAGAAAATGGATTATTTGGGGATAAAAATGACCGGCTGCGCGACTGACAGAATGAATGGGAGGAATGAGATATTTATGAAAAATTCTTGCCAAATATGCAAATATACTCGATAATTGAAATACACGATCAAATGACATATATTATAAGTTATGGGGGTAAAAATGCCTGGTTTTACATATGAGGAATTATGCTCATATGCTAAAAACTCTGTCGATAAAGAAGCACAACAAGTTTCCATCTTCAAAGAGTCCATGAATTTTGGGAAGCAAATTTTCTCCATTGGTAGCCGTTTTAATAACGACCTCAAAACAATCAATAATGTTCTTGAAACAATATTAGATGGAAAAATAGAATCTACAGCAAATGAAGAAGAGAGTAATTGTGATGATAGAAGTGTAAAAGAAATGACAGAGGAGTTAGCCGCAAAATATTATAGGCTCTATGATTCATTATTCGAAACACACAAATTAATACAAGAAGTGATTAAACCACCTATTTTAGCAAAGTTATTTTTTCTATTTTATTATCGAGCAGAGTATAAAAAAATGCTACAAAACATAGAAGATGTAATAATATTTTTTGATTTTCTTAGTACAAGACTTTCAGGAAAGACTGTATCAAAGGACGAACTGATTGACTCGCTAAGCGATGAAGATTGAATACGAAAATGACAATGTTAAAAAAAGTTTAGAACAATTTGCTCTTGCAGAAATAAAAACAACACTAAATAAAATCGAAAAAAAACTAAAGGGTTTTAATCCTAAAAAACCTAGTAAGAATTTTCGGTATTTAAAGGGGTGAAAACTCTGGCGTCTAAGAATTGGAGATTTTCGAATTTTCTTCTCATATCAAAATGAGTTTATTAAAGTGTACTATTTTGGAGACAGAAAAGAGGTTTATCAAAAGTACAAAAGAAAAATCAAATAATGTTTCTCCAAAAAACAGCCTCTTTTGGGGCTAAATTAATGGATGGGGAATCTATAATCCTGTAAGATGAGATTGACAAAAAAACATCTGAAGGAGGAGAAACCCCTATCCATGAAGAGTTTAGAAGCATGGAGAACTGGAATACGGAAAATGCGGAATGAAACTGCACGGTCTCAACTAAGGAGAAATTGATTATGTCCCTTTTTCTAGGGCACTTCGGTCTTTCATCGCTTTTTTTACAGCTTTTTCACTTATAAATCCTTTACGAACGGCTATTCTTCCAAAAGCTTGGTAATCATTTTCGCCCAAAGTTTTCTGTTCAGCCGCAATTTCACGCTCTTGTTCTATTGACAGCAATCCACGAGAAACGAGAAATTTGCCAATGGGTATCCTTTTCTTTTTCATAACGCCTCCTAACCGTGAAAATATATCATTATTATCGATGGTTTCTTTGAATTTAGTTATGTTTTTTCAGTGAAGTAACGTGAATTGATGAGACTTATGAGCATTCAAATGTATATTCTTCACTGTAAAGAAATATTGAAAAACCGGTCAAAACGAAGTATTATATTCCCAAACAGCAAAGCGGAGCGAAAAAATCAAATGAATAAAACCGGAAAAAATAAATTCGACCTCGACACCCCCTGTCTGGTCCTGGACATGGACCTCCTCGAACGGAATCTCGCCACGATGCAGCATGCCGTCCGGGAAGCCGAAAAAAATATAAGGCCCCATGTAAAAACGCATAAGTGTTCTGCCCTGGCAAAGAAGCAAATCGAAGCGGGAGCAATCGGCGTGTGTGCTGCTAAGCTCACTGAGGCCGAAGCCCTTGCAGAGGCCGGGATTTCGAATATTCTTATTACCGCACCGGTGGTCACGCAGGCTAAAATGGAGCGGTTGGTCAATTTGGCGGGCGAGGACCCGACTAGTATGGTCGTTGTAGATAATGCGGAAACTATTACATTGCTCGATGCGGCATCCCGGCAACGGAACCTTACCCTGGATGTTCTCCTCGACCTAAATGTAGGCCTCGATCGTACCGGTGTAAAACCGTCCGATGCCGCTGCTGTGGCGGAGCATATCGGTGCGTGTCACAATCTCCGTCTTCGAGGAGTCCAGGCGTATGCCGGGCATGTCCAGCACATCCATTCATATGAAAAAAGAAAAGAAACGTCCCTCCACGCTCTAAAAAGTGCTGCCAAAGTCTTCCGAGACCTCGAGGCAGCCTATCCTGACTGTATTATCTTCAGTGCTTCGGGGACGGGGACGTTCGACATCGATTGTGCAATACCGGAACTCACAGAACTTCAGGTCGGCTCGTACGCCGTCATGGATGCGGAGTACCTTGCAGTAGGGTCCGAGGCGGACGAGACCCGTTTCAGGCCGTTCGAACCTGCTCTCAGACTCCTTACCACGGTCATAAGCATCGGCCATAGTGGTTTTGTTACAGTCGATGCAGGCCTGAAGACACTCTACAAGGACGGGGCCGTCCCTCAGGTTATTACACCGGAGTATCGGAGCTTGACGTACGACTGGTTCGGCGATGAGTACGGAAAGATATCCGGCCCTCACGACTCAGACCTCCCCCCGCTCGGCTCAGTGCTCGAGCTCATCACCTCTCACTGTGATCCCACCATCAATCTATTCGACAACGTTTATCTTACCCGAGGTGAGAAGGTGATCGGGACCTGGGAAATAGACCTGCGGGGCTGCTCCTCGTAACTGATAGTGGGGGAACAGTGTAAGGAGCAGTCGTGAGTACTAGCAACCTTTCCATGGATTGAACAGGGCGATGCCGAACTGTTCGAAATCCCGGATATTACGAGTGGCGAGGACCAGACCGCTTCGCCAGGCTGCGGCGGCTATGAGGGCGTCCGCCTGATACACCTGTCTGCCCTCTAAAGAAAGTATTCCTCGTTTTTCTGCGGCCCAGAAAACTTCTTCGGTGGTGACATCATATATCCGGGTAGCAGAGGCGGAGAAACGGCGAAGCCACGCCTCTTTCTCGAACAATTTTTTTCTGCGAAGGCCGTATACCAACTCTTCGAGTGTAATAACGCTCATGCCGACTATCGGAAGCGAAGAAAACCATGAGAGCACCCTCTCATCCGGGATTTTTTTCATCACTTCACTTATAACGTTTGTATCGCAGAGGAATTTGATCATCTATCGGAGTTCCTTGGGAAGGGGGCGGTCTTCCCGTATCAACCGGTCCATCTCCCCTTCTCGAGCGTTGATCTCTTTTAGTTCTTGCAACCATGGAGACATGGTCCCTTCGAGAAGTTCCCGATACCTTTGATATAGGGCCCATCCGATGATTGCGGCTGCCGGTTTCCCGTGACGTTCAATAATCTGGGGCTTTTCATCCGCATGATCGATTACGGTTGAGAGTTCGGCTTTAGCACGGGAGGCGTTCCATATAGAAAAAAGTACATTCATTATGGTCAATTATATAGTAAAATTGTACAAATTACAATGTATTTTAAAAAACATTTTTTGCAAGAAGCACAGTAATACACGTTTAAACCTGAAATTAGAAAAATTTCTCAAATCCATTGACATTCATATACAATCGGTTAAATTGTAATACGAATATTTTATTGAAACAATAAGGATTCAGTAGAACGAGGAAAATGATGAAAATTCGAATGAAATTGCTGGGTGCCTTTTTAGGTGTATTTTTAGTTATCCTTGTCGGCGGAGGATTGAGTTTGATACAGATCCGTTCTCTCTATTCCGCGGCGGATTCACTCATTACTGAGGCAACTCCTCATATGGATGCGGCTATGGAAATACGGATCAATACGACCACCGCTTATCTCGAGTTGGAAAAATTGTTGTCCGGGGATGAACAGGCCGTCTCGGAAGAACATATATATGCGATGTTCGAAAAGGCGGAATGGTATCTCGATGCACTGCTCGAAGGCGGGACGAACGAAGAAAATACAATTATCGTATTAGAACCCGGTGAAGCCCGTGATCTTATCACGGAGATGAAGGAGGAGTTCGAACCGCTTTACAACGCCGCAGACCTCAGCATTAATCAATTCTTACGGACAGGCACAAAATCAGAACGGTATATGAGATCGTTTCATGAAGTTTTTACACGGTTTAACCAAGACGCGAAAGATTTCGAAGGGCTCGTTAAAGAACATATACAGGCCGGCCTTACCACTGTGAACGAAGTATATTCCTACGCACAGTATATCCTCCTTATCTCAACCGCAGTGACTCTCGGTATCGCGGTTTTAATCGCCCTGCTGCTTGCTTCTCAGCTTTCTAAGCGATTCAAGAAGATCCTGTATTTCTCGAATATGATTTCGGATGGGGATTTTACACAGGAGATCGAGGTGAAGGGAAAAGATGAGCTTACCGAGATCAGTATGAAGCTCAACGCATTTTCCCAGGCGGTCAGTCAGATGATTCATTCCATCAAGCGGACAAACAACAGATTAACCGAGACCGGCTTGGACCTTTCTTCCAATATGGAACAGACAGCTTCGGCCATCAACGAGATTTCAGCGACGGTGGAAAGTATCAAAGATCAGACGATCAATCAGGTCTCCAGTGTTAATGAATCTTCAGCATCAATAGAAGAAATAACAAAAAATATTGAATCTCTAAACCACATGATAGAAAACCAAGCAGCCGGCGTAAATCAATCATCCGCCTCGACAGAAGAGATGGTGGCGAATATCAAGTCGGTAACCGGCAACATTCAAAAAATGGAACAGGAGTTTCGAAAACTGCAGAAATCCGCGGAGGAAGGACGAGAAGTGCTCAACATTACCAACCAATACGTCAACAAGATCTCCGATCAGTCTGCCTCCCTCATGGAGACGAACAAAGTTATTGCCGGCATTTCCGCCCAAACTAATTTACTGGCGATGAATGCGGCCATCGAGGCTGCCCATGCCGGTGAAGCCGGGCGAGGTTTTGCCGTTGTTGCAGATGAGATAAGAAAGCTTGCAGAAGATGCAGCTTCCCAATCCAAAGGTATCGACGGTCTGCTCAAAGAGGTAAAAGCTTTGATTGATACCGTGGTCGAGCATTCCCAAAAATCGGAGAAATCTTTTCAGGAAGTCGGGGAGCGAATCGAGACGGTAGCAACGTTCGAGAAGGAAGTTCTTCAGAGTATGGAAGAGCAGAGCGCAGGCAGTTCTCAGGTGCTTACCGCCCTCAACGAGATGAATGAGATCACTACCGAGATAAAAACCGGGTCTCAAGAGATGCAGGAGGGAAGCAGGACCGTGCTCAAAGAGATGGAAACTGTTATGCAGATCAGCCAGCAGGTCAAAGAGAGCATGGATGAAGTCGGAGCAGGAGCTCATGAAATTAACAATGCGGTACAGCATGTTAGTGAAATCAGCACGAAGAACAAAGAACTTATCGATAATTTAGGGGCGGAGATCTCTGTTTTTAAAGTAAAAGAGTAGGTTTTCATGTTTCAATCGGTGGAAATGCGCTGGTTTCTCCGAATCGCGCCGTTTTCTGCAAACAGTTTCTTCTCAGAAAGACCGGAACCTCGGACCAGGACCGATTGGTATGCCTTTCCCTGTGACAAGCGGAGCGGGGTAAAAATCAGGGAAGGCAATTACGAAGTAAAACTGCAAAGCCGGAATCTGGGGGAGTTCGCCCCGGATGTCCCTAATATCCCTGATATGCAGTCCGAACAACCGGCAGGGATAGGACGTCTCGAAGAATGGCAGAAATGGAGTGTGCCGTTTCCTTTAGGAGATATTCCTTCAAAACCGGTTCTCGCCGGAGCAGGATGGGTCCCCGTCGAAAAAACCCGCCGAATGCGTCTTTTTTCAGTGAAAGAAGGATCAGTCCGGGACATATCCGCAGATACCTCGATCCGGATCGAAAACGGCTGTCAGGTAGAGTATACGGAGCTCTGCGCAAAGGGAGAGAAATGGTGGACAATAGGACTGGAAGCGTTCGGCAGACCTGAATTGCTTACGGAAAACATCCGCACCGCTGCAAATCATTTTTTCGCCACACTCATGAGAGAGGTCGAAGATGATCTGCGCGGGTTCGAGCTTAAGAACTCTTACGGGTATCCGGCCTGGCTTAAGGTGCTTGACTCACAGTAATTTTTTTAGTGCCGGCTGTTTCGTTTCGGGATATCATGTAAGAATAAGAGGTGCAGCTGTATGGTCGAGTGGGAAGACATGACACCCGAAGAGCGGGACCGGTTTATCTATTTATCGTTGAGCGAGGATGCTCTCAAGGCAATTGTCCTCATTATGAAACGCCGCCACGGCCCTGATGTAAGTACAGAGACCATTATGCGGTACGCTTTTAAAATTGCCAGAGACAGGATGACTCCTAAACATCTTAAAAAACCGAAAAATAATTTAGAAAGGTGATGCTTCGAAGATACGTTTGACCTTCTCATAATTTTCTACAGTTCCGATGTCATACCGATTCCCTCCGAACCGAAACGCGTAAACCGGCTCCTTATACAGCAGCCAGGGGATAAAAAGTCCTGGAGCATCGGTGTTGTTTCCCTCTGCGAGATACTCGGGGAGCAGTTCGGTGAGCGTTTCTTCACGGTAGAGATAAAACGGGGGGACTGCCCAGAACGTAGCGGGATTTTTCGGTTTCTCCTCGAAATCGATTACCCGGCCGACCCCGACTATTTGTATGACGCCGGTCTGTCTGAGTTTTTTTCGGTCTTCGAGACGGTGGGTTGTGATGCAGTCGGCCCGCCGTTGATAGAAAAAATTGGCAAAATCGGAGAGAGAGAAATCGAATAGATTATCTGCGGCCAATACCAGACACTCATCTTCGACCGCTTCGCTTTTTACTGCCAAGGCGAGATCGCCTAAAGCGCCGAGTCTATCTTCGTTGTTTTGTGACCCGTCGTTGAGGATAGTAACCGGGGTCGAGCCAAACAATTCTGCCCGGCTGTAGTGCGTTTTCCAATCTTCAAACTGTGAACAAAATCTGTTATTGGTCACGATAATTATTCCGTCTACCTGAGGAACATTCAGTGCATTTTCCACAATGTGATTGAGTATCGGTTTACCGCCCACCTCGAGAAGCGGTTTCGGAAAATCTTTTGTTACTGGATAAAGACGAGTAGCATAGCCTGCTGCGAGAATTATACATTTCATAGTTCGATTATCCTTGCTCCGTCATCCGTCGCGCTGAAAAATACATCGTACTTATCGCGAAACTTGGGATGTTTTTGAGGGTATACCGAATCGATTTTACTTGTAATCGATTTTTCAAAAGCAGGATCGATAATACCAATACAAGCACCTCGATACCCTGCACCGGAAAATCGTGCCCCGTATACACCCTCGCACGATTTGAGCGTCTCGTAAATAGTGATAAGTTCATTACAGCCGCATTCGTAATTACGGATGGAACTTTCTCCGGATTCAAACATGAGCTGTCCGAATGTTTTTATATCTCCATCCTGCCACGCCTTTACCCCGAGGTCTACCCGTTCAACTTCCGAAAAATAATGGTCCGCCCTCCTTCTAAATCGTCCGGTCAGTCCATCCCGGTTTCTTCGGTAAACAGCATCGGGAATGTCCCCGAGTTTGACTTGTTTGAACGGAGTTACTTCCAGTTTTCCCAATTCCTGAAGGGTCCATGCGGCTACCTTGCATTCATCAACCCGATTATTGTAGTCGGTCTTGATCAGCGTTGTGCTGATCCCGGAATAGACAATTACTATTTCGAACGCCGGCATTGTGTCGGACCGTGGTACGAGCTCAAATCCTTCGGTTGAGCAATCCATAAACATGAGGAACCCGTTTTTACTCAATATATTCGAAGATTGGTCTAAAATTCCGTTATTGAGTCCGATAAACTCATTTTCAACCCAATGACTGTACTGAATAAGCTCTAACGGGGTTACTGCAATTTCGTTGACCCGGCAGAGTGCCGTGAGATAGGCTGTGGTGACCGCAGCTGAGGAGCTCAAACCCCCGATCGGTATCTTGCCGCGAATTACCCCGTTTATACCGTATCGTAATTTATAATCTCTTTTAAGAGAGAGCACCGCCCCGCGTAAATAATTCCCCCAAAATCCGAGAATCATTCCCGGAACATCATCCGCATGAAAATATTCTTCGTCGGGGAAATCGAGACTCTGCACCCTAATATACCCGTTGTCATTCGCGTTGAACGCGAGGTCTACGCTCTCCTGCAAAGCCATTCCGGTTACAACCCCTCCCTGATGGTCAATATGAGCGCCGAGGGGGCAGATTCGAAGCGGTGATTTCACTAAATGCGTCGGCTTATCGGAGTATTTTTGTTGAAATGCTTGCTGTAGCTGTTCCATGCTGTTATTCAATTGTAAATGGAAAAGAGGCGGATGTAAACGGCAGAAGTCCCCTTAAAAAAGGTCCTGTCGTGGCACCGCCTCTAAATCATAGTGACAACAAAATAGAGGAGGGGGATACATCCAAGGGTTACCATGTTGGAAACAATCCAATTGGAGTTTGCTAAATGGGTGTCGAGATTATACAGAGCGGGAGGAACTAACGATATAAAGCCAACCGGCATGGCGGCGAGAATTATCACTACTTTTAAGGGCAGGCCGTCTGCAATCTCCCCTAAGCCGATACAATAAGCCACAGTTGCTACAGCTGCAGGAACGATCAGAGATTTAATCGCTGCAATAATAGCACTTGGTTTCAGATATGTCTTTACACTGCTAAATCGTATTACCAGTCCGATCGAAAAAATGAGGACGACCGATAAAACCGGGATGAGCACTTCATTTAAAGATGCATAGAATTCAGGTCTGGGGACACCGGTACCGTTTAGAATAAAACCTGCTGCAATTGAAGAGACTGCCACAATAACGAACTTATCCGTAACGATGACTGTTAATCGTTCTAAGAGAGAACCGCTTTGCTTAAAATCCCTGCTGAATGATTTTGCCAAAGGGAAGCCGAACGCGTAGTAGGAAAACTCTTCAAAAATCTTATAGATCGGAACCAGAGCAAACCCGATCTCACCTAAAAAAAGGAACGTAACCAGTCCTCCCATTGCCCCGATATTGGTAAATCCTCCGCTTATGATGTATACGCCTGTTTGTGTTCTGTCGAGGTGAAGTATTCTGGAAAAAAGGAATGCAAGAAGTCCGCCTAAAAAAAGCGCGGAAATACCGAGAAACGGCAGTGCAATATAGCGGATATTATCGATATCGACGATCCACACCGCGCCTAAAAATACAACCGGATTAATGACGAGAAGGGCTGTCTTTTGCAGAAATTTACTGAGGGCGGTAAGTTCCAGTTTCGGTCTCAGTTTTCCTCTCTCTACCAGTTTTTGAAATGTATACCCGGAAAACAGACTTGTGAGTATAAGAAGAAGTGTTAAGATAAATTTATGCATGTGAGTTCTTAAAAAAATAATCTATTTATCCGTTAAACACAACCTTCCCCAGCGTTCATCGAGGCACTTTTTGTGAGCTTGAAATTGTAGGTAATAATCTCTATTCTCCAATTATGCTTAAACGAATTGTCAGGAACCGCGTGGTTATTCTTATTGTTTTAGCTGTTCTTACTGTCGGTGTGACCCTGTTTGCATTCAGATTACGCATCGATGCAAGTCTTACTTCGGTCCTTCCCGCAGACGACCCTGATTTTCACTATAATAAAAAAATAGAGGAGCAATTCGGGAGTACCGAAGAGATTATCGTATTAGTAACTTCACAGCAGTCAATTTTTACCGTAGAAACGCTTACTGCGATCGAGGAGATTACCCAAACCCTGCAGGAAATCGACGGCGTACTCGCGGGGCAGGCGGTCAGTATCACTACTATTGCAGCTCGGCTTCCCGGCAGAGAAAATATTGAGTTTTCGCCTGATATGTCACAGGAGGCGGTTGAAAAAGTGAGGACCGCCATACAGGAAAATCCTCTTTTTGCAGGAAAAATCGTAAGCGAAGATGGAAAAGATACACTCATTACCGCACCGGTATCTGTGGATATTAGTTATTCCGATATGAAATTGAAATCGCTCGTCGATACACTCAGAGAGAGAATCGGTGAGTTGCGGAAGGAATATCCGTCGGTATCCATAAACCTTTCCGGCCATCCCATAATCCAGGCCGATATCATGCGTTATATGGCCAATGATCTATTAAAATTGTTTCCAATTGCCATTGTGGTCGTAATGATAATTTTACTCGCCGCCTTGAGAAGTGTGCGGGGGATGTTTATCCCGATTATCGTCACCCTCGTCAGTATTGCCTGGACATTCGGTTTAAAAGGTGTCCTCGGGTCTCCAATCACCATCACCGAGACTGTTATTCCGGTTATTCTTATATCATTGGGTTGTGCAAACGGTATTCATATCCTGACCGAATTTCTCCATTTTTCATACCGGGGGAATCCTCCTTTCTTAGCAGTAAAACGAACGATGAAGCAGTTGACCGTGCCGGTTATCCTTACCTCCGTTACGACCGGCTTAGGGTTTTCCTCTTTGGTGTTTTCTTCCGGCCAATCCCTTAAAAATATGGGACTGTTTCTTGCTTTCGGGGTTTTGATAGCAATGGGGTTTTCTCTCCTTTTTATTCCGATCATACTTTCCCGTTTTCGCGTACCGGTCCGGCGAAAACCTAAAAAACAGCAGAAAGCGTTTCACAGACTTCGGTTCTTCGAGCATGTCACCGAGTTTCTTTTACAATACAAGCTTATCATTTTGCTCATTGTTGCTGCTATGATCACCCTCTCCGTGTTGGGAATAGCAAAAATGGAAGCGGACACCGATGAGGTCCGTTATTTTAAAGAGTCCACACCGATTCGGCAGGTTACTGAAAAAATAGAAGAGACGATGGGGGGTATCAGCACGCTTTATATCGTATTGGAATCCGATGTGCAGGAGCGGTTTATGCAGCCGGATGCACTGTTCGCTCTCGAGGCGATACAGCAAGCTGCGGAAAAAAGCGATAATGTCGGTTATACAATGTCACTTACCGATTACATAAAAACGTTCTACTACACGCTGAAAGGCGGTGACGAGCAGTACTTTGTTCTCCCGGAGAATGAGCTGTTTTTAGAGAGGCTCACCTCGATGCTTGCCTCTAACGAGGAGGTCGGTGCGGGGATGCTCGACAATTATGTTGATTCTTCTTTTTCTACTACGTGTCTGCATGTGCGTCTCAAAGATTCGAATACGGCGGAGTTAAAAAAGCTTGTCAATCAGCTCGAGCCTGTTATCGCCGAGGAGCTGCCGGAGAATATCGAAGCACGTTTTGCAGGGGATTATATCCGGCTCATAAACGGAGAGAATATCGTCCGCAGTCAGATAATAAGCCTTATCGTAACCCTGGTCACGATTTTAATTGTACTTTCTATTATGTTCCGTTCTCCCCTTGTCGGCGGACTTGTCGCGACCCCGGTGATAATTGCCGTGCTGTTTAATTTCGCCGTTATGTGGCTTACCGACATCAGTCTCAACCCTGCTACGGCAATCATTGCCTCCGTCGGATTGGGCGTCGGGGTTGATTACGCCATACACTACTTTCACCGGTTTCGGTCTCATTATCTGCGTTCGGGAAAATATCAGCAGTCGATCGTGAGTGCGGTCGTAGAAAGTGCTAAGGGTATTCTTTCCAATGCGGTTGCCGTTGGTATCGGTTTTTTAGTGCTTCTTTTTTCCGCCTATCGGATTATCATGGACATGGGGTGGATCATCGCCCTCTCCATGATCACGACCGCCTTACTCTCTCTTACCGTGCTGCCCGTGCTGATAGGTTTCGGCGGTGTAAAAGTGCCTCAGAAAATACTATTTTTTAAATCAGAGGGAGAAAAACGATAATTATGGTCGCCTCCACGCGGGGGCGATCACCCTACCCCTGATACCAAAACCCTTTCCTCCAGAGGTGGCCGTGCAGCTTCTCGATAAGCCCTTCATCGAGTGGAGGAAGATCAGATACGGCGGTATTAGCCGTTGCCTGTTCGATGTTTCTCATGCCCGCAATGACTGTAGAGACTGCCGGATGGGAGAGGGCAAACTTTAGAGCAATCTGATACATCTCTAATCCGCTGTCCTTTACCTCTTCTTTTAATTTCTCTACCCGTTTTACCGTCCGCGAAAGCCTGTCGCCCGAAAAATAGCGGGTCCTGAAGTCGGAGTCGGGAAATGTCGTATCTTTTGAGAATTTCCCGGTAAGAGACCCTTCATCGAGAGCGACCCGGACGATGATACCCACATTGTGCTTTAGGGCTGCGGGGAGCAGTTCTGCAGCCGGTTCCTGTTCGAAGATGTTGTAGATCACCTGGACCGTATCAACATAGCCGCCCCTGATCAGACCAATAACCCCGTTTTGGTCGTGTTCAGGAGTAGAGACGCCCACATATTTGATTTTACCTTCATTTTGCAGTTTTTTAAGAATATCAAATACTTTTGGTTTGTTGTTCCAGGCCCGCGTCCATGTGTGCAGCTGCAGTAAATCGATGCAGTCAATATCGAGATTGCGCAGACTTGTTTCTACCTGTTCCCGAACCCACTTCTCATTGTACCGTTCGTCGATATCACAGTACGGTGTCGGCGGCCAGGGCAGGGGAGTGGGCGGGGTTTTCGTTGCGACATAGACCCGTTTATCGGTTTCCTTTAAAAACTTCCCAATAACTTGCTCGCTTCTCCCGCCCCCGTAGCGGACTGCTGTGTCGATAAAATTGACCCCGCGCTCGACCGCTTTATGGAGTGCTTCGAGGGAATCGCTGTCCCGCTGGTCTCCCCACTGTCCGCCAAGGGCCCAAGCGCCGAAACTGATTTCGCCGAGATCCCATCCGGTTTTTCCAAGTTTTCTGTATTGCATAGTACGCTCCTTTAAAAAGTCAACCGTAAGTTTACCGAAGCTCCGGCTACTCCTTCGGTTGTGTTCCGAATATATAATCCCAAAAGGGAGAACTCACCCCGAACCGCATGTTCGGGGTCTTTGCGTGATGCTGCATGTGGTGCTTCCGCACTAAAAGAAGATACCCGTTTTTTAACTGAAAGTGATGCATCGAATAGTGCAGCATATCGTACACTATATAGCCGGCTGTAAAACCGGCGAAGGTAGGCGCTACCCACCTGTAGCCGGCGAACAGTACTCCAATAACAAAGAGAAACAGCAGATAAAAGATTATTGCCAACGGAATACTTACTGCCGGGGGCATGACCAGCCGGGTCTTCGACATGGGTTGGGTATGATGTACACCGTGGAAGAGAAACGATATTCTCTCCTGTGCCGGATTGCGGGGGGTAAAATGAAATACAAACCGATGAAGCAGATACTCTGTCAACGTCCAGATAACGAAACCGAGGACAAACCCCGCCGGTATCTGATACACTGTTCCTCCGTTAAAAACGAAGGAGCGTGCCAGAAAAAAACTGAGTACCGGAACATAGATAATCAGGACAACAATCGGATTGATGTGCGAAAAAAACTCGAGAAAATCGGATTTAAAAAGCCGGATCGGCTCCTTGCCGTTGTTGATTTCCATAAACCTTATCTCCTTACTAAGGTAGGATGACATAAACGCCCATGATGTGCAAGAGTAGTTTCGGTTCTTCCACCGTTGTTTCTTGACTACGATTGGTAAGAACAGGCAGTATAGGGGGATGCCTGATAACAAGATACTACCGGCCCTCGAAGCGTATCTCGGTTTTTTTCCCGGCCACGTTCCAGAAAGCTGAAACTAACGGTGAAGACAGTCTCCTTCTCTGGGTAACCAAACCGACCGAATACGGCGTTAGCGCAGGCTCTACCGAGAGGACCCTGATATCCGTTTTGATCGGACTTTTCTCGAGCACGAGACCGGGGACAATACCCACTCCGCAACCGACTCTGACCATAGCGAGGATCGCCTCATTGCCCGAGACCTGGGCGTAGATAAGCGGTTTTATTCCCTGCTCTCTAAACCACGTTTCTACCCGTCTGCGGGCGAGCCCCCGTTCCGCGAGAATCATGGGGACCTGTTCCCACGGTATACGGGGCGCCTCGGTGAGTTTCCCGACTTCACATGGAATAGCAGGAGAGATAAAGAGCAGCGGAGTATCGGTGAGAGGGAGAAAATCGAGATGCCTCGGAAGGCGGTCAGGTTTTGCCGCTATAACGATGTCGATCTCATTGTTGATTATTCTGGGTACCGCACTTGCGGCATCGCCGGTTTGCAGCTTGATATGTATTCCGGGGTGTGCTTTTCTGAACTCCTGCATGAGGGCAGGCAAAATACTGTAACAGGCGGTTACCGAACAGTACAGACTCAGCTCTCCGGTAAGGGTCTCCCCCTCGATCCTTAAGTTCTCTTTTAGCTCGTCCCATCCGTCTAGTACTTCAATTGCGTAGTCACGAAACAACGTCCCCGCCTTGGTAAGCACCACCGATCGGTTATCACGGAAAAACAGCGGTTCTCCTACTTCCTCTTCGAGACGTTGAATGGCACGGCTCAAGGCGGAGGGGCTGATATTGCACTTCCGGCTGGTACGTCCGAAATGAAGCGAGTCGGCGAGTTCTAGAAAAAGATGAAGGTGGTGCTGGTCCATTGCGATTTTTGCAATATTGTATCGCAAATAAAACACTTTATAAACTACCTGCTTTCTGGTATATATAGAGAAAGGAGTTTGTTATGGCAAAAATAGATTTTGGCGGCGTAGTAGAAGAAGTTATCACACGGGACGAGTTTACCTTAGAAAAGGCCCGGGAAGTGTTGAAGGATGAAGTGATCGTTGTAATCGGCTACGGGGTCCAGGGGCCGGCCCAGGCGCTCAATATGAAAGATAACGGGTTCAATGTAGTCATCGGACAATCGAAAGAGTTTAAACGTGATTATGAACGGGCCTTGAACGACGGCTGGGTCCCCGGAGAGACCCTGTTTCCCATCGAAGAGGCTGTGGAACGAGGGACTATCATTCAGTACCTCATCTCCGATGCGGGACAGCGTACGGTATGGCCCAAGCTGAAGCCGCACCTCAAAGAAGGTGACGCGCTCTATTTCTCGCACGGATTTTCGATCGTGTATAAAGACCGGACCGGGGTAATCCCTCCGGAAAACGTCGATGTCATTCTTGTCGCACCGAAAGGCTCCGGTGCGAGTGTAAGGAAGAATTTCTTGAGCGGAAGCGGCATCAATTCCAGCTATGCCGTGCACCAGGATTATACCGGCAACGCAAAGGAGAGGACCTTGGCCGTGGGTATCGCGATCGGTTCCGGGTACCTTTTTCCGACTACCTTCGAAAAGGAGGTGTATAGCGACCTGACCGGAGAACGGGGTGTTTTGATGGGCGCATTAGCAGGCGTGATGGAATCGCAGTACAACGTACTGAGAAAAAAAGGCCATTCTCCGAGTGAAGCTTTCAACGAAACTGTTGAAGAGCTGACACAGAGCCTTATACGGCTCGTAGGAGAGAACGGAATGGATTGGATGTACTCCAACTGCAGTGCAACTGCACAGCGCGGCGCCCTCGATTGGCGGCATAAGTTCCGTGAAGCTGTCGATCCGGTATTTGAAAAACTGTATCAGAGTGTAAAAGAAGGCACTGAGACCCAGCGGGTCATCGACAGTTTGAGCTCTGCGGATTATCAAGACATATTAGGAGCGGAACTCAAGGAGATGCGCGAGTCTGAAATGTGGCAGGCAGGTGCAGCAGTTCGTTCCCTGCGGCCCGAAAATTGGAAGAAATAGACTCAGTCATTAGTCTTCAAAAAACAGGGTGAACTCGGTATATGCTGAGTTCACCTTTATTTCTTTTGTATTGCACACCAGGTGATATCTGATATCGTCAAAAACAAGATCAAACCTGATCCTGTTGTCTGTATACCGGTGGAGACGATCAATTGTAATTTTCTTAGAAGCGAGCGGCTCCATCAGGACGGAGGCGATAACATCGATATAATCATTCTTGTCCATGGTATCGATGGGCAAAGTAAAAAGTTCATTCATTAATACTTCTTCGATTTTGTTCACTGTCTCCTTCGGTACATCCCCGAAGAGCAGTCTCCTGTGTATATCATCTCCATAGAGAAAACAGACCCGGTTATTTTTATCCCCTGTATCAACCTGCAGCTTAAACCGCCAGGAAAAAGGCCCCCAGTTGCTAATTTGATAGTTGGAATAGGTAATTTTACCGTCTATACTGCTGTTTATTCCGTCAATCAGCTTCTGCCGGTACGGTTCCTTTTGACTATTAAGCGGTATTCGGGTGGGTATAATAAGATATGACCATGGATTGGTCCGCACTTCACTTAAGAGTGCGAGATATTCCCCGATTGTTGCTCCTACTTCAAACCACAGTTCGTCTTGATGGATGTTATACTCCACAATGCTCCTCCTTGTGCCGGCTCCCGTTTAGTTTTATAACTCCGTAACAGTCTACTCCCAAAAGCTTCTCTGATGCAACCGAATTGCGCTTGTGCTATACTGACGGTCCATGGACCGATCAACTCCATCGTTTCTCACCTCGATGCCGGTCAACCGGCTGCTCTTTCGCCTCGCCTTTCCGTCCGTACTCACTACCCTGACGACGGTTGTCTACAGTCTTACCGACACCTTTTTTATCGGAAAACTCGGGACAGTAGCGTTGGGTGCCCTTACCGTCTCTTTTCCAATATTTGCTCTTATCGGCAGTGTTGGTCTGGTGTTCGGAATCGGAGGAGCTTCCGTCATTTCGAGATTTTTAGGAGCAGGAGAAAACGATAAGGCCGATACTGCCGGATTTCTCGTCGTATCAGGAGTAGTTGTTTTAGGCATTATAGTAACCGGCTTCTCCTTTGCATTTCTTCGAAAGCTCCTTTTCGTTTTCGGCTCGACCGAGACAATTCTGCCCTACGCATACAGGTATGCACGAGTCTTGGTATTCGGTTCTTTTCTCACCATTATCAATATGTCCTTAAGTTATACCATACGGGCTGAAGGGAATGTCACCTTCACAATGGTTGCCATGGTAACGGGGACGATTGCCAATATCCTCCTCGACCCTCTCTTTATCTTTGTGTTCGGTTTGGGCATCGAAGGTGCTGGAATCGCCACAGTTGCCGCGCAGTTTATTACCGGTTGTTTCTATCTTTTCTACTACAGAAGCCGGCGGGCTGCAGTACGAATACGGTTTCACCGGGGAGCCGGAGTAACAAGGATCGCAGCAGAGATTGTAAAAATCGGCATTCCCAGCCTCATCAATCAGGGACTTCTAAGCATTGTCATTGCAGTTCTCAATACAATAGCCGGACAATACGGAGATGCAGCACTCGGTGCTGTCGGAATCGTTATGCGGGTGTTCTTTTTCGCGGTGTATCTTATCTTCGGGTTTTGCAGGGGGCTCCAGCCGATCGTTGGATTCAACTACGGGGCCGGGGACCTAAAACGGGTAACCGATGCCGTAAAAGCTGCAGCAGTCCGGTTGACTATTTTTTCACTGCTGTTCGGGACCGTTCTCATTCTGCTGCCCGCCCGTATAGTGATGCTTTTCAGCAGCAGTGCTGAAGTTGTCACTCTCGGGACAAAATTACTTCGGGCGGTAGGGATCCTGTTTCCTTTCTTCGGGTTCGAAGCGGTGATGATCACTCTGCATCAAGCCGTCGGGGCGGCTATTCCCGCGGCGCTGCTTGCGCTGGCCCGGCAGGGTGTTTTACTCGTGCCGGTCGTATTGGTTCTCTATCCTTTTTTCGGATTCGACGGGCTTATCTACAGTTTCCCCGTGAATGATCTTTTGGTGCTGCTTATAACCGGGTTCTTTGCTCTCCGATTACAAAAACTACTGAAGGGAAGCAGAGAATGAGCGTTTTTTTAAAACAAGTGTCCCATTCTGTTTTTTTTCGTAAACAGATAGAATTTATTATGATCGTTTGGTTCTATGTGTAAAGCGATACGCTCTGCAACCTTAACACCGTTTTCTCTCAGTCCGGACACCTTGAGCGGATTATTGGTAAGGAGGGAAACGGAACGGATACCGAAAAGGTTGATGATCTGTGCAGCTGCGCTGTAGTCGCGGGTATCATCGGGGAGACCGAGGGTGCGGTTTGCATCCACGGTATCATACCCTCTGTCTTGGAGATGATATGCCCGAATTTTGTTGAGAAGTCCGATACCGCGCCCTTCCTGCTTCAGGTATATGAGCAGTCCGAACGGATGTTTCTGGATGTATTTGAGAGACGCTATCAACTGATCTCTGCAGTCGCACCGCAGGGAGCCGAGCACATCTCCGGTAAAACACTGAGAATGGACCCGAACCGGACAGTGTTCTTTGCCTTCGAGTTCGCCGTGGATGAGGGTAATATATTCTTCCTCGGTTTCTTCGTGAGCAAAAGCCCGCAGTTTGAAAAAACCGAATGCGGTTGGGAGGTCGGCTGTTGATACTTCTCTAATCAGTACCGTTGTTGCGGCTGATTCCTTTTTTTGTTCCGGAATATAGTACTTTTCCATTTTTTATTATAAAATTTACTATATTAGTCAACTTGAATTATAATAATTTGTTAGCAGTTAGTCAATTTAATTAGAATTATATGAGAACTTATACAGGAGAACCGGCGGACAGCCCCGAAAAAAGGGATAAAGAAAAGACCGTTATTCGCTATTACGATCGGAATACGAAACGTTTTCTCTCCCTCGGGCAGGGCGGTTCGGTCTCTGCCATTCACCGGGCGGTATGGGCGCCCGAAGTCACAAATAGAGAAGAGGGGATGCACTATGTGCATGATCTCATAGTAAAAAACGCTCTACAGCTTCAGCCCGAGCTGGTCGTAGATTTAGGCTGTGGTATTGGAGGAAGCATGCTCTATCTCGCTTCCCGCTGCAAAGCCCGGTTTTACGGGGTAACTATCAGCAGGATACAGGCGGCCGCAGGTGCGCTTCTCATCCGGGAAAAGGAGATGGACAGGCGCGTTGTTATTGAACAGAGAAGCTATCTCGATTCATCATTGTACAGTTTGCTGGAAAAAAAGCGGGGTAGCGGAGCTTGTCTTTTCTACGGGATCGAGTCGTTTCTCCATACTCCCTCTAGTGAGGAGTTGCTTGATCATCTCGGTGGGTTCTGTAGAGCAGGTGATGTATTGATTGTCTGCGATGATTTTTTATCGGTAGAATGGGGAGAAGGTCCGAGAGGGAAACCGAAAACCGGAGGGGAGAGGACTGTTTCTAGAAAAGCGGTCCGGATGGTCTCCCGGTTTAGAAGAAACTGGAAGGCCCACGGCTTGATTTCCGCGAAACAATTGATTTTACTTGCCGGCAGGTACGGTTTTCAGCTCAAGGAAAACCGAAATCTTACCGGATTCCTGGAATTGGGTAGGGTCCGCGACAAAATTATCCGTTTTGCGGTCTTTTTTTTGGTGGTCCTCCCGTTTCGTCCGTCCTGGTTGGAAAATATGATTGGAGGAGATGCGCTGCAGTATCTGCTCAAACGAGGGACTGTCGAATACCGCTATCTTGTGTTTAATAAAGCTCCTTCTCAAACCCATAGACACTCCTGCTGATGTCAAGAAGCATGGGAGCAAACCGGTCTAGTTTCGGATGGGGAGGTAGTTGATCGGGTTTGAGCCCCGGTGTAAACCCGTAATCGTGGAAGGGTGCTATTAGCGTTTGGTCTCTCGAGAGTATGTGGGCAATTACCGATTTTGTAGATTCTTTCTCCCGTACCGGAAACCGGGGCTGGTGGTCGCCGATTACAATGATAAGCGATGTATCCTCGATATAGTTTGTGAAAAATGCAGTAAGGGTTTTCAATACATAGCCGACCGATGCTGTATAGCCTTCCGGATATTCCCCCCCGCTGATCCAGTTGTTGTGGAAACGGAGATTGTCCAACGCGTAGTATTCGCTGCCGTCGGTAATACTGTCCCAATTCGGTATATATGCCGGTACAAAATTGAAAGGGGTATGGCTGCTTACAAGCATCGCCATAAGAAACAGCGGCACGGAATCGATATCTTTCTCGGCAGGGCGGTTAAGAGGTCCTAACCGCAATTTGTTGAGTTGGTACTGGTCGGGCATCTCTCCGAAACAAAACGGAGGACCCTGATAGTTGAAATCTTCGGCAAAGTAGTACTCGTCAAACGGGTAGAACCGTTTCCAATCATTTGAAGCTGCTGTCGTCCCCGGGGCGGACATGATGGTCCGATATCCTGCATCGTTGAATACGTGAATGATATTGGTAATATCTGTGGTGATTACTTTGTCATACGTCGGCTGAGAATCTACCCAAACTCCTGTTAAAAGTGTCGCATCTGCAAGCCACGACCTTCCCCCGGTTATTGGAGAGGAGAGAAAATGGGATGCCATGGTGTACCCTTCTCGGGTTAATGACCGCTGTGCTTCATCGAAAGCCGGTTCGATAAGTTCAAAATGTTCTTTTCTCGAAAAGAGTGTGTGTCCGTACGATTCGACGATAAAAAGGTATACATCTCTGTCCTTCAGACGCGGGAAATGGTGCGCACGTTCTTGTTCTTCTGATAACCGGTCCGGGTTAGCCGCTTGTTTCACGAGTTCTCCTTCATCAGGAATTACTACAGGAGTAGGCGGTTCGAGTTGGGCTATCATGAGTGAAGTTAGGTTCTGCGGCGCACCAAATAAAAATAAAGCAGGAATGAGGTAGACTCCGAGCAGAAGTGAATAGGGATATGATTTTTGTAGTTGTCGGGCGAATACGTTCAAGAAAAAATAAAAAAGAGCGGTAAGCAGCAAAAATATCAGAAGCGCAGCTGCAATAAGAACAAAACGGTTCCCGCCGGTATTTACTCTGAAAACCATATCGACTAAGGGAGAAATGAAAGCGATGTCCGTCCACGGGACAAAATGGCGTTCGAATGCATATTGATTGAGTGCTTCACCAAATCCGAAAACGACATATATGACGGTCAACCCGGATAAAAGCGCAAGGATGCCGGTTTGTATGCGGTGACCAAAGAGAAGGGAGAGGCCGAGAATAATCATAATCCCGACCGATTCAACAGAAGGAGCAAGAAGAAGGTGAAAATCATACCCGGGGAACCATCGGAACAGTGTGATAACCCCGTTTAAAATAAAATAGAGGACTGTAAAAATACAAAGGGAGCGGATGATAGAAAGAGTAAACTTTTGTTCAATCATGATAGCAGCCGCGCGTAAATATCTCCTGAAGGGCCGTCCGCTTCCAAGGTTTTCAAGTGGTCAGAGAGTATTTCCTTGTTCACCCAGGTTTTCCAGTACAGTTCCATTGTTTCGACCATGGAGATATTAAACTCATACTTTCCGATTCGATCAAGTTCTTCCAGTGCTCTGAAGGCCACATCAATAGATGCGGGCAGAAATTCAAAAGAAATGGCCTGTATTGTACAGGTAAGCCCTTGTAACACTTCTGCTTCAAACCCTTCTACATCGATTTTTATAAAAGTAGGAGTGCCGTACTGCTCGATAAGGCTGTCCAGCGTGGTCACAGGAACCGGTATCGATCGGGTCCAATCGATATGTTTAAAGGCCGGGGTCTTCTTTACCGTATCGATCCATGGTTTGGAGACAGTGGAAAGGGTTGGACTCGAATCACAGAGATACAGTTCGGTAGTCCCTTCGGTTTTACCTACTGCGGTATTGAGAACGTGAACTTCTTGTTTTTTTCCGTAAAATCTCTGCAGAAGGTCATAACAGCGGGGAGAGGGCTCTGCCGCTACAACGGCAGCACCGAGGGAAAGCCACGGCCGTATTCTGTTTCCCAGATGCGAGCCGATGTCGAAACAGAGACTGCCTGGTGATATAAACCGGCTGTAAAACTGTTTCATCTTCTTATAACGACCCGGTACTCCGTAGTAGATAAAAAAAGATTTTAAGAGGCCTGCTGTCCCCCTGCCTCGAATTGCTGTTTCCCATAAGAATGATCCCGTAAGGGCTGCAAGTGCAGTTCCTGCTGCTGCAGAGGCAAACCGGGTAACAGAGAACGGAGCAAAGAAAGCGATGAGCGAGCCTGCTGTAAAAACGCAGACCGTTTTCGCATAGATTGTAAAAGCTCTGCTGAAATGAAGCCGGGTATCATCACTTTGAAATAGAGGAAGGAGAAACAGCAGGCCGAAAATGTATCGGATCAGACCTACAGCAAGTATCCATATTCCGGCATGGAGATACCTATTTACTGTAAAAGCCAGCAAAAGAATAAAAAAAGCATCAGATTCGGCATCGAGAACTGAACCTCTATCCGTCGCACCCCGCCTGCGGGCGATCATACCGTCGAGGAGGTCGGTAAACTCCAGTGCGATAAGGCCGAAAAAGAGGAGATAACTCGAAGGAACGTAGCCAAGGAGTGATACTGCAAGAAGCACCGCGATTCCTCCGGCGGGCCTAAGCAGGGTTATCACGTCCGCTATTCTCGAAGGGGGCCCTAAAAACCAAAACAGGGATAAAAAACCGATACCGGAGATAGTGAGAAAAATAATGGATGCATTAGGTGCAGCTTCAGGAGAAGCGAACAAAGAAACCCCGGCAGCTGCACAGGTAAGAGGGGCGTGCAGGAGGAGCCGGAGTGTCTGTTGCTTTTGCATCGAAACGGCGTTCATTAGTATTCCCCTCTTACCGATTCCTCTTTTACCGCAGCTAGCCGACGAGGTACTTTTTCAAACGAGCTGCAGCTTCGTCCCACGTAGGAAACTTGCTTTCAGAAACAGCAGCTTTAGCGGCTCCTTCGGTGTGGATATCTCCTCGAAGAAGCTTTGCCACAGTCTGCCTCCATCCTTGCCGGTCAAATGGAGAAAAAAGGTGCCCGTTTTCCCCGTCCCGGATAAACTCTTCGATCGCACCGACCGTGTTAGCGACGACCGGGACCCCTGCAGCTGCCGCTTCGAGAGGCGCCATCCCGTAGCTTTCTGCAGCGGAAGGGAAAAGGAATAAATCTGCTTCAGCGAGCTGTTCTAAAATCATGCTTCTATCTACCAAATCTAAAAGGGATATTCTGTCTCTCACCGGACTGGTCCTTACTGCCTGGAGAAATTGGGAGGCGTAACGTGAATCCTCCCGGCATCCGCCTGCTATTCTCCATTCCCACGGGGCCCCGCTCACTGAGGGTCCGCCGGCCGGCGTATCGGAAAGGGATTCCAAGATGCGAAGCAACCAGAGGAGGTTTTTACTCCTGGTAACCGAAGAGACGGTCAGCAAGATTCGGGAGTGGTCGGGTTTTGCATACCTTTTTTTTCTCAACTCGGTAAACCGCGGGGCTACTCCGGGAGGGCATACGTTTATCTTGACCTCCGGTATCCCGAGCCCGGACAATACCTGTTTCATAGAGTTACTGGTGGTAATGTATGCATCCATTCCGGCAAGAAATCGAAGCTCACGATACTGCATGGATTTTTTCACTCCTGCGGTGAGAAAGGGATCGAGACTGGGGAGATAATGGATAAGGCCGAGAAACCGTACTCCGGATGTTTTATTGATTACCGGGAACAAAAGTTCAGGATGCTGAATAAAAAGAGAATCAAGAACAACCAAACGGGCTTGGTGTAAAAAAGAGAGATCACTCTGTGCATCAATTGTGTAATACCTGAGAGTACCGTCCGCAGAAAGCCGCTCGGTCATCTCTTTGTTATAAATATAGCCGCCGGTGAGAAAGTTTTCAGATGCTGGAGCTACTAGTGTAATCAATGTGATCACCATTATATATAATAATAACTATATGATGCAATATTATTTGTCATCTTCTGTACTTTTCACTATACTAAAATGATTGATTATGGGACCCGGGCCGTATGTAACAGTCAGCTATGCTCAAAGTATTGACGGAAGAATAGCGACAAAGACGGGCGATTCACAATACATTTCCGGAAAGAGAACACTTCGGTTGGCCCACAAGCTTCGAAAAATAAATGATGCAATACTGGTCGGTATCGAAACGGTATTAACCGACGATCCGCTCCTTACTTGCAGGGTCGGCGGCCGGGAGAAAAAGAAGAGAAATCCGGTCCGGGTCATCCTCGATTCAAACCTTCGAATCCCCCTCGGTTCCCGTATCGTTGAAACAGCTGCAGCGGTTCCCACGATTGTCTTTACCTGTGAACACATATCAGAGAAAAAAAGAACAGCGCTGCAAACACACGGGATTCAGATCGAAACGGGAGCGTGGAATGCTCAATCGGAGAGGATCGATCTTGCCCGCTGCCTCCGGCGCCTCGACGAATTACAAATTAAAACGCTGTTTGTAGAGGGGGGCGGGAGAGTCATAACTGCTTTTGTAAAAGAGAACTTAGTCGATAAAATGATCGTCATTACCGCGCCCTTTTTGCTAGGTGCGGGTATTCCCTCGATTGGGGATTTAGAAATAACTGTTCTCGGAGAGGCGATTAGGCCCTATAAAACACGGTTTCGCCGGTACGGTCACGATTCCGCCTGGGAATTGTACTTTGGAGGCGGAAATGTACGTGGAAGAGACGGGAGGGCAAATGGAAGCTGAGAAAGCGCAAGCTGTCTATTTTACCGCCCCTGGAAAAGTAGAAACGAGGAGCGAGAAGATTTCTCCTGACTCGGAGGAGAAAGGCTTTCAGGAACTCATCCGATCCGAGGTGATGGGGATAAGCCATGGTACCGAGCTCCTGTTCTATCGGGGGGAAATCGAAGAGGGAAGTCTCCTCGATGAAAATTTGCCCGCACTCATCGGTTCCTTTCATTACCCGTTAAAATACGGCTATATCAATGTCGGTATAACCGAGAGCGGGAAACGGGTGTTCTGTTTTTATCCCCACCAAACCGCCTTTTATCTTTCTAAGAATAACTATATCGAAATCCCAAAAGAAATAGAAAGCAGGGACGCACTGTTTTGTGCAAGCATGGAGACGGCGGCAGGGATCGTGCAGGATTGTGCCCCGGTATTAGGAGAAAATATACTGGTTGTCGGTCAGGGCTTAATCGGGCTGCTCGTCACATCGATACTGACCCGGTCTCATTATGGGCAGGTTATTACTGTCGAATCGTATAAAAAAAGGCGGGAAGCTTCCCGGCGGTTAGGGGCAACCGTGATCGACCCTGGTGCAGGTGATGTGCGCGAAGCGGTTTTCTCCGCTACATCCGGGAGAGGGGCTGATAAGGCGATCAATGTCACCGGGACCACCTCCGGTTTCCAAACGGGGATACATGCCCTTGTACGAGAAGGGACCTTAATTGAAGCTTCTTGGTACGGCACAAAAACCGTCGAAGCTCAATTAGGGGGGGCTTTTCACCGGAGAAGGCTGCGGGTCATAAGCAGTCAGGTTTCCACGATCTCACCCTTGCTTTTTCCGCGGTGGGACAAAACGAGGAGGATGGAACTCGTCTGGGATTTGATACGGAACATAAAACCGTCACTACTTATAACGCATACGTACCCGATTGATGAGGCGGGAAAGGCCTTCGAGTTGATCGACAAGAGACCGGAAGAGACGATTCAGGTGGTACTCACACCGTAAAAAAGCTTGCTGTCTAATGCAATACGAGGGGGTATACAGGATGTTTCAGGCAGGAGTAAAAAAGAAGTTTCTAGCACGTCATTTTCTGCGGGGCGATTTTGACGAAGAGACCGTCGCCCACAGTCACGACTACCTCGTCTACTGGCGTGTGGCAACTGAGGACCTCGATGAGAATGGGTTCTCCGTAGATATAGCGCTCATGGAAGAGCTTCTCGAGGGCTTTCTCGCGGAGCATAAGGAGAAGCTCCTAAACGATTTACCGTTTTTTCACAACCGCCAAGCGTCGGTTGAGAATACCGCCCTCTATCTGCACCGAAAACTCTCTGAGGGGCTGGAACAGCACGGAGTCGACCCCAAACCGTTTATCGAAATGGAGGTGACTATTTGGGAGTCGGAAGAAGCGTGGGCTTCGTATACAGAGTAACAGGCCGATTAACGGATAGATCAGCGGCCCACTGTAAAATCATCGCCCGATTGTTGGGTCAAATCCACCACGACTTGTTTCCCTTCGAAACCGTGTTTATTGCAGCGTGCCCGCACCGTTACCTGTTCGACTCCTTCGGGGATAGAGACGCCCCCTACACTTCGAATAAAGGGCTGTTCGTTTACATGGGGATGAAGCAGCTCACGCGAGCCTAACACCTCGCCGTTTTCGGTATCGACTACTTCCCACAGATTGGCGTAATGGTCCCATCCGGTGTCCGCATGGCGCACCTTTACAGTGAATGACCAGTTGCCGCTGCTTTCTTTTTCCGCAGCAACATGGAGCACCTGGGCATAGTCGAGGTCGCTGTTATAGTGAGCGCTCTCTTCTGCAAACATGAATCCTCCGGTAACGAGAAATAATGGTAAAAGCAAAAAAATATACCGCATAGTATTAATAAATATACGGCCATGTGGGTTTTTTGCAAAATAAATAAATTTTTGTTACTCTGAAAAGTATGATACCATCGTTTTATCGAGGAGGAAAAACATGCACGAAAGAAGATTAGGAAAGCAGGGCCCGGAGGTTCCGGTGATCGGATTCGGAGGATGGCCGATCGGCGGCGGGATGGGTGCTGTAGACGAGGATACTGCGGTCCGTACCGTGCGGGAGGCAATTGAACAGGGTATTACACTTATCGACACGGCGGAGGCGTACCGTTCGAGTGAGCAGAGAATCGGAAAGGCCCTGAAAGGCATTGACCGGGAACGGTATTTTTTAGCTACTAAGGTAAGTTTCGATATGAGTGCCAAAGGGGTGGAAAAAGCACTCGAGAAGAGCCTCCGTGCTTTAGGTGTCGAGTATATCGATCTCTACCAGATCCATTTTTGGGACGATACTGTTCCGGTAGAAGAGACGTTGGAAGCGATATACAAGTTCCGGGAAGCAGGAAAACTAAAACATATCGGAGTTTCCAATTTCAAGGTGGAACATATGAAGCGTGCCCTCGAGGCGGCACCGGTAGTTTCGAATCAAATCAATTACAATATGTTTCTTCGATCTGCTGAAAAAGCGCTTGTCCCGTTCTGCAGCAAACACGGAGTGGGGATTATGGTGCACAGTACTCTTGCCAAAGGCTTTTTGGCAGGCAAGTATAACAGAAGCCACCGTTTTGCCTCTGATGATGAGCGTTCGGAGTTTGCCCAGTATAAAGGAGAAACGTTTAATCGATATCTCGATGCTGTTGATGAGTTGAAAGCAGTTGCTGTTGATAATGGATGGACCCTCATCGAGCTTGCGATCGCGTGGGTGCTGAGAAACAGAGAAGTGACTACCGCATTGATAGGAATAAAAAACCCCGAGCAAATCGAGGCACCTCGAAAAGCCGGTGACCGCGCCCTTACTGCCGAGGACCTTGCCAGGATCGAAGACATACTCACCCGGCATAATCTTGAGAAACTGGCCCCGTTCGAAGCCCAAATCGTGTAACCGGTGCTGCAAAGCGCACCGTCATCCCCTATCTCTGTTCGTCAAGAAGCCGTTTCCCGACCTCTCCTCCGGGATGGATTACTGCAAATTGTTCACGGGTAAACCCTGTCTCCTGCATGAGAGCTATACAGAGAGCATCGAAGACGGCGAGTACGGTCATGGTACTTGTGGTCGCAAGCATATTGAACCGGTCTGCTTCTTTTTCGATAGTTATAGTGAGAATGATGTCGAACCTTCATACTAAACCTCTCCGTTCTGAAGTGAGCGCATATGGAGAGTAAGTTCTCGGAAGTTTTCGATGTTTTCAGCTCCGATACTGCTCAGTTTACTTGCTTCGTTTACAACTTTTTCCGCCAGTTCGGTTAACGTTGTAATCTGTTCCTGCACAGTCTCCACGGTTGCCCCGATGTAGGTCATACTCATAGATCCTGTCTTAATATCCTCTTCCATGCCGGACAGGGAGCCGGTTACCTCTCTGTTGACATCGGTAATCTGGCCGACTGCTTCTTCGATCTGGGCCTGCCCTTCCTTCAGTTCCTGCATGCCGCTTACGATCTCTAAGAGGGCATTCCGGACATCGGTAATCTTCATAATGATATTTCCGTATACCGACCCCATTTTCTCACTGGATTGTACCGACCGGTTTATCAGTGTGCTGCTTTCTTCGAGTGTCGAACGGATCATTTGGGAGTTGTCGTTATTCTCTTCCGCGAGTTTACGGATTTCTTCCGCTACAACCGCAAAACCATGACCATATTCTCCGGCGTGAGCGGCCTCGATGGCCGCATTCATGGCGAGCATATTTGTCCTGTCCGCGATCTGTTCGATTACAGTTATAATTTCGATGATATTTTCGGAAGATTTGGACACCGAGCGCAGAGAGGTGACCATTTCATGAAGGGTGTCAGTTCCCCTCTCAGAGACTTCGACCAGCTCGTCGATAACCGACTGTTTTTGCTCCGCAGAATTTGTAATCGAAGCCACCTGAGCTGTAATTTCCTCGGCAGCAGCAGAGGAACTGCTGATCACTTCGGTCTGCTTTTCGGTGACGGCTTTCATCGACTCTTTGGAATTACCGATTTTCTCCTGTGCCGAGGCAGCGTTATCAACGCTTTTGAGAAGGTCGGAAATACTCGTAGACATCGAGGTGAGATGTTCGGAAATATCAGCCGCAATTGATTCATTATTTTTTGCCTGCTCCTGCAGTTTTTCTCCCATATTAAATGCCTCACCCATCGACTCAATCAACTCTTTTAACGTGCTGTACTGTTCGTTTGCTTTCTGCGCCTGCCGGTTTATGGAAGCAAGACTTTGCATCTGCATTCTGAAAATTTGGAAAATAAAAACACCGGCAAAAATCATAAGAAGCAGAGAAACGAGAAACTCCGTAAGGGCCTCTCCGGTATACTGTATCTGTTCAAGGGCCGGCCGTATTCGCAGAAAAAACTGGGCCGAGTGGACTGCAACTCCAAATCCGACAACACCAATAACCTGCCACCGGGCGTAGGCTAGAAGCGGTGCTGTGACGAAAACAGGAATCATGTAGGTGGCTTGGATATAGACATCGTGCGGACTGGTTATGTCACGGACAAAGAAAAGACCGGCCCCGGCAAGACAAAAAAGGAGAATGGTCCCTGAGCTTACAATCCGAAATGCCTTTCTTAGAATGCCGAAGATAAAGAGAACGAGAATAAGGGTCACACAGATCTCGAGTACACCCATAAGAATAGAGCCGGTGGCAAGCCGTATGCCGCCGAGGGCCAGAAAGCCGATGCCGAGGATGATCGCCAAAATAAAAAGGGAGAGAGCTTTTTCCCGGATAGTCACATTTTCGTCTGAGTAGAGTGAGCGAATATAGTCTGTCGTTTTCATATTATTTATTTTTGTTCCAATAATTATAGTTATAATTTTTTTGAAGGTGTTTGCATAGACCGAGGATAATTGAGTTAACCGGACTTTTTCCGTCGAGTACGATCCATTTTCTCTTTTGCCTATCCACTCCTGCAGAAATGCCGAAATTCTTGAGTTTTCTTACTGCTTCTATTTCGGAAATTTGCAGTTCTCCCTTTGCATCATGTTCTTCGAAGAATTTGTTATATGCATTTTTCTTAGCCTCAGCTCTCGTCATAGCCCGTCTCTTGTCCTCCGATAGTTGGATACTCATACCCTATCCCGCATGAGAAAAAAAATCAAGAAAATGGCAATCTAAGAGCAATCTAAGAGTATTAGCTTGCTCCGGGACCCAAGGTGTGCTACTCTTTTTTTATTATCTCGAGTAAGGTCAACTGATGATTACGAATTCAAAACAAGCTGCTAAAAGCATGGTAGCAGTTGCAAATCTCCGGAAATATTACGGAAAAAAACAGGCCCTGCAAGGTGTGAGCTTCGAGGTTTACCCGGGAGAAGTGTTTACGATTGTCGGACCGAACGGCTCGGGAAAGACGACGATTATGGAAATTATGGAAGGTATACGGAAATATTCAAGCGGCCGGTTTTCAATTCTGGGAGGGAATCCCGGAGAACAGGCGATAAAAGAGAAAATAGGCGTGCAGCTTCAGGATTCCCAGCCAATGAATAATCTCTCCTGCAGAGAAGCAGTACAGCTGTTTCGTTCTTTCTATAAAAAGGGGGCTGTTCCGGACAAAGTGCTCGGTTTGGTCGGTCTCGCGGAGAAACAAGATTCTCTTGTGAGAAAGCTCTCCGGGGGGCAAAAAAAGCGGTTGGAAATTGCTCTTGCCATCATCAATGATCCGGAAGTCGTTTTTTTGGATGAACCGACAACAGGACTGGATCCAAACGCCCGCAGACAGATCTGGAAAATAATCAAAAACCTACGGGAGATGGGTAAATCAGTTCTCTTTACCACCCACTATATGGATGAAGCCGAGACCCTTTCAGACCGTGTTGCAATTTTATATGAAGGCAGGATCGTAGCACTCGATTCCCCGAAACGGCTTATCTTTGATTCCGGACTGAAGAAACGTGTTGTTTTTTCATGCAGCAGCTGTGCTAACGGATTGTTGACCGAACTCGAGGAGGCTTTTCCATATATCCGGAATCAACTCGGCACTATTTCGATCCCGAGTTTCCATGTAAAACAGGACTTAAGCACAATTTTCTCTATTGCTGAAGCCCACACCATAGAGGTCGAAGAGTTGTCGGTTGAACTGCCGACATTAGAAGATGTATTCCTTCAAAAAACAGGATCATACTATCCGGATTACCCGAAGGAAGGGATAACGGTGTAGGCCATGAAAAAGGGTCTGAGCATCATTTTCCATCTTTCCAAATCGTTTTTTCTTCAGGAGTTTCGCTCGCGAGATTCCATTTTCTGGATACTGCTTTTTCCGGTATTTATGTTCATTCTCTTCGGTGTTCTCCTCGGAGAAACCGATGTGCGAGACGGTTCTATCACAATCGGTGTTGACGAAGTGTTGTCTCAACAGTCCGAATCTTTCAACCGGTTTGTCATGAAATCACTCGAGGAGAGTGAAACCGTCACTACGGTTACGGCAAACAAGCAAAGAGGATTGGATGCGCTAGCGGAGAACAAAATCTACGCGTTCATCACGAGCGGAGAAGATGAAGATTCCTATACCGTCTATGTCACTGAAAAAAACAAACCTTTTCAGTCCGTTCTTTCTTCGGTTCTGGGAAAATCAACACTTGATTCAATTAAGAGGATTATAAGGGGGCGGGTCCCCGTTACCTATCGGATCGAGCTCCTCGAAAACAGAGGCCGGCCTCTCAGATACATCTACTATCTTCTTTCAGGAATAATCGGAATTGCTATGATGATGAACTGCTTTACGGCAATTCCGCAGACGATTATCAGTTACAGAAAACAGGGATTTTTAACACGGCTTGCCTTCTCTCCGCTGCGGAAAAGCCAATTTACAATCAGCGTGATCATTCAGCGGATTATTTTCGGAGTGACCCAGCTTTTCCTTCTTTTAGCTGTGGCCTCGCTGTTGTTCGGTGCTCGTCTTAACCCGTCCGTTTTCGCTTTTGCGATTACCTTTCTGTTAGGCACGACGACCCTCGCCGTAATTGGGTTCTTTCTCTCCGGCCTTCTCCAATCGGTCGAATCGGCTATTGCCGTGGCACAGATCCTCACTATCCTGTTTCTGTTTACCTGCGGTATTTTCGTCCCTTTAGAAGTACTTCCTCCCTATCTGACCTGGATCACCAAAATAAATCCGGCGTGGCATCTTTCAAATGCCGTCTATTTTACCCTTGTATTAGGGTACGGTATTGAAACTATTATGCGCCCCCTTTTTTGGCTCCTCGTCATGGGCATGATCTTTTTTGTTCTCACTGTGATTACATTTCGCTATGAGAAACGTGTTTAAAAAGTGTTAGGAGAACTATATGGGAAAAAAAGTTGTTATTATCGGAGGCGGTTTGTCAGGGCTCTCTTCTGCAGCATTGCTCGGCAGGGAGGGGTATGCCGTAACCGTCGTTGAGAAACACTCAGTTCCGGGCGGAGTTGCCCGGGTGGCAAGAGAGAATGGGTTTGTCTTTGATATGGGGCCGACATGGTATCTCATGCCGGAAGTATTCGAACATTTTTTTGAACTCTTTGATAAAAATATTTCCGACTATTATGAGCTTGTTGAGCTTGATCCGTCGTATCAGGTTTTCTTCGAAGGAAAGGGGAACGTCACGCTCTCTCGCGATCGTGAAGCAAACAAAAAAATTTTTGATTTATTCGAGCCCGACGGCGGTGAGAAACTCGACCGCTATCTTGCAAATTCCGCGGTAAAGTACTCTATTGCCGTAAACGAGTTTCTCTATCGTGAGTTTACCGGGTTCTTTCAGTTTTTGAATATGCGTGTACTCCGGGACGGGTTGAAATTAAATATATTTCGGCGCCTCGATGCTTTTATGAATAAGTATTTTACTAGTAGTGAGGCCCGAAAAGTTCTCGGGTTTAACACCGTTTTTTTAGGCTCCAGTCCCTACAAGACTCCGGCGCTCTATTCCCTGATGAGTCATGCCGATCTGACGCAGGGGGTGTTTTATCCCATGGGCGGAATAGGGAGTATGGTGGAAGCACTGCACAAACTCGGAGAAGAGCAGGGGGTAACATACAGGTTCAGTGAGAACGCAACAAAGATCGAAGTCACTGATGGGAAAACCACCGGGGTTACTACCGATAAAGGATTTATTTCGGCGGATATTGTGCTCTCCTCGGTAGATTACCACTATACGGATACGACCCTCCTCGACAAACCGTATGCAAATTATTCTCATACGTATTGGAAGAAACGGGTAATGGCCCCCTCCACGTTTCTCATTTTTCTCGGGTTGACAAAAAAAGTCGAAAATCTTATGCACCACAATTTCTTTTTTGTTGAAGATTGGGAAGGTAATTTCCGGATGATCTTTGACGAGAAATCGTGGCCTGAACATCCGTCGTACTATGTGGGGGTGCCTTCCAAAACGGACACTACTCTTTGTCCAGAAGGAGGAGAGACCCTTTTTATACTTGTTCCGGTAGCCCCCGGGCTCGATGATCCTGATGAGTTCCGCGAACGGTACGCGGAGAACGTATTGGTCCACCTCGAAGGGTTGACCGGACAGGAGATTCGTTCTCATATTGCATACAAAAGAATTATAAGCCATCGGGACTTTATCGATGGTAATAATATCTATAAAGGCTCCTCGCTCGGGCTTGCTCATACCTTGTTCCAGACAGCACTGTTGAGGCCGTCACATCGAAGTAAAAAAGTCCCCAATCTCTACTATACCGGCCATTATACCCAGCCGGGCATCGGCATGCCCATGCAGCTTATAGGCTCCGAGTTAGTGGCGAAGAGAATAAAAGACGAGATGGGCACGGAATAGTATGTCCACGCTTGGGATGCTTTCGTTCTGGTCTGCCGTCGGTTATTGGATCGCCGGATGGTTTTTATTTGTCGGAGTAAAACGTCTTTCCGAGCACCCCCCGCGGAGCACTCAGTCCCCGGTCTCGGTTATCATTCCGGCGCGCAATGAAGAACAGGTGCTTCCCCGGCTGCTCGATTCCCTCAATAAGCAGACCGACCCTCCGGATGAGATCATCGTGATCAATGACAATTCTTCGGACAGGACCGCTGAGATTGCAGAGAAATACGGCTGCAGGGTGATACATGTACCGTCAAAACCGGAAGACTGGACCGGGAAAGCGTGGGCCTGCTGGACCGGTGCCGATGCGGCAATGCATGATCTGCTGCTCTTCATTGATGCAGATGTATGGTGCGGAAAAGATGCCGTTTCCGCGCTCAGGTCGGTATGGCTGGAGCACGGCGGACTGGTGTCGGTCCAGCCGAAGCATATTACGGAAAAGTTCTATGAACAGTGTTCCGCTTTTTTCAACATCGTATCAGTGGCGGCAGCAGGCAGAAAAGGGAGTTTTGGTCCGTGTATGGTATGCTCTAAGAAAGATTATAGTGAATCCGGGGGCCATAAGGCTGTCCGTGATCAAGTAGTCGATGATGTAGCGCTCGCGAAACAGTTTTTAAAAAAAGGAAACCAGGTGACCCCGTTTATGGGGATGAGCGAGATGAAGTTCCGTATGTATCCGGGAGGTGTACGGCAGCTCTTTGAGGGATGGACGAAAAACATGGCTGCAGGTGCCACTTTGACCGGGTTTTTATCGGTAATTCTTCTTTTTTTCTGGTTTACCGGAATCATAAACTCTATTACTGCGGTACTGTTTACCGCTCTTACTCCCGACTATTGGTTATTGGCTGCAGCACTTATCACCTGCGGCGCATATGTAGTCCAAATTCATCTGCTTTTAAGGCGGGTGGGGCGTTTTTTCTTTACTACAGCACTATTCTATCCATTTTATTTCCTCTTTTTTTTGCTCCTGTTCTTCATTTCTATTATATTAACTGCGGTTATAGGAAAGGTGCGATGGAAGGGCAGAATTATTTATCTGAGGCGGTAGCGGACCGATTATGGTAATCGATATAAAGAGTGCAGCGGCTTTGATTTTCGCCAATTCTCTCGGCTGGTTTTTAGTTATTTTCTCTGCCGGGTTTTTCATCCATCGAATTCCGCTGTATCTTTTTGATTACCATTCTGCTTTTTTCCGCCCTTTTGGTTTCGAGCGGGAGGGGAAGATCTACGAGAACGTTTTTAGGATTAAAGTGTGGAAAGACTATCTGCCCGAAGGAGGAGGAGTGTTTAGGGGCGGATTTGTAAAGAGAAAGGCGGACACACGAACTGTCGGCTATCTAGAGACGTTTGCAAAAGAGACTTGTAGAGCCGAGTTCGTCCACTGGGTTATCATTCTCTTCTTGCCGCTCTTTTTTTTGTGGAACCCTCCTCTCGGAGTGATAATTATGCTTCCCCTCGTAGTGGTATTGAATCTTCCCTTTATTATGATTCAACGGTACAACAGGCCTCGATTGGTGAAAATTCTTACTAAGAAGGTGATAGACAGTGGCAGTTGAAAAAATTCAAAAGGAAAAATTCAAAAGAGGGAGCAAGACGTACTTCAACAGCAGTCTCTTTTTCCCTAAATCGGTTCGCAATGATGTCTTTATTCTCTATGCATTTGTCCGCACGGCTGATGATTTCGTCGACGATATTCCGCAAGACCCTCGCGGGTTTTATGATTTTCGAAACCGGTATAAAGCGGCGCTCGAAGGAACACCCAGCGGTGATGTTATAATCGATTCGTTCGTGGCCCTCGCAGCAAGAAAACGATTTGATCCGGCATGGACGGACGGGTTTCTCGATTCTATGGAAATGGACCTGACGAAAACAGAATACACCACGCTTAAAGAAACACTCCGTTATATGTACGGTTCCGCGGAGGTAATCGGGCTGTATATGGCACGCATTATGGACCTGCCCTACGAGGCCCATTATGCAGCGAAAATGTTGGGAAGGGCAATGCAGTATATCAATTTTATCAGAGACATCGATGAGGACATATCATTAGGCAGGACGTATCTTCCCCTCTCCGGCTCAGGACTGACATCCCTGCGGAAAAGAGATGTAATCTCAACGGATTCCCAAACAAAACGTTTCACCTCGTTTGTTCGCAAAAATATTGATCTGTATTATATATGGCAAAGGGAGGCTGAACAGGGGTACCGGTATATTCCCCGCCGTTATCTCATCCCTATCAAGACCGCAGCGGATATGTACGGCTGGACAGCGTCCGTCATCAGGGAAAATCCGCTCGTTGTTTATGAAAAAAAAGTTAAACCTTCGAAACTCCGTATTCTGGTTACTGTTTTTAAAAACAGCAGAGGAGGCTATTGATCATGGAGAAGGGCAAGGGTAAAAACAGATTCGTCAATCTGCTCAAAGAGGTGTATTCCCATAAAAAAATTATTATCTTTATTCTCGCCTCTTTTTATGCGATGGGTATCCTCTGGCATGCTCTCCCTCTAACCTATCCGTTGATGCTGATCGTGACCCCTTCTGTGCTTCTTGTTTTTGGATTGTTTATTTTCGGTGCAGGGCTTCTGGAAGGGGGGAAGCTGTTTCTCGGCTGGTCGGTCGTCACTTTTTTGGCAACATTTGCCGTCGAGGCTGCGGGAGTGGCAACCGGAAGTATTTTCGGTGAATACTATTATGGCGATGTTTTGGGGGCCAAGATACTCGGTGTCCCTCTGGTAATCGGATTTAATTGGACCATCGTTGTATTCGGTATTGCCTCTTTCGTAGGTAGATTTATTTCGAACCGGGTATTGGCCGCCTTCCTGACTGCGTGCGGCGGCGTTGTTTTTGATTGGCTCATGGAACCGATAGCGATGGCCCTCGGTTATTGGGAGTGGATTGGTAATTCGGTCCCGTTCCAAAACTACCTTGCGTGGTTTATTATCGGGTTTGGAGCAGGTCTCGGTTTTTTTGCTTTTAATCTTCGCATAAAGAGTAATTATCCGCCGATATACGTACTTATACAGGCGTTATTTTTCATTGGTCTGCGGTTTGTTGTCGTGTAACGGACACGTTATCGAGTCCGTTCGAGACTGTATGTAAGAAGGTCCATCAATAAACCTCGAGCTTCTTCATTCCGGCATGCAAGCATTTTTATCCGCTCACGCACTTCTTCGGCAATGGTTTTCACTGTAGTTTCCACTTTCTCTTTTATTCCGAGCCGGTCGATTCGTTTTTGAATAAACTCGATATCCTCCGTGGTGATATCCTTGTTGCCGAACAGGGAGAGAAGATGCTGTTTTTCCTCCCCTTCACCACTGTTTATAAGATAATGATAGTAGAGTGTTTTTTTCCCTTCGCGGATATCCGAGCCTATTGGTTTTCCTACCGTTTCCTTCCCGCCGAACATCCCCAGTTCATCATCCTTGATTTGAAACAATATTCCCAGCTGTGTTCCAATACTCTCGAGGGATGAAATCGTTTCATCGTTTTCTCCTGCAGACATCGCCCCGGCCATAAGAGGAAGAGAAAACGTATAGCGGGCCGTTTTATACGTATACAGGTGGATAATCTCGTCGACAGACCGAACTTTGCTGTCCGACCCCCACAGAACATCTACCATTTGGGCCACCCCTACAAGAGTCAACTCTCTGCTGCAGAGTGTAAGCAGGCGGATTATACTCTGGTTTGGAAGGTTGTTTTTTGATAGAATTTCAAAGGCCAAGAAGTAGGCGATATCGCCGGCGCAAATCCCTAACGCTTCTCCCGTGTGGACAGGGTCGGAAAGTTTTTCTTGATCGGCAAATGAGATATACTCGGCATATATCGATGGAGAACCTCTTCTGTGCTTGTCACGGTCCATGATGTCGTCATGGATGAGAAGTGCGGATTGAAATAATTCTTGCACCGCACCGAGCGGGGTCGTGATATCTTCATTCGGAGAAGAGTATAGTTCGTACCCGAGGCAGACGAGAGCTCCTCTGATCATTTTACCCTTCAATGTAAACGAGAGGAGTTTACTGCTTAAGCTCTCTCCTATCGGATGGATTGACTGCAGAGTAGGACCGTAACTGCTGATAAAATCATTGAGGTATCTGCTTATGCGTTCTTTTTTTTCCGCGATATACGATTTCATATAGCGGTGATTGCCGTTATAAGGTCACGGAGAAACTGATGCGTTTTGGATGTTTGGTTTTGAAATTGTCACTTCGGTCCGGACCATAGGCGACGAGAATAACATGTTCCCGCCCTTTCTCGAGTTTTGTATCGTAAGAATCCCCGGAATCAAGCGGAATTGTAAATGTTATCTCCGTACCGGAACTGTCTTCTTTTCCGGTATATTCGATAATATCGTTTGTCCCGCCTAACTCCGTATCAGGTCTATGCGAGAAAGCACCATCACCGAAATGATCTTCGATAAAAAGTTCTCCCCCTTCAACATATCCGATAATGAAATTGGCATCTTTCATGGCATTAGAGGGATCGAAACCGACCCCAATCCATCCTTGTGTCGGTGCGTGTACAATAAACTCGGCATTGCCGCCCGATATCTTCCATTTGAACATGACACCTGCAGTCTCAACCGTTGTATACCCTTCACTGTCAACAACGGGCTCTGCTTCTACTGAACCACCGGCAAAACTGAGACCGGCTACAATTGCGGCTAACATGAGAACACATAAAGCTTTCTTCATACCATCTCTCCTCTACTGAAACGTATTCTAAATAATAAAGAATGTAAAGAATACCGTATAAATACTAGTTCCGTCATGATTTCGGCAGAAGCATTCTGTAGAGTTTTTTCCTTTCAAACTCGCCGGCGTACAAAAAGTAGTCTGCAATTCCTGGAGGTACATGCGGCAGCACCGTTTCTGTGAGGTAAAAGTTGCCGGGTTTGGCAAACCGCTTTCCTAAATGATAGAGAGAGTTTACGGTATCGGAAATGACTGTTCCAGTATCACCCCGCTTTCTATATACCGTGTTCCCGATATCGAGAACGATGCGGTAGGACAGCAGGATATCATGTGGAAACTCCTCTGTGCTTATAATGGTCCTGTTGAGGATTATTTTAAAACATTCCAGAATTGGATCGCACGTGTGTCCATCGAACGGGAAAAGTACCAGGCCGCCGAATTGGTCCCAAATCCAGATGTTTCCATTCATCGGCGAAACCCGTCGTTCGATGAAATTGTGAAAATCTGTACCAACTTTATCGAGGTGATATTTACCGGATTTCTTTTCCCAATCAGCGTGCAGATCCAGTTCGGTAAACATAAAGCAGAACGTATATTCTTTGCCCGGTTTTATAGTTTTCCAATCTTTTCCCGAATAGATAGTAGGAGTATCTTTTTCCGCAACCTCTGTACCAACAATTTTGTGTGTATCTGCATATTTGAGAATCTGTTTTATCCGTTTTGAAGGGATTCCTTTTTTGAGAATCGTTTGGCCGATATAATCTATTGCTCCTGCATGAAAAAGTGCGGCCGGGTCATTGATGATTCCGTTTTTATCAATAATCCCAATGCGTGAACTGTCTTGCTTCGCTAGAAAACGGACGAGCTTTGTTTGGTCGCGCCATCCGGGAGCTGAAATGTCGAGATAGTAAATGGTGTCACTATTTTGTTTTTTTACGGCATCTTTCAGTTCGGAAACCGGTTTTACGGAAAAATCAAAATTGCGGGCCCTGCCGAGCGAATCAAACTTTTTTATGACCGTATCGTTATCGGAATAAAGAATTATTGTCATACCGGCTCCCATTCCAATTCATACGCGTAAAGTTTTCTGTCCCCTTTACTGTTGATCGGCAAAAACTTGTTCGATACGATTTCATCGAGCATAACTTTTATTACCGGGCTGATGGTAATCGAATTCATTTTTGTCTGGGTAGATTCTATTTCCAATATACGTTTGATTGTATCACTTTTTGACAGTTCCTCTTCCTTTTCCGTGTATTCGAAGGAGCCGGAATGGACCGCAATACGGACTTTGAGAGGAGACTTGAGTTTATTGTCAATACAATTGTATAAAAAGATGGAATGGATAATCTCCATTGCCGCCAATGTGGCGAGCAGATGCCTGTTGGAGAAGAAAAAAGCTGCCAAGCCCCCATCACCTTCCCACGACCATATTCTTCCGTTACGCTTCACTGTAGAATTCTGAACGATGGTGCGCAAATCATCATACGCTTTTTTGACTTCTGTGGGAGAGTGCTGCCGGACCAAAGAGGTATTGCCTGCAATATCAACACGCAGAAACGCTATTGTGTACTCATCCCCCTTCTGAAGAGCGCCCCAATTTCTGGTCTGCCGATACCGTGAGTTTTCGACAAACATCTCATTCTCTTTGTCGTAAACAAATCCGAGTTCATAGACGCCGCGGATAATGTTGTTCAGATACGATATCGGATATTTCCTCCCCATATGTCCGCTTTCCTGAATTTCGATCAGATAACTTACCAAATTGGGAAAAAGTCCACTTACTGATGCATCGGTGACGATCTGGTTTGCGACCTCGAGGTTCGGAATTGCAATACTTGTCGGATAACCGGTCCTCTCGTATATATCATAATCGGGGATCAGCTTTTTTGCGATCATGCACATGGTGTGTGGGTCCATCGATTCCGCTAATGCTTTTGCACATTGGTTTAGTAAACTATTGGCAATCCGCATTAAAAATCCTTTAAAAGCCCGTATTTCATTCTCAAAAGTTCGAAGAGGGAGGATTGTGTGAATATACCTGCTTCATTTTCTGTAGTAGTACAAGTACGCAGAATATCCGGTAGTAATGCTGCAGTCTTTTCTCTGTCGTGCAGGAGCACCACCCCACCTGTCGACTTCTCTATCGATTTTTCAATTTTATTGAGGATTGTCAACTCGTCAAGTCTTTTCGCACTCTGCATGCGGTAATCAAAACTGTCTATTTGGAAAATTATCATTTCCATTCCCAGCTCTCGGACTGCTTGATCTACCTTTTCATTGCGGCCCGCTTCCGCATAGGGAGGACGGAAATAGCGCATCGGATAATGATACCCGAGCAATGCATCCAACGCCGTTTGGGTACGGATTATTTCTTCTTTTATCTCTTCTATATCATGTTCCCCGTCGTTATAGTCCCCTCCGGAAAGATTATGGTGACTGTAGGAATGGTTGGCTATACTGTGGTCCTCTCTAATCATCCTGTCCATTACTCTCTCGGCAAGAAGTAAAGGACGACCATGCTCATCCAGTAGGTTTTTCCCATTTATAAAAAAAGTTGCCGTAATATGCAGCGGTTTGAGAATATCGAGTATTCTTTCGGTAACTGTTATGTTCTCTTCTTCATCGATGACCGCGAGGTTCGGCCCGTCATCAAAAGTAAGATGAATTTTATTGCCGAAGTTCACAGTACTGTCTTCGAAATAGTAGATGCCCATCCCCTCTAGTACGGCGCTCTTTCCCTGATAAGAAGCTACTAAGTTCAGGCCGTTCTCGACCGAGACTGGTCCACCGTGCGTTGAAGCAATCGGTTGAGCACGTGCTTTCTCGAGTTCGACAGTTGCATCAAAAGAAAGGGCTGATCGGTTTTTCGTTTTGTCCTCTTTAGGATAAAAGACCGGTGATGTTTCCCCGACGATTACCAGGAGGAGGACAGGTATGAGCACGAGTTGGAATGCTGTTTTCCATCCGACGGATGACACAATAGTGGCGAGACTGGTAATCTTTTCTGTAAAGCGGCTTAGAATGTCTGCAAGTGTTCGAATGGACCTGCTCACGGCAGCGGCAGTGCGGCGGGTGGTCTGCAGGAAGGTTTTATACCACTTGTACACATCTACTGCCGGCAACGAGAACACGCGATAAGAGAGACGGAAGTCCAGTGCCTGGAACTGCCCGTACCACATGCCTTGTTGCTCTTCGCCCCGCGCTAAAAGTTTTGTGGTTACGGCCTTCAGTAGTTTATTTGTTGTAAATAGAGTCGAGCCGGAAACTTTCGTGCCGTTTTTCCTGTTCGACTGCACTCTTTTATAGAGGAGGGTCTCTCTTAAAACGCGCAGATCACCCGCCCCGGACTCGAGAAGCTCCGCTGCTCTCTCACCTATGAGCAGCTGCCAAACCGTACAATCAATACAGTCGAACAAGTATCTCTTTACCGAGTTCTCGAGTTCTCTGCTGTCTTCTTCTCCGCGGAGTGATATATACAGTTTGTTGAATACCACGTCCGCTACGATCCGCGGAGGAAAAAAAATTTCGTTTCTCAAGGAGGCAGGTAATACAATTTCTATCGGATCGGTCTCTCTGTTTTGATGCCTGCCGGAAGAAGGAAAGGGGAGGTGTGAAGTAGAGGCGGCCTGCAGTGCTGCCTCGAGTGCCGAAAAAAACGGTGAAAAATCATCGTTTTTCCCTGCAATACTTTTTTGTGTATTGTAGGCGAGCGTTTGCAAAAGGGTCTCGATGCTCAGTTTACAGGCTTTGAGAGTTTTAAAACGGCTATGTTTTTCACGCGTAAAAAAATAGAGAATATTCCTCTCGTAGTGACCCACAGTATAATTATGCGAAAATTGCACGTTCCATGCAACACTGTTTTTATACATTTTTTATTCGAAACTATTTGATTTTTTGCACGTATATATATTATCTTTTAAGTAATGAATAAAGGTAATTTATTACAGTATGAAAAGAGTCCGTATCTGCTCCAGCATGCCGAAAATCCGGTCCACTGGAAACCGTGGGGTGATGCGGCATTTGAGCAGGCGAAACATGAGGATAAGCCGATATTTCTCTCTATCGGGTATTCTACATGCCACTGGTGTCATGTAATGGAGAAAGAATCTTTTGAGGATGAACACGCGGCGTCCCTGCTGAATGGGACATTTGTGTGTATAAAAGTCGATCGGGAAGAGAGGCCCGATATTGACAGTGTATATATGGATGTTGTTCAGGCCTTGACCGGGACAGGAGGTTGGCCTCTCACTGTCGTTATGACTCCTGAAAAAAAGCCGTTTTTTGCCGCTACATATATTCCGAGAGAAGATACGTATGGAAGAGTCGGGTTGCTCAATCTCATTCCCCGGATCAGCCAGGTGTGGAACAATGAAAGGGAAAGAGTAGATGAATCGGCCGAATCAATTGTGAACCAGCTCGTTGCTAATGAGACCAGAGATTTCTCGGATAGGTTCCCGGGCAATGATGTGCCGGATAAGGCTTTTGTTGCTTTAAAGAGTAATTACGATGAAAAACATGGGGGATTCAATGAAGCTCCAAAGTTCCCTTCTCCCCACAACCTTCTGTTTCTGCTCCGTTACTGGAAGCGTACCGGAAATGAAGAGAGTCTGAACATGGTGCTTCACACTCTCACTGCAATGCGGCGGGGCGGTATGTTCGATCAGATAGGATTCGGATTTCACCGGTATTCAACCGATCGATTCTGGCTTGTTCCTCATTTCGAAAAAATGCTCTACGATCAAGCTCTTTTGGCAATGACCTACTTCGAAGCGTATGAAGCAACCGGAAACGGTCTGTTTGCACAAACCGGAAGGGAAATATGTGCCTATGTGGCTGAAAAACTTACCGACAAACAGGGAGGCTTCTATTCCGCCGAAGATGCGGATAGTGAGGGGGTAGAAGGGAAGTACTACGTATGGAGCTGGAAAGAGTTGGAAAATGCACTCGAACCGGAAGAGATGGATTTTTTAAAGGAATATGTGACCGTTTCCCGGGAAGGAAATTTTCATGAGCCGGCAATCAAAGAAGAAGGGGCCAACGTTTTCTCACGTAAAAGACCGATTGATACAAATACAGAAAAAAACCAGTGGGAGAAGGTCCGGAAAAAATTGGAGCGCCTACGGTCAACCCGTTCTGCTCCTTTCAAGGACGATAAAATACTTACAGACTGGAACGGATTGATGATTATGGCATTTGCTGCAGGCTATAGACTGCTTGGCGATCCGCGTTTCCGGGAGCGGGCCGAACAGGCGGCACAGTTCGTGCTCTCCAATATGAGAGAGGGCGAAGATGATCTTCTGCACATGTATCGGGACGGGACCGCTATGGTGGAGGCGAAACTGGACGATTACGCCTTTTTCGGTTTGGGTTGTGTTCGGTTGTTCGAAGCAACGTTTAATCCGTTCTACCTCGAGTGGGCGGTAACACTTGCCGAGAAAGCGCTCCGGCTTTTTTGGGACACTGCCCGGGGAGGATTCTATCTTACTGACCGCACAAATGATGAACTGTTTCTAAAAGAAAAACCGCACTTGGATATGGCTATTCCTTCCGGTAACTCGGTAATGTACGATCTGTTCACCCGGTTAGGACGTCTAACCGGTAATCAGGAGTATGAGCAGACCGGAGAAGAGATCGGGAAAAGCTTATCAAAACAGATAACGAGTGTACCGTACGCGCATACTTATTTTCTCGCAGGAATAGAGGCGAACAGAGGCCGGCGGAGAGAAGTCGTTGTAGTAGGGAAGCCTCAGGACGAGCAGACGAAGAAAATACTCGACTTTCTCAACCACACCTATCTGCCGGGACAGATCGTGCTGGTAAAAAGTCCGGATGGAGCTTCGAACGGCGAACAGAACATTTCATCTCTTGTTCCACATATAGCGCAGTATGGGATGATCGATAATAAAACAACGGTGTACGTCTGTGAGAACTTCGCCTGCAAGAAACCGGTAACTGAGCTTGAAAGTGTGAAAGAGCTCATAATTCGGCGGTAAGAATGAGAGGAAGGCTTGTCGCTTCGAGCGGGGATGCATCGAAACCGCCGAAATAGGTTATCGAAGGAAAACCGGCTTCTACCACATAACGGTGCATTTTCATTTTTGCCGCGGAAATCATCTCGGCATCAGAATCAATGCCTGTAACCGCGTGTCCTTTTTCGGATAGGGCAAGGGCGAGATTGCCGGTTGCACATCCGATATCGAGAAGGTTCCGGGGTGGAGGAGGGAGCCGTTTTGTTATAAAATTTATTTGTTTTGCACTAAAAGGGAAGATCCGGTCGTAATAGTCAGATATGCTTGCATAAAAACCCATTGGTTACACCTGTGGACGGATAATTTCCGGGTAGCTCGAATAGAGTGCCTCTTTCAATTCAGCAGTAAGTTCGGCAAGAGTGTCCAGGTTGTGGGGGAAGGCGTACAAAACGAATTTTCTTAGAATTTTCTGGTGTTCATCCAGAATACTTTTTTTGTTCGGGAACCCCGAGATGCCCATTTTGTCCCGTATTACCGGAAGGAGAAACTGGCGGACACAGGAGATAAAGGTTTCGAGTTCCCGAATACCTTCCCGAATTGACAGTTCGTCACCACTATGAAAAAATCTCAGATAGATAAGATTTCTAATCTCTCTTATTGTCCGCGAGTCGATAGGAAGGTCGTCGATGAGCACTGCAAACCAGGTCCTATCAAAATAATTTTCAAAAACATGGCGAATATCTTCGATTATTTCAATCAGTCCGCGGATATTTGGCGGGGGGGTAACTGCTGTCGACGATTGCTGCACGGTGCTTACACGTTCCATAGTATTTTTTCGGAGCAATAGGGCAGCATCTTTAATGGGTCTTTACTAGGCATTCGTTATTGTCGGCTTCTTAATACAAGAAGGGAAAAAAGAGCACCGTTTTTTTCGATACTATATTTTGCAGCATGGAATTTTTTCAGTTCGTCATCTTTGATTCTGAGCTTAACAGGGCGGTCGTCCACATCTTCCCCGTTGTTCAACAAAGCAAGAAACAGGTTCATATCTTCGATTTTTTTCCAATTGACGAACCGGATTGCGGATTGATCGATGAGTTCTTCCCGTGTAAATCCGCTCGCTTCGACAAACGCATCATTTACTTCCACAATGTTCCAATCGTGAAACTGGATGAGTAAAGCACTATACACATTGTTTTCGATGTCTTGCCGGAGCGATTCGGGAATGACGTCGATGTGATTGGAAGGTCCGGAGGGTTTTTCATGTAATTCGGTAACCGTGAAAATGCAGCCTTGAAAATCCCCATTGCTCCCCCGGTATAATTTAGGAGAAACCAATACTCGCGCGGCGGTAAGCTCTTTTCTGCTGAGATCAAGTTCAAAAGAACGCTCTCCAACGATAGTTTGGTCCTGCCACAGTTTGGACACGGTTTCCACATTGGATTGGTCGAGAAGTACTCTTACATCTTGATTGTATATCTCCTCTTGTGTGTACCCGGTTATCTCCAAAAAGTGTTCATTTGCAAAACTGATCTTCCAGTTGTTATCAACAACGAGTAATCCATTTCTCATTTCCTGAACGATTTTTCTCAGCCGTTTTTCGCTCTCTTTGAGTTCTTTTTCCATTTGGTATTTATAGAACGCTATTTCGATGTTGCTTCGCAGCTCTCGGTCGGTAAAAGGTTTTAATACATAGCCGTACGGTTCGGTCAATTTTGCCCTCTGTAACGTCGGCTCATCAGCGTAAGCAGTGAGGTAGACGATGGGCAGATCGTATTTGTCCCCTATTGAATGAGCGGTTTCTATGCCGTCTACATTTCCCTCCAGTTTTATATCCATAAGAATGAGGCCCGGATGCAAGCTTTCGATGCTCTCCAAAGCTTCTCCGCCGCTTGCGCAGACATCTGTTACCGTATACCCCATTTTTTCCAGTTTCCGCTGCAGACTTTCTGCAACAATTGCTTCGTCTTCTACGATAAGAATTGTATCTTTTAGGTTTTGTTTAACGCTATTGTGTACGAGCATTGTTATACTCTCCCTCTGAAGGTCTTCACCAATTCAACCCTGTTTCTTACATTCAATTTTCTGTAGATGCTGCTTAAGTGTTTTTTAACGGTGATTTCCGCTACATTGATTTTGTCGGCAATTTCTTTGTTCTGCAGTCCTTCCATCAAGTGCTGAATAATCTCAAACTCTCGATTTGTGATCACACCTTCATCATTACCCTTGTTTTTCGGTAAGTTCTTATGGGGTTTTTCGAGTATTTGGAAAAAGCCGGACCTCTGCAGCTGTTGCTGAGATAAGTTCACCCCGCTGAGCACTTTCGGGGTAGTGAGACCGCCCGCCGTATCTTCTCCTTTTTTGGAAGAAGTAGGGTTTCCCCTATCCGGTTTACTTTCAGTTTTACTTTGTCTGACAGATATGCAGGAGCGTGAAAGGTCCCGCGAAGCTGCTATGTAGCCTGCAACCGAACCTTCTATAACGACGGGAGTAAAAAGCGTATCCACCTCTTTTGAGTAGGCAGTACTGACAGGTACAAGGTGATTGATGCGAAACGGCATACCCACCGGCCCGTTTGTTTCAGCAAGAGAAGAAAACACATTTGCCGTATCCGCGTCAAAAACCGCATGGATTGTTTTATCGATCACAGCCGAGGGGGCAAACCCTAGATTCTGTTCTGCCGTCGGACTTACATATTTAATTACATTTTTATTGTTGAGAATCCAGATAACATCGTTGTTTACCTCGAGAAACCGGGGAGCAGGGGACAGTGATGGATACCATGTGGTGTATTCGCTGTAGGTGGCTATTCGTTCTTGATGCGCTTTTTTATTTCGTCTGTAGAAGTGTGAGAACAGGACTGTTTTAAGCACTTCATCCAATTCGCGCGCTTTAAAAGTACCGTGATTTTGACCGTTATCGTTCTGTTCGAACACGAGTGAGTCCGAAATAATGGTTTTTGTATGGAGTTCACTGATCTCCTGTACCCAGTCCGGAGAAAAGGTTTCATAAAAATAAACACATATGCCTGAGGCGGGCATGCCGGCATATATGTGGTCTAATGTTTTTTCAAATTGAAGCAACTGCTCTTTTTCCAGGACATGCCCGGCTAAAACAGTCATATCTATGATAACATTCAATTGTTTAAACCCGGTTTCTTCCGTTTTTTTAATTTCCCGTTCAATTAATCGAAACAGATCGTCCATATCCGGTGATTTTTCCCAAAGGTATTCCTCTATCGGGACATTGGTAAGATAATCGGGGAGTACTGCAGGATCGAGGTAGTCTAGTAGATAGTCGAGCATAGTAGAGGAGCGGCTGTCGATAAAGGTCAACAGCCGATTTTTATTCTCTAAACTCCTCGTAATGTAATCCGAAAGGATCAGGGCCCGCTCGAATCGGGAAGCATAGATAAGAAGAATATGCTCCCTTTGTTCGTGCGTTTCAGAAACGTGCATAACGATCTAATCCTCTACAAGTATACTACTCGATAACGATCATTCGCGCTATTATACGAAAGTATACTTTTTAAAAAAAGGTGTTTGCAAAATCGAAATAAATATTTATACTGTATTAGAAAGATTGGAGGCATTACAACCTATGCTGGTATCGATTTTCTATAGTATTGCGCTGGTGTTATCTCTTTTATTGCTTTTTTTCCAAAATATTACTCTGTCGATCGCTATTACGGCTGTACTTGCGGTAGGTCTTGTCCTTTCCGTTGTTGTATTTAAACGGAGGAATCGTGAATTACAACGAGAATCGGAAACGGAACGTACGTTTTCGGACTTAAAAGAAGATTTAGAACAGCTGCAGCAGAAGTACGGAGAGCTCCAAAACCGGTATGAGCAGTTAGTGCAGGCCCATGAAACGAAAGAACAGGACTTAGCGCAATTATATAAAAGGCACAAACTGTTTTTACGGTCCCTGCCTCTGGTAGAGAAAATGACGAATATTGTTGTTGAGAAAAGTGAAACCTCGACGATGGAGGTAACAAATTCGATTTTCTCTCTTGCCGAGACCAGTCAAACCGTGGGTGAAAAAATCAGAGAACTTTTAACGGAACTGTTTACCGGTCAAAAAAGCCTCGACACCGTACTCGAGACGCTCAGCAGTGAAATCGAGGGGGTTAATACCCTGATAAATGATTTTCACTCACTCAGTAAGAGCTACCATGAGGATATGCAGGTAATAGAAAAGACCGTCCGCGGGATAAACGAATTCACAGGGAATATCACCGATTTAGCGGACCAAACCAACATTCTCGCAATCAACGCTTCTATCGAAGCGGCCCGGGTCGGTGAGCACGGTAAAGGGTTCTCGGTCATTGCCGAAGAGGTGCAGAACCTCTCGCGGAACTCAAAAAAAGTTGCCGAACAGATAAATGAGATGATTCATGAAACCTCGGTTGCAGTGGATGAATCGTTTGCTAAACAATCCCGGCATATAGAACATGCTGTCTCGTCCATGGAGCGGGCCCAAGAGACGCTCCGTTCTATTTCGGCGGTCCTGTTTCAGCAGCTCCGTACAGTCGAAACCTCGGTCGAAGAATCCGAGAAACTCTCAGGTTCTGTTACCGAAGGGCTCAACGATGTGATCCATTCTCAGCAATTCCAAGATATCACGAGACAGGTATTGGAACATTTGGTTTCCTATCTCAATGATATCGAAAATGACTGGGGAGAATTGTTGAACAAGCAGGAGCTTGACGTTACAATTGATGAAGAAGAATTAGAAAATCACATAAAAGAGAGTGCCTCAAAATATTTCACCGTTAGAGAAGAGTGGGAAGCAGCCGGCCTCGAAATAGACGAACAATTGTCCTCCTCGGATGTGGAAAGCAGTTCTCGTGAGGATGATTCAGACCAAAGACAAGGTGATTTTGAAGGGGACGTGACATTATTCTAATGTGACATTATTCTAAGGAGTTTATGGTATGGCAAAAAAGGTAATGTGTGTCGATGATAGTTCCACCATCCGAATGCTGGTAAAAAAGGCATTGGACCCGGAAGGATACGAGATTGTTGAGGCGGAAAATGGTCAGGACGGTCTCGATAAACTCGGGGCAGATGTTTCCCTCTTTATTGTGGATGTCAATATGCCGGTCATGGATGGGTTCACATTTGTCAAAAGCATTAAAGATATGGATGAACACAAAGCAAAACCGGTTGTTTTTCTAACGACGGAAAGTTCCGCTCAGAAAAAAGAACTAGGCAAGGAACTCGGGGTAAACGGATGGATTGTCAAACCGTTTGATCCGCCCTCACTAGTTAAAGTAGTTAAAATGCTCTCAGGTTAAGGATATATGGCAGATACGATTAAAACGCTTGTTGAACAGCTCTCTACATACTCGCCGGGCGATTTGGTTACCGGAATCGAAATAAAGGAAATGTGCGACCGGCTGGCGGAAGAAGCTTCATGTACCGACGATCAGAAAACAATTTTAAAAGAGGTTTCGCAGTTTTTTGAAGCATCCCTTATGGCGGGAAGTGAAACGGACGCAGCGGAGAAAGTAGAAGCATTCCGAAAAAAAATCGAATCCAACTTCGAAATAAGCGAAATAAAAGATACAGAAGAGAAAAAGAAAAAGACCGCTGATGAAGGTGATTATGAGGTCCTCTTTTCTTTTATTCAGGAAGCACAGGACCATTTAGAAAATATCGAAGAGGAGATTCTGAAATTAGAGGACAGTGATGAGCCTGATTTGGTCGATTCGATCTTCCGCTCTATGCACACGATTAAAGGAGTGTCCTCGTTTCTCGGACTCAATAAGATAAAAACGTTGAGTCACTCTCTCGAGTCGGTCCTCGATGAGCTGCGGAAGGAGACAATTACCATCAATACGGATTTAGTCGATATTCTGCTCGAAGGTACGGACCTTGTAAAAGCCATGGTAGCAGAGCTTAGCAGCCGCTCTGAAGATTTGGCAAAGACTAAACAACCTGTTACGGAACTCGATTCCGAGATGGAAATCGATCACATCGTCACCAGTCTCGGGAAAATAATTACGGACAAGCAGGCCCCGCAGGTAAGTGCCCAGGCTGACCAGGTCATCACCCCTGAAATGATAGAAAAATTTGTAGAAGAATCGGGGGACCTCTTAGACCGGTTTGAAGAGTACATCAAACAACTCCAGTCGGACCCGGGAGGGGAAAAGGCGATAAACGATGCGTTTCGGACTATGCACACTATAAAGGGAAATGCGGGGTTTTTTGGTTACAGTAGAATTGAATCGATCAGTGTCGACATAGAAACCGTAATCGACAGCATCAGAAGAGGCAATCGAGAAGCGGAGAGCGGTATATTAGAAATAATTCTCGACAGTGTTGATGCGATCCGTAAGCAGCTTGTCCTTATCCGGCAAGGAGAGACGGACTTCGAAGAACCTGAAAAACCGGAAACAGAACAGGAATACCTGCCGTTGGGAGAAGCCCTTGTTGCTATGGGCGGGGTAACACAGCAGGCAGTTGAAGAAGCTCTGGAGTTGCAGCAGAGAAAGCTTGGAGAGATTTTAGTCGAGGAAGGGGCTGTTTCGCAGGACGTTTTGGAAGAAGCACTGCAGAAACAGAATAAAGCCAAAAAAGAACCTCAAGATCAGGGTGCTTCCTATAAAACACAGCGAAGCGATATTCGAGTGGATATGGAGAAGCTGGACAGTTTGTTTGATTTGATGGGAGAGCTGATCACCGCGGAGGCGATGGTAATCGATAATCCGGACCTGGAACAATACGAACTGGATGCATTTGACACAGCCACGAGCTACCTCTCCAAAATAACACGCGAGATGCAGGAAATTACCATGACCATCCGCATGATCCCCTTAGAGGGATTGTTCAATAAGATGCGCCGTCTGGTCAGAGACCTCTCCCGCAAATTCGAAAAAAAGATCAACCTTACTATCAGCGGACAAGATACCGAGATGGACCGGAATGTAATGGAGGAGATATCCGACCCTCTCGTCCATATCATTCGCAATGCGATCGACCACGGAATCGAAGCTAAAGCGGCCCGTGAACAGGCCGGTAAAGAAGAAACCGGTGCTGTCCATCTCAGTGCACGCTATGAAGGAAACGAGATATGGATCTCCGTCAAAGATGACGGCGGAGGCCTGCATAGAGACAAGATCATCGACAAAGCGAATGAGAACAATCTGCTTCGCAGTGACCCTTCCTCAATGACGGACAAAGAAGTATGGAACCTCATCTTCGAGCCCGGCTTTTCAACCGCAGATAAAGTCTCCGAGATATCCGGACGAGGGGTCGGCATGGATGTGGTAAAACGAAATATCGAAAAACTGCGCGGTAAAATAGATATTTCGAGCACACCGGGAAAAGGGACGGAAATAATTCTTCGTATTCCTCTTACGTTGGCCATTATTGACGGAGTGTCCCTGCTCGTCGGCAGCCGGCTCTTTTCGCTGCCTATAAACGATGTTGTCTCATTTCACAAGATAGAGGAGGGACAGCTTACGACAACGAAGCAGGGAGAGGAAGTGTTGAGACTCCGTGACGACATCATCCCTGTAATAAAACTGCACGACTTTTACAGCATCGACACCGAAAAAAAGGCTGCAACCGACGGTATCGTTTTGGTCATTTTAGCCGATGGAAAGTATGCAGCAGTTGTCGTGGATAAGGTTGTCGGATATAAGCAGATCGTCGTGAAAGCGCTTCCCGATTATATCGGCGATATGAAGGCGATATCAGGATGCAGCATTATGGGCAACGGGGATGTCAGCCTCATTATCGATACCAATTCTCTCGTAAACGCCGTTATCGAATAATGGCTTTCCTGAGGAAATCGCGTGAACGTTTTATTGCCGACAATCTCAAGAGACTGTACGAGGATGCTCCCTGCCTGGAAATAGGCCGGAACAAACGGTTTGTCATTTTCAGTGATCTTCATTTGGGTAACGGAGGCAAAAATGATGATTTTCGCGGTAACGCGGCGCTGTTTTCCTCTGTTTTAGAGCAGTACTATCTCGAAAACGACTATACCCTAATCTTAAACGGAGATATCGAAGAGCTGCAAAAATTCAGATTACCTGCCGTCAAAAAGCAGTGGAGATCAATTTTTTCTCTTTTTGACGCATTTGTCAAAAAGGACCGGTTCTTAAAGATCGTCGGGAACCACGATGTGGGGCTTCTCCACCAAAGCGGTTCGTATACGTATCCTCTTTATCAATCGATTCGATTTCACTATGGGGAAAACACGTTATACGTATTACACGGTCATCAGGCCTCGGTGTTTTTTACCAAGCATAATGATATTTCCGGATTTCTTATCAAGTACCTGGCCCAACCGTTAGGGATCAAAAATATTACAGCAGCACACGACAGCAGCAGACGGTATGCTACCGAGCAGAGGATTTATGAGTTTTCTGCAGAAAACAAAATCGTCTCCATAATCGGACATACCCACAGGCCGCTGTTCGAATCCCTCTCTAAGATTGATTCGATAAAGTTCAGGATAGAGATGCTGTGCCGTGCTTACCCGGATATGGACGATGAAGAGAAGCGAAGAGCGGAAATTACGATAAAACGGAGCAAGGAGGAACTGCAGCATATCTACGAAAAGGACGATGTAAACGGAAATCGCAGCAGCCTCTACAATACAAGGTTTCTCGTCCCCTGCCTGTTCAATTCGGGATGTGTCATCGGAAAACGGGGCATCACGGCCCTGGAGATCGGAGGGGACGAGATTGCCCTCGTTCATTGGTTCGATAAAACGGTAAGCAGTAAATACTTCAGTCCGAATGGTGACAGGCCGGTACAATTGGGAAACACGACCTTTTACCGCACGGTATTAAAGCAGGATGTGCTTTCCTACATTTTTACGCGAATTCAGCTACTGACCTGAAGGGCCCCTGCCTTTCTGTTTGTCGGTTACCTGCAGATACAGTTCTTCGAGCCGGTTGTCTTCCTGCAGAGAACGAAGGGTAATGCCCGCCTCGAGAAGTTCTTTTTGGAACCGGGTAACCGTTGCATCTACTTCTTCCGGTCCTGCTTTTATAGTAAAATGGAGCCGATAGGTGTTCTCTCCGATTTGACTGAACGATTGGAGATGTTCCAATTGGGCGCATTTCCGCTCTTCGATTTCGTTGAGATTTCTATTGAGCGTGACCGTTATAGAATGGGACATGCCGGTCACTTCTTCAACCGGGCCTACTGCAGCGACCGTTCCGTTCTCGAGTACCGCCACATGATCACACAGTTCCTGCATTTCTTTCATGTTATGAGAGCTTACCAGTATTGTTTTTTCTTTTTTAAGTGCCTTGATGGTGTCTCTGATTTTGACGGCCGAGCGCCAATCGAGCCCGGCCGTCGGTTCATCGAGGATGATGATGGGAGGAGAACCGAGAAAAGCCTGAGCTAAGGCAAGCCGTTTATACATGCCGTGGGAGAGAGTGGCCGCTTCCCGGTAGAGGGCGGAATCGAGCTCGACCATACGCAAGACCCGCAGCACTTCCCGCTCAGCCTCCAAAGCGGCGTATCCTTCGAGTTTGAGGAAAAAGGTGAGCTGATCGACAATGGGGATGTTCGACTGAAACAGCGCATCCTGAGGCAGGATCCCGATTTTTCCCTTCATGTTCGCAACCGATTCTTCTCCCGGAATAGAAACAGAGCCGCTGTCCGGTATGATAAAACCGGTAATAACGGAGAACAGCGTGGTCTTACCCGCACCATTTGGACCTAACACGCCGAAGATTTTATGCTGAGGGACGGAAAGTGAGACATCTTTTAATGCGGTCACCGCACCGAAGGTTTTGGTTATGTTTTTCACTTCTATCATTACAGGTCCCTCTTTTGGAAGTATAGATTACCGAGTGCGAGATATAGTGCCGTATACCCTGCCATAGCTAATCCTGCCAAAAGAGTTGCCCACCAGGTGGGATGGAACAGGTAAAAACTGAGTTTATAGGGCAAAATGTATTGGAACGCCAAGAGAGGGGCCCACATATTCTTGAGTGCCAGGAACAAGAACGGAACGAGAATCAAGGTCCCCAGTGTGGCCCCGAGAGAGCCGATCCCGGAATCGATCATCCCGGAAAAAACAATAGCAATAGCGATAAAGGGAAGAGAAATAAGGACAAAAGAGAGAAATCCGCGCAATCCCCAAGAGATCAATAAACCGGGATTGTAGAGATTCAGCTTGAACTGAATATACAGCAGGATACAGATAAACAGAAGCAGCAGCAGGATTATCGTTGTCATCATACTCCCAAGGTATTTGCCTAGAAAAATATCCCGCCTTCGGGTGCGCATCAACAGATACCGCAGCCCTCGATTACGCGCGTCTTCCGATATTTGGTTGAACCCGCTGAATATAATGACGGAGGGGAGGACCAAGCAGAAGAGCAGATAAAGAAGGGAGAGGAACCCCGGCCGTTGCCGCATTAAAAAATAGGCCCACTGCCGGGGCGAATACCTGCCCTCTACAGTATCTTCCTGTAGATCAGGCGAGAAGGGCTGCAGCATACCGGAGCCGGTCCCCGGTGAGAACAGTCCGCCCCCTTCAGCGGGCCGGGGTTCGTTTGTTACATTACCGAGAATCCGTTCAATGAGGGGGACCGCCATGCTTTCGAGCCGGGTGATTACCTGTTCCTGGTCCGGATTATTCCCTGTTAGAAAGGGCTGGTTCTTAAATAATTCCAACGGAAGGAGCAGCAGCTGGGCGGTGAACAACCCTATGAACATGATAGCAAGGGCAAGTACGATGCCTGCTGAGCTTCGAAGTGTTTGTCGCACACTATTAAAACCGATAAGGACCGCGTGGGGAAGGGGACGTTTCTGCTCTCTGCTGAGCTTATGGGGCTGATCGGAGAACGGTTCCACCGGGGTCCGCTCTATCCACAGGTCCCGAAATACGATGTTGACAAAGAGAAAGAGGAGAAGGGGATAAAGCAACCCTATTATAGTAAACATGGTAAATGAACCGGCTTCAGGCGCTGCAAATCTGATAATTTGGCGGACAACGACAAGAAGAAAATAGATGTTTACCATCACTCTTCCTGCAAGCCGGTGGACTTTTATGCATCCTACTCCGGCGATTATCAGGGTAGCTGCTGTACCCGCGTTGAGGAGCATGGTAAGAAGGTGGACCGTTATATTCGGATGCTGTTCGACCCCGGCTATTGTGACCGTACACCCGAGAGAGGCAACTGAGAAGAGTACCCCTAAGGCCTGAATTCCGCCGAAGATAAAGTTGAGGACGGCCAAGACGGTAAGCCCGCTTGGTCTGATTGTTTGCTGTTCCATGTATTGTGTTGTTTACTCCTTCTTTCCTTGCGAAGCATAAAACTTTCTCACGCTCGGGAGATTAATGAGGGCAAGTACTACGACGGGATAAATCGAACCGATTATGATGGAAAAAGCACCGCTGAACCCGGTAATAATGCGCTTTACGAATTGAATAGGTACATCTTCATTCTGCAGTTCGGCCATTATTGCCGGATTTTCAAATATGCGGTTTACGACTTCTTTCATAATGAAAAAATTGACAATGAGAAGAATAATCATACCGGCTGCATAAATATCACTTACCACAATTGACCACCGCTTATTGCCGAGTAAACCGATACCTCCGGCAAGCCCTACTCCCCGCAGTACGAGCTGCACAATTGCTATGATAAGACCGAAAGTAAGTGCGGAATTGACGGCGCTCAAGATTACTTCCGCCTCTTTTACCATATCAACCGGAATGCTCCCGAAAAGAGAATTGGCCGCGATCATACCGATCATTCCAATTATCCCGAACAGCAATCCGAGAGAACAGATAATGATACTCAAAATTCCAATGACAGTTCCAATACCGGGTCGCTTTACGTCGTTTTGTGTTGTGTTTTCTTCCATTCTTTTTACTCCTCCATTTCCTTATGGTAATAGTATAATGGTACTAGTACTATTCCTTCGGGTCAAATGCATCTTTCTCCCGCGGCGGTTTTCCGTTGATCGGGAAAAATGGGGGCCCGGCGAGCCCTTTGCCGTAACGGTTTACATAGATACCGAATAGTACGACGGCCACCACAACCGCCCAGATGCCGAACCATTGTCCGGTCGAGAAAGGACCCCAGATCCCTTTGCTTTCGAGGTCCCCTCGCAGGTAATCGTGGAAAAAGCGGAAGGACCCGTAGAGGAGAAAGTAGAGAGGAGCGACCTGTCCCCGTGTTCTTGTACGTTTGAAAACGGTAAAGAGGACCAATCCGATTGCGAGTAAACCGATAGCGGCAATGAGAGGAGTTGCAATTCTCGGTCCATGAGGAATTGATTCGTGAGAAAAGGCGTCGATTATCCACTCATCGGGATACGTGATGGTAAATAGACACTCTTCGCACACCTTGCCGTAGCAGCAGCCGGCGGAGAGACAGCCGAACCGTCCCATCATGTGCCCGAACGGGAAAGAAAGGGCTGTAACATCCACAGTATGCCAGGTCATGATCCGGTGCGGGTCGATTCTTGAGTATATCCACATCACTAAAGCGCCGAGTACGATCCCTCCGGTTACGTTACTGCCGCTCGTCGATATAATCTGCCAGGTTGTCAGACCCTGTCCCTGTTTTACGTAGAGATCGATTAAAACCTGGGTTATTCTCGATCCGAGAAAGGACACCATCATAAGAATGCCTAAGAAAATGATGTGGGCGACCGGTTTTTTCCGACCCTCTTCGGTCAAGAACATGAAAAGAAAACCTGAAAGGAGGATGCCTAAAAGAGCAAAAAGTGAGTAGGTAGCAAGTGCTATGCGCAGATTTCCGATTGTAAAGTCAAACAAGTAGGGATGCATCTATCTCTCCTGTGCTTCTTGCAAAAATCGGTTATTTTTGCAAGAGCCTCTCCTGTAAAAAAAAAGAGAAAGGGTTCTCCCTTTCTCTTTTTTTACATTGTACAGCATTAGCCGACGTTTATTGTGTAGCCTCTTTTGCAGCCTCTTCTGCGGCTTTCAAAAGATCTTTACCCATAGCTCCGGCTGCCGCCCCGGCGGCCGCGCATGCTATAAGAGCAATAACTGCCCATGCCGTACCGACAATACCGAGAATAAGACCGGCTACTGCCATACCCTTTTTATCCGGAAACTTTTTCATACCCAGTACACCGAGAATGATGGCGAGTACACCGAGTATAATGCAGATAATTTGACCCACAATTGGAATACAACCGATAATCAAATTAAGTGCAACAGAAAGAATTCCCAGTACCAATGAAGCAACTACCATACAATTCCTCCTCATTCTATAGAAAGTGTTACTCTTTACATAATACCGATTTATTCTTTCTTGTCAAATATATTTTTATTTTTTATCTGCTCCAGTACTCGTCCTTCCAGCGGAACAGCTTCGCTTAGGCCGCAGACATTTTTCAGAATATGGTCAATACCTCGAGGATAGTCCTCTTCGGCAAAAGCAGCGTCTGCCGGGAAAAGCCGGCCGTTTTCATCCGCGGCCCGAAAATCGAAGGCCGCGGTCACTGCCTCCGCTATCCTATCATAAGGCAGCCCGTGCTTCTCACAGAGAAGCATCGCCCCGACGAGACGGTCGTTTTTGTGCAGTTTCCGGTGCAGGTCCCGCCCGACCCTGAAAATCGTATCTCCGAGTGCTTTGTTTTGAAACCGGATGAGAAGATCGTCGATATGCTCCTGCAGTTCGTTCATAGGGAGGTCTTCCGGGTATTCCCGGTTTAATGCTACCGCGGCCTGCTCCATACAGGCCCGGGACTTCTCGTAGAGCCGATGCTCTTGAAGGGGTTCCCAGATATAGCGGTATGTATCGTCGTGAGCATACCCGAGATACGCCGTTGCGGCATGTCCTAAATTGTGTACAAACAGTTTACGGTCCACATAGGCTACGATATTGTTTACCGGATGGATCCCTTTTACATCCGGTATTCCGGTCTTAAACCCGTGTTTATCGAGAATGAGCGAATTGTACTCCTCTGCAAACACCCAGAGCGGGTCTTCGCGCATGTCCTCTTCCCGCATAATCGGGACCATTTTCCCGATACTGGTTTCCACGAGCCCCAGCCGGTCGTCGAGCGGATAATCGGCCGGGAGTAGTTTCTGCAGTCCGTTTCGGATAAAAGCCGCACCGTCCCGGATATTTTCTGCAATTATCAAATCCAGTCTGTCGTCAGGTGTTTTTTCGCGGCGCAGTTTGAGCACTTCTGCAAAAAGCGGAAGGATATGGGGGAGAGCGGATTTACCCACCGAGGTCGAGACGAGGTCGGCCGAAGCAATTTCCTCGGCTACCTGTTCTTTATCTTTTCCGTGGACGGCCCGTACCCGCTCTACGCGGAGTTCCTCATCCGGTACATCGTTGCGTTTAATGATGACCCTGTACCGTCTCTTTTGGTTGAGTGCTTCCACCAACGTGTCGTTGATGTCGATAAATACAACTTCCCAGCCGCTTCGTGAAAAAAGCTGTCCGATAAAAGACCGCCCGATGTTTCCCGCGCCGAAGTGCACCAGTTTTTTTGCCATAGTTTTCCCTGCGTTTTCTTATATGTACTGTTTATAATCGGAGACCAGGAGGTGAAGTGGGGACTCATCCTCTTCTATCCGTGGAAACCGACCCATCTCCTCGTAGAACCGGTTGTCCGCATTGTCGTCGTTGGTCATACTGACCTCTCCGACAAGAACCGTCCCTTTTCCCTTCTCGCCGTAGAACCGGTGATAGACCCGCTGTTCGAGACAGATGCTTTCTCCGGGGGTGAGTACGACCTTCTCCCCCGGCGCCACCTCTCTTTTTATACCGTCAATCGATACAACTGTGGTCTTCCCGGAAAACTTGTCATGTTCATCGGCGCTGTAGAGTTCCAATACCAGATTGCCGCCGCCGCGGTTTATGATATCTTCCATCTTATACCAGTGAAAATGAAAGGGCGTCTCCTGTTCTTCTTCCGAGATCAGAACTTTTTCCGCATACGGTTTCTTGTCCTTTTTTATATTACCGTTGCGAAGGGTAAACAGAAACAATCCCCGATGCAGATAATTTCCATGACCGAAATCGGTTATGTCCCAGCCTAACATGTTGTCGATTATTTCACTGCACCGATCGTACTGTCCTTTCCATTTTTCAGAAGGCCAAAAAGCCCAGGGGGGGAGTTTGAAGTTCATCGTATCGAGGAACTGCTTGGCTTCAGTAATGATTGCGTTGATCTCACTTCGTTTCATGTGCTAACCTCACGTTCCATCCTATACGATAAAACAACGGAAATGCAAGCTTCCATGGGGTGACGCACCCGTGGATGACGCACCCCGGGTTGACTGCTGTGTAAGAAAAAGAGAGTATTAAAACAGTTTTACAGGAGAAGGAGCGTTTTATGGACCATACAATCGTTGCTTATGGAGAGGCCCTATGGGATATACTCCCTTCGGGGTCCGTACTGGGCGGCGCACCGCTTAATTTCGCCTATCGGGCCGATGCACTGGGAAACACTGTATTTATGGTCAGTAAATTGGGCGAAGATGAACTCGGGGAGAAGGCCCTCTCCCTGATTCAGGAACTCGGTATGGATACGACTTATATCCAGCGGGACAATGCCTACCCAACCGGTACGGTGAATGTCTTTTTCGATGAGAACAGGAATCCTGATTACACCATCAATGAAGGTGTCGCCTATGATCACATTACACGTACCGATGCCCTCACTGAGCTGGCCGGGAAAGCGGATTGCCTCTGTTTCGGGTCACTGATTCAACGCGAAGAGGAGTCTCGTAGAACGCTCTATTCTCTGCTCGAAACGTTTGGGGGAACCTATAAACTCTTTGATATAAACGTACGGAAAAATTGCTATTCGAGGGAGACGATCGAAACCTCGCTCGAGTATGCCGATATCCTTAAATTAAACGAAGAGGAGATAGCGTATCTCGACGAACTGTTCAATTTTGGAGAATCGACGATTGCAGGACGCAGCAGCCGAATCCTCACTGAGTTCGGACTCACATACTGTCTGGTCACCATGGGTGATAAGGGCTCATTTGCAGTCTCGGATAAGGGTGAGAAGATCTATGGTCCCGGATATAAAGTAGAACTAATCGATCCGGTAGGTTCCGGTGATGCGTGTACTGCAGGATTTATTCATAAACTCCTCGTGGGAACGAGCTTAGAAGAAGCCGTAAGGTTCGGTAACGGGTATGGGGCCCTCGTTGCAGGACAAGAGGGAGCAACGAAACCGATTTCCAAACAGCAGATTGAAGAGTTTATCCGAACGAACCCCTACAGCGGATATTACGATGAGTTCAAATAGATTTTTCTCGAAATAGCGACTGAATCCGGCACATTCTACTTGTAAGAAAAAGAAATTAATAATAGATTAATAACAGTTTAGAAAGGAAAAAGTAAAAGAAAAGATAGTGTCAATCAGTCTTTCCGAAAGAGAAAAAGCATTGCTCGAGCTTCTCTCCGAAGACAGCAATCTCTCCGTATCGGAGGTAAGCAAGCTGCTGAAGGTCTCGGCGGTGACCGCGAGAAACGACCTCGACAGTCTCGCCGAGAAAGGGTTTATTATCAGGACCCGAGGTGGGGCTTTTCCGGCCTTTCATCCGAGTATCATGGAACGACAAAAAAACATGATCGAGGCGAAGAACAGGATTTCAAAACGGGCCGCCTCGATCATCGAAGACGGGGACAAAATAATGATCGAGGCAGGAACGACCACTGCGTTTGTGGCGAAATTTCTGCTCGGGAAGCGTGACATCGATATTGTGACCAATTCGGCGCTCATTCTCCCTTACGCCCGGTCAAATCCTTCGATTCATCTGACCATGGTGGGGGGAGAGTTCCGTGCTTCTACAGAATCGTTTGTCGGTTCAATTACCCTGCGGGAACTCGAACAGTTCCATGTCCGGTATGCGTTCGTCGGAACGGACGGGTTTTCGATCGAAACGGGGTTGACGACCCATCTTGCGGAAGGGGCGGAAATTGTTCGGAAGATGTCGATGCAGGCTGAAAAAACCGTCGTTGTTGCTGATTCCTCGAAATACGGTAAATCCGGATTCGCCAGGGTCTTGCCGCTTGGTGATGCGGATGTGTTTATCAGCGATTCGGGAATGCAGCCGGAGGTGCGAAGCAGGCTCGAAGAAGAGGGAATTCATTTGATTCTTGTATGAAAGAACTTCGATTGACGTAAATAGAGAGGAGATTACGATATGGCAAATCAAGTTTTAATGCCGAGACAGGGAAATACAGTAGAATCCTGTATTATTCTGGAATGGAAGAAAAACGAAGGAGATTCGATAAAAGAGGGAGAAGTCCTCTGCGAAGTGGAAACCGATAAAGCGACCTTTGAAGTCGAATCGGAAAACGGCGGAACGGTACTGAAGCGTTTCTTTGAAGAAGGTGACGATGTACCGGTACTCACACCTATTGCTGTAATCGGAGAGCCGGGGGAAGACATTTCCGGACTCGGTCCCGAGGGAGGCGAAGAGGAGAGCGAAAAAGAGACCGGAACTGCCGCAGGGAAACAGCCTGCGGCCGGTTCGGGTAAAGAGCCTGCAAGGACCCCGAGCGGAAAAATCGCTATATCTCCGCGGGCAAAACACCTTGCAGAGAGTAAAGGAATCGACTACAGGACCGTTGCCGGGACCGGCCCCGGAGGCCGGATTATCGAACGGGACATAAAATATGTATTAAGCGGTCAAGAGTCACTTACTTCGGCTGCAGTCGAATCCATTATCGCCTCTGCTATGGAATCTGAAGGCAGAGAAAGTATACCGGCAGGCGGAGCGGAAACCGAAGCAGCAGTTTCGCGCGCACCGTTTCCCGGCAGATATGATGAGATTCCGGTCAAAGGTGTGCGGAAGGTAATTGCGGCAAAGATGGTGGAATCGCTTACTACTACTGCCCAGCTTACGCTCAACGGTTCAGCGGACGCTACCGGGCTTCTCGCCTACCGAAAAAAGTTGAAGAACAGCCCCAGGGAGTTCGGGGTGCAGGATGTTACGATCAATGATATCGTTATGTTTGTGGTCTCGAGGATTCTTCCCCGGTTCCCGGACATGAATGCCCATTTCTTAGGGGACACAATACGGGAGTTCGACAATGTGCACCTCGGATTTGCCGTAGATACGTTCAAAGGACTGATGGTCCCGGTTGTCCGCAACGCAAATCTGCTGAGCCTCAAAGAGATTGCAAAAGAAGCAAAACGGCTTTCGGCCCGGTGCTCGGAAAGCAAGATCGAAGCAGATGAGCTTACCGGCGGGACGTTTACCGTAACGAACTTAGGGGTGTTAGGGGTCGAGAGTTTTACACCGGTCCTTAATCCCCCGGAAGTGGGGATATTAGGGGTCTGTTCCATTCAGTTGAAGCCGGTGATGCGGGATGAGGAAGTGCAGCATATTCCGCATATCGGTCTCTCTCTTACCTTTAATCACCAGGGAACGGACGGAGCTCCGGCAGCAAGGTTTTTAAAACAGATCTGTTATGCACTAGAAAATATTGAACTTATTTTGGCGCAGTAGCACGTTAGCACGTGCCGTAAAGAGGAGTAAATTATGCCTAAATCATTAGTTGTGAATCCAAAAGATGTCAGAAAATCAACCAAGATAAAAATTAAAGATATCCCGGTCAATCAGTACAAACCTGATTTCGAGAAGGAGAAGAAAAAGTACGGAGCAGGGGGGCTGAAGACCATCTACTATCACATGCTTCTCATCCGGGAGTTCGAGACAATGCTCGATTCGATCAAGAAGCAGGGTAATTATCAGGGAATCGAATACAATCACCGCGGTCCGGCACATCTTTCTATGGGACAGGAATCAGCCGCTGTCGGCCAGTGTACCGTTTTAGACACGGATGATATGATTTTCGGTTCCCACAGAAGCCACGGAGAGATTCTCGCCAAGTGTTTCTCCGCGGTAGAGAAACTCGATGACGATACTCTGACCGAGATTATGAAAGAGTATATGGGCGGCGAAGCGCTCAAAATCGTAGAAAAAGAGCATAAAGGTGATGTAAAGGAGCTTGCCTATAATTTCGTCCTCTACGGGACCCTCGCTGAGATTTTTGCCCGGGCCCCCGGGTTTAACAGGGGATTAGGCGGTTCGATGCACGCTTTCTTTGCACCGTTCGGCAGCATGCCGAACAATGCCATTGTCGGCGGCTCCGGCGATATCTGTGTGGGAGCAGCACTTTTCAAACGGATCAATCGGAAACCCGGTATTGTTATCGGAAATATCGGTGATGCCTCCATGGGATGCGGCCCGGTATGGGAAGGGATGATGGTCGCGGCTATGGAACAGTATCGGACCCTCTGGGACAAGGAGATCGGTGGTGCTCCGCCGATTATGTTCAACTTTTTCAACAATTTTTACGGCATGGGTGGGCAGACCGCAGGAGAAACCATGGGGTTCGGCGTACTTGCCCGGGTCGGGGCCGGGGTGAATCCGGACAACATGCATTCAGAGCGGGTAGACGGATACAATCCTTTGGCTGTTGCTGATGCAGTGGAGAGAAAGAAAAAAATCCTCCTTAAAGGAGAAGGACCCGTTCTCCTCGATACCGTCACCTACCGGCTCTCCGGACATTCACCTTCGGATGCTATGTCCTACCGGACGAAAGACGAGCTTGCCCTGTGGGAACAGGGGGACGCTATCATCGAATATGGGAACTATCTGGAGAAAAACGGTGTGCTCTCGGGCAGTGAAAAGGACGAGTTGAAAGAGAAGGTAGTATCGAAGATTACCGAAACGATGAAACTTGCTATCGATCTCGATATATCTCCCCGAGTAGACGGCCCCTTTGTCGAATCGGTCATGTTTTCCAACGAAAAGGTGGACAGGTTCGAGGACAGAGAACCGGAGGTCCTTCTCAAAAAAGAGGAAAACCCCCGGGTAAAATCACTCAAGAACAAGGCCCGGTACGGACTCGATGAGAACGGTAAGCCTTTGGCGAAAAACAAAGTGTTTGCCCTCCGCGATGCATTGTTCGAAGCGATGCTCTACAGGTTTTACGAAGACCCGACCATGGTCGCCTACGGTGAAGAGAACCGGGACTGGGGAGGTGCATTTGCAGTCTACCGGGGGCTTACGGAATCGCTTCCCTATCACCGGCTTTTTAATTCATCCATCTCGGAAGGGGCCATTGCAGGCTCCGGGGCCGGATACGCAATGAGCGGTGGAAGGGCGGTAGTGGAGCTCATGTACTGCGACTTTTTAGGACGTGCAGGGGATGAGATATTCAACCAGGTTTCCAAGTGGCAGAGTATGTCCGCCGGAGTGCTTACAATGCCTCTTACAGTCAGGGTAAGTGTGGGGAACAAATACGGGGCCCAACACTCTCAGGACTGGACAGCACTTGTCGCCCACATCCCCGGATTGAAGGCGATGTTTCCGGCCACCCCGTACGATGCTAAGGGAATGCTCAATCTGGCCCTGCGGGGAACAGACCCGGTGATCTTTTTCGAAAGCCAAAAAATCTACGATATGGGAGAACGGTTTGTACTCGACGGTGTGCCGGAAGGCTACTACGAAGTAGAGGAAGGGATGCCGGTGGTACGTCGCACCGGAGATCATATCACCATCGCCACCATCGGTGCTACACTCTATACCGCAGTAGAAGTAGTGGATGAATTAAAAGAGAAGTACGGACTGGATGCGGAACTGATCGACCTCCGGTTCATCAATCCGCTCAACTATGATGTGCTTGTCGAATCGGTCAAGAAGACCGGGAAATTGGTCCTCGCCTCCGATGCCTGCGAGAGAAACTCATTTCTTCACACCGTGGCTTCAAATGTGAACCAGATCGCTTTTGACTTTCTCGACGGACCGCCGGTTGTAGTAGGGTCCCGTAACTGGATAACCCCCGCAGCAGAGATGGAAACGCTTTTCTTTCCGCAGAAGGAATGGATCATCGATACCATTCATGAGCGGGTCCTGCCGCTTCCGGGACATACTCCTACGACGGTGCAGACCGCGGATGAACTCTTGAGAAGAAACAGACTCGGGGTGTAAGAGCATGGATGGTGATCAGAAGGCCCTGATAGGGCGGCTAAACGATCCTTCCAGGGAAAAACGGCTTGCCGCGGCGTACGAGGCCGGAAACGTTATCGCGGAAGGGGGTCTCACGGTAAAACAGACCGACGAGGTAAACAACCATGTGCACACCATCTATTCCTTCAGCCCCTACTCCCCGACCATGGCCGCTTTTAAGGCGTGGGAGGCCGGGCTGAAGGCGGTGGGGATTATGGACCACGATTCGGTTGCAGGCTGTGAAGAGTTGATCGAAGCCGGTAAACGTATAGGGATCGCCACGACGGCTGGGTTCGAGCTTCGTGTCAATTTTTCCGGAACAAAACTGGAAGGAAGGCGCATTAACAGTCCCGATTCAAAAAATATTGCGTACATCGCCGTCCACGGTATACCGCACACCCGGTTTCGCGATGCAGAAGCGTTTCTCGAACCGCTCAATGAATACCGCAATGAGCGGAACCGGGTCCAGGTCCGAAAACTCAATGAAATTATTTCCTCATACGGAATGGAACCGATCGATTTTTACACCGAGGTGTATCCGCTCTCCCGGGCAAAAGAGGGGGGGAGTATTACCGAACGGCACATTCTTTTTGCCCTGGTAAAAAAGATCATTGCCCGCACCGGAAAAGGAAAAGCTGTAGTCAACTTCGTAGAGACGACTCTCAATGTTCCCATTCCGCAGACGATAAAAGGATATTTGAACGACAGTAAAAATCCCCACTATGAGTATGACCTGTTAGGAGTGCTTAAAAGCTCGTTTCTGCCTCTCATCTTCGTGCAGCCGGATTACGATGAATGTCCTTCGGTCTTATCGATCGTCGAATTTGTCAAACAGATCGGTGCCATCCCTGCTTACGCCTATCTAGGTGATGTCTGTGAAAGTCCTACCGGAGATAAAAAGGCCCAGAAGTTCGAAGATGACTTTCTCGACGAGCTTATCGATGAGATTACCCGAATCGGTTTTAAAGCGGTCACCTATATGCCTCCCCGAAACAGTGCCCGACAGCTCGAACGGATCCAGCGGCTCTGCAAGGAACACGATCTTATGGAGATTAGCGGGGTGGACATCAACAGTTCGAGGCAGTCGTTTAACTGTCCTATCATCTTAGAACCCCGGTTTATCCATCTCGCCGATGCGACCTGGGCACTTATCGCCCATGAGAAAACTGCAACGGAATGGGGGGATAAATATGCCTTGTTCAGTGACGACAACCCCTTGAAAACTCTTCCGCTTAAGGAGAAAATTACGAAGTACAGCACTATCGGAAGAGAGCTTGATCCGAAAAATCCGGAAAAAATACCGGATTGGGAGTGAACATGTATCGGACACTAGCACCGCTTCTGCGGGGTCTCACGTATAACGGGCAATCCGGGAAAATCGTAACTTTCGAAGACGATGTCTCTAAGATAGGGTTTGTTAAAAAGCCGGAAAATAGTAATAAAGTGATAGCAGGGCTTTCTTTTTCCGGTAAGACTGAAATCTGCGGCTGTACGCCGCTCTATATCGCGACCGGCGGCGGAGAAGAGAAAGGAGAGGGGAGCAGGGAACAGATCACTGCCGAGCTCATCGATAAAGTGGAATCGTATAAGAAAGATTACCGGTGCGAACCGAAAATCGTTATTCTCGAAGACCGGGGTGTGTTTACACTGGGGGCAACCTACGATGATGCCCGGGCGGTCATGGAGGGAATAACAAAACCGGTTTCTACATCTTTTCAGTCGGCTGACCCCGAGGGGCCGGCCACAGAGAAGGCGGAAAAGCGGAGCAGGGACGATGTGGTAAGAGGAAAGATATCTGTGGTGACCGGAGGCGCGCAAGGATTTGGTGAGGCCCTGGTGCGCAACCTTACTGCTGCGGGAAGTCTCGTGTTTATCGCTGACATAAACCTCGAAGGGGCGGCATCTTTGGCCGACGAACTAAATGAAGCTGCGGGAGAAACTGTGGCCCTTCCTCTAGAAGTAAATGTTACCGACGAAGAATCGGTACAAGCTATGATCGACGAGGTTGTCCGGAAAGCGGGGGGAATCGACCTCTACATAAGCAACGCCGGTGTTCTCAAGGCGGGCAGTGTAAAGGGGCTTTCCCTCAAAGATTTCCGGTTCGTAACCGATGTCAACTACATCGGCTATTTTTTAGGCGTAAAACATGCATCTCCGGTCATGGCACTTCAGAACAGGCCGAGCGGAGTTTACTTTACCGACATTATCCAGATCAATTCCAAGTCGGGACTCAAAGGGTCGAACAAAAACAGCGCCTACGCGGGGGCCAAGTTCGGAGGTATCGGGCTTACCGAGAGTTTCGCCCTCGAGCTCATCGAAGACAACGTCAAAGTAAACTCGATCTGTCCGGGTAATTTTTTCGACGGTCCTCTCTGGTCGGACCCGAAACGGGGTCTGTTCGTCCAGTATCTGAACACCGGGAAAGTCCCGGGTGCAAAATCGATCGAAGACGTAAAGAAATTTTACGAATCCCAAGTGCCCATGAGAAGGGGATGCAACGGAGACGACATTATCAAGACCGTCTACTACCTCGTCGAACAGAACTACGAGACAGGCCAGGCAGTTCCGGTAACCGGCGGACAGATTATGATCAAATAGGAGCAGAGAATGAAAACGAAAGCAGTACGAATATACGGAAAGGAAGACCTCCGGCTCGAAGAGTTCGATCTTCCCGAACTAAAGGACGATGAGATACTCGCCCACATCATCTCGGACAGCATCTGCATGTCCTCTTACAAGGCGGCCAAGCAGGGAGGAGACCACAAGCGGGTTCCCGATGATGTCGACCAAAATCCCACGATCATCGGCCATGAGTTCTGCGGAGAGCTCGTCGAGGTCGGAAAAAAATGGAAGCACAAGTTCAAACCGGGCCGGCGGTTTTCCATCCAGCCGGCCCTCAACTATAAAGGCTCTCTCGAGGCCCCCGGTTATTCGTTTCGGTATATCGGGGGGGATGCCACCTATGTGATCATACCCTCCCCGGTCATGGAAATGGACTGCCTCTTAGAGTACAGAGGCGATGCGTTCTATGCAGGCTCGCTTGCCGAGCCGATGTCCTGCATTGTGGGCACGTTCCACGCCATGTACCACACCAAACCGGGCCGCTACGAGCACGAGATGGGAATTGTCGAGGGGGGAGATATGGCAATCCTTGCCGGAGTTGGGCCGATGGGCTTAGGGGCGATCGACTACGCCCTGCACAATCCCCGCAAACCGGGCAGACTGATCGTCACCGACATCGACCAAAACAGGCTCGACCGTGCCAAGCGGATCTACACTGAAAAAGAGGCTGCGGATGTGGGAATTGAGCTTACCTATGTCAACACGAAAGATCTCGACGACCCGGTAGGTCATCTCCGCGGATACACCGATGAAAAGGGATTTGATGATGTCTTTGTCTTTGCTCCGGTAAAGCCGGTGGTAGAACAGGGAGATGCCATTTTAGGGAGGAACGGGTGTCTCAACTTTTTTGCAGGTCCTACCGATCAGAGTTTTTCGGCACTGCTCAACTTCTACAACGTGCACTACCTCTCCACCCATATCGTAGGGACGAGCGGAGGCAATACTGAGGACATGCGGGAAGCACTCCAAATGATGGGGGACGGGCTTATCAATCCTGCTACGATGATAACCCATGTAGGAGGGATGGACGCGGTGGTCGAGACGACCCTGCATCTGCCCGATATTCCCGGGGGGAAAAAGCTCATCTACACCAATATCGATATGGCGCTGACCGCAATTGCCGACTTCGAAAAGAAGGGGAAAGACGATCCTCTTTTTGCTGAACTTGCAAAACTGGTAGAAAAGAGTAACGGATTGTGGAATGTCGAAGCGGAGAAATATCTGCTCGAACATGCAAAAGGGATCTAGTTTCTATATAAAAAATGGAGAGAGGAGAAGAACATGGCACAACTTTATGGAAAAACATGGACGAAAAAAGAACTGCTTTCTTACTGCGGTGATGTATCTCAGGCTGGAGGATTAACACCGTTTTCCTACACAGACGGAAGAGCAAAGGGTGTCGACGGTGTGCGCTTCGATACCGGCAGCGGTTTTGCGTTTACTGTTTTACCGGGCAGAGGTATGGACATCCCCGAGGCGACCTACTGCGGTATTCCCTTAACTGTAAAATCAGCTAACGGAGTTACTGCTCCGGAGTTTTTCGAGCCGGAAGGATTGGGGTGGCTCCGCAGTTTTTTCGTAGGTCTTTTAACCACCTGCGGCCTGCGCAATGCAGGGCCTCCCCATGAGGACGAAGGGGAAGCTCTCGGCATCCACGGAAGGATATCCAATACTCCCGCTGAAAACATCTCTGTTGACCAGAAGTGGGAGGGAGACGAGTATGTGATGCAGGTAAAAGGGAGTCTTAAAGAGACGAAGTTTTTCGGAGAAAATCTCCTGCTTACCCGTACGATCGAATCTCAATTAGGGTGGAAAAGATTTGCTCTCCACGATGTAATCGAGAACCGCGGGTTCGAGTCCGAACCGCTTATGCTTCTCTATCATTTCAATATCGGATATCCGCTGTTGAGTCCACAGTCCCGGATCGTCGCACCTATCGAAAAGACTGAGCCGAGGGACGCGGATGCAGAAAAAGACGACGGTATTAAAAACTGTCTCCGGTTTGATACCCCCTACGAACAGTACAACGAGAAGGTGTTTTTCCACACCCTGCACAACGGGAAGGAGGGAAAGAGCTTTGTTGCGATCGTAAATGATGATATCGGAGAAGGGCAGCCGTTAGGACTTGTCATCAGATTTAACCGGAACCAGCTGCCCGATCTTGTGGAGTGGAAGATGATGAAACGGGGGACCTACGTACTCGGTCTCGAACCGTGCAATACTGTACCACTCGGACGGGCGACAAACCGTGAAAAGGGTATATTACCGGAGATAGCAGGACAGGATTCGGTTTCGGTGGATATAGAAGTGGAAGTCCTCGATACGAAGGCAGATTTTGATAGAATCGAAAAAGAAGCCGCTTCGTTACAATAGAGAATTATGGAATATAGAGAAATCGGGAGTACCGGGCTTAAAGCATCCCGGATCGGATTAGGTGGATTTGCCTTTGCGATATGCAGGCAGAAGGAAGTAGAACGTTCGGTAGACCGGGCCTTCGAGCTGGGGATCAACTATTTTGATTCGGCCCGGCTCTACGGCACGGAGGGTAAAATTGGAAAAGCGCTTAAAACCGGACGGTTCGACCTCGCTTACGGCCGTTATAATCCCACGACACGGCAAAATGAGGATTCGGTCATCCCCCTTGCTGCAAAACTGAAGAAAGGGTTTATAACCATAAGTGCGCTTGCATGGGGGATCTACAGCGTCCCTGTCGAACATCACCCCTTTTTTGTCGGAGGCCGCCGTATGCCGGCTGCCGTAGCGTCGTTTCGGTATGTTCTCTCTAATCCGGATGTACATGTGGTCCTCGCCGGGGTAAGAAGCCCCGAAGAGCTCGACGAGCTCGTCGAGACGGAAGCACTCCCTCCGCTCACTGAAGAGGAGAAGGCGCAAATCATCTACCACAGTGAACGGTTGGGAAGGGGTGCACCGAGTGCGGAATATGTGAAAAACGGTGTCCGTTCGATCTGCCCATCATAGAGACCCTGAAAGAGGTCGATACAAAGGCGGAGGCGATACGGCATCCGACCTATCAGGACGAATACGATTGAGCCGGATTGAGAAGCACACCGGAACATGGTGGAAGGCCACAACAGTATACCAAGTGTATCCCCGATCGTTTCAAGACAGCAACAGCGACGGAATCGGAGATATAAAAGGGATTATTTCCAGGCTCGATTACATCAAAGCTCTCGGGTTCGAGACCATCTGGTTCTCTCCGTTTTTCGCCGGTCCTCAGGGGGATTTCGGATACGATATAAGTGATTACACCTCCATTGCTCCCGAATATGGAGATATAGAGAGTGCGCAGCGGCTCATCGATGAAATCCACTCCCGAGAGATGAAAATTATCCTCGATATGGTGATGAACCACACCAGTGAGAGGCACCCCTGGTTCCTCGAGTCGTGCGGTTCCCGGGAAAACCCCAAACGGGACTGGTACATCTGGCGGGACGGGAGGAAACCGGGCGGACAGGCCCCCCCGAACAACTGGAAGTCGGTTGTTGCCGGCAGGGGCTGGCACTATCACCGGGAAACGGACCAGTGGTACTGGGCGTCATTCTTGCCGTTTCAGCCCGACCTCAACTATCGAAACCCCGCGGTCAAGCAGACGATGCTCGATATCGTACGGTTTTGGCTCCAAAAAGGGGCCGACGGGTTCCGTCTGGACATATTCGATGCTCTTTTCAAAGATGCTGAGTTTAGAAATAATCCTGTGGGATTGCCGATAAACAGGAATCCTGAAAACGAATCGCTTTTTTCCCAGAAACGGACCATGACTTGCCACCACCCCGACACTTTTGTCTTTGCCCGAGAGCTTAGGGAAGTCGTCGACGAATATAACGATCCTCCCCGGTTTCTAATAGGTGAGGTCTCCGGTACCTACGAGGTACTGCGGGAGTACTGCGGCGGGGAAGAACCGGAGGGGCTCCATGCTGTGTTCCTCTTTAAAGCACTTTCTGCTCAGATGAAAGCCGATGTATTTAGGACCCTGATAAAAGAGTTCGAAGAGCATTTTCCCGACCCTTTTGTGCCGACCTGGGTGTTTTCCAACCACGATCGGGTAAGGCGGTTTTCCTTTTTAGGAGAGGACGCGGACGCGGCAAAACTCAATGCCGCTCTGCAGTTTACCGCCAGGGGTATCCCTTTTACCTATTACGGAGAGGAGATCGGGATGGCTCAGTTGGAGATCCCCTTCGAAGAGGCCCTCGACCCGGTGGCCCGCCGTTTCTCCCGCCTGCCCCGGTTCCTCACCGCCCTGCTAAACAAGGTGACCCACGGAGCAGCCAACCGGGACGGGTGCAGGACCCCCATGCAGTGGAACGACAGTCCCCATGGAGGGTTCTGTACCGAAGCTGCCGACCCCTGGCTACCGGTCCATCCCAATTATCTATCCAAAAATGTCAACGCGGGGAAGTTAGGGCCCGATTCCCTCTACAACTGTTACCGCCGTTTTTTAAAGGCGCGGAAAGAAAACCCCGCACTGCAGACCGGAGAGCTCGAACTGATACCGGAAGAAAAGCTCCCTAAATCGGTACTCGGCTACAAGAGGTTTCTACGAAATGATCCGGAACAGTTTTTTGTATTTCTCAATTTTTCCCGAGATTCACAAAACATTTCGTTTGCGCTTCAAAACCCGGAGCTAATTGTTTCAACTAGTGCGAACAAGAAAAGTTCGATTGTGAAAAAAGGGCAGGGTAGTGTCGCGTTTTCTCTCGGACCGTACGAAGGGGCTGTCATCCGGGAAGGCAACCGAGAAACGATATCCTAACCGGTTCAATACCGATACGCATCGATAGTGTCGAACATGGCAAGAACATTCTCGAGATGTCATTATCCTGCGCGCTCCTTATCACCGGTAAACCGCCTGCATGTCCCGCGCTCCACGAGCTGCTGCTTGATTTTGAGAACATGGATGTCCTCCGACTGCTGTTTGAGCCGGTTCATAAGCAGTTCACCGGTTATCCGCCCCATAAGGGACGTGTTGATTTTAAGGGTCGTGATCTGCGGTGTGTGGCGCATATTGTAATCGAGCACATCCCCGGGGGCGATGACGGAGACATCTTCAGGAACTCTGATACCTAACTCTTTGAACACTTCGAGTACGTGTGCTGCCAACTCATCATCTAAGAAAAAGGCCGCGGTTGGACGGTCCTTTAGTGAAAAGAGGTGGCGTATATGTTTTAATGAGCTTCCTTCGTTGTCAAGGTCGATTTTAATAATATAATCGGACGGCAGAGGGAGTTTGTATTCGTCGATTGCTTTTTTAAAGCCGATAAACCGGTCTGTTACTAAAGCGGGGAGGTCGGGCCGCTCGCAGTAGATATAGGCAATGTTCCTATGGCCTAAGTTGATAAGATGGAGCGCTCCTTCATAGGAGCCTTGATAATCATCAACACACACACTGTAGTAGCGGTCTTGAAAGTTGTTGTTCATTACGAGTACGACAGGTATGCCGATCGCTTCGAGGTTGTCGAACAGTTCGGGATTTCCGTAGTGAAGCGATATAATGGCCCCCGCTTTCGAATCGGAGATCTTTTTCAGGAACATCTCTGTTTCGAACTGTCTCGAGATAGGGACGAGAATTAGGTTGTACCCGTTTGCCTTGGAGATGATGTCAATTTCTTCGATAAACGGGCGGACAAATCCCCAGATAAAGGCCCATTCATAGTCGATATTCATCAAAATTGCGATGTTTATAAATTTGGTTTCCCGGCTCTTCGGCTGACGTATTTTCCTTTTATACCCGAGTTCTTCCACCGCGCGGAACACGTTCTCTCTTGTACTCTCGGAGATTCTTCCTTTTCCGGAAAGTACTAAAGATGCTGTGGTAATAGACACACCTGCTGCTGCTGCTACATCTTCAAGTTTTTTAGACATTTCACTTTTTACCTGATAAAATAATATAAATATTTTACCACGGACACACCAGGTGTCAAGCTAATTATTGATAATACCTGGTAATTTTTTACTGTTTTTCCCGATGAATATCCCAATTTATCGTTATAATATACAATTGTAGGGTTTTAATTGCTAAAATAATGCAAAAATAGTAGGTAAAATTAAATAAAAAAACTTGACACCGCATCAGACCATGGTACAATTGATTATTATTAATTTTTGGAATCAAGGGGGATGGAACATGGTTCGTCACGGACAGCTTATTGGTCTGAAACCGGAGAAACTCGACGAGTACAAAAAATATCATGCAAACATTTGGCCGGAAGTGTCGGCACAGATCAAAGCGTGCAATATCCAAAACTATTCTATCTTTCACAAAGACGGACAACTTTTTGCTTATTTCGAATATGTAGGTGATGATTTCGAAGCGGATATGGCCAAGATGGCGGCACATCCGAAGACACAGGAGTGGTGGGATGTAATGATGCCCATGCAGGTCCCCGTAGAAAACAGAAACGAAGGCGAATGGTGGGCGGAACTCGAAGAAGTGTTCCACCTCGACTAAGCGAACTCGGCCAAGTTACACGGAGAAGATATGGAAAGAACGGAAAATTGTCTGAAAAAACGGGATAGAATGAACAAGACACTCCGCCACGAAGAACCGGACAGGGTGCCTGTCAGTGATTTCTTTTGGGGTGGGTTTCTCAGCAGGTGGAAGGAAGAGTTAGGCCTGCCGGCAGATACCGATATTTATAGGTATTACGACCTCGACTATATCGTTACCGTTCCTAATATGGACCCGCATATCAAACAGTTTGAGATTGTAAGTGAAAATGAAGAGGAAGTGACGGTAAGAACAGGCTACGAGGCAATTATCCGGAAAGTATATGCAGACCCCATGCCCCGATTTCTCGAGTTCGAAACCAACACGATCGAGAAAATGAAAAACTTCCGCTTCGATGATCCCTGGGATGACCGCAGGTTTTTTAAAGGCGGCGACAATCAGATCGGCGGGGTGGGAGACGGATTTGCTCGGGACCTGCCTGCCTGGATCGATACAATCAAGGCGCTTTATCCCGCCCTTCCTGTGTACGGAAGTATTTGCGAAGGGCACGAGCAGCTGTGGCGGATTATCGGTTCGGAGAATGTTATGCTGTGGATCGGCCTCTACCCCGAAGAGCTCGGAGAGTTTGTCCGCAGAGTGGGAGATTTCGTAATCGAGCTTACAAAGGCGCAGATAAAAGCGGCGGACGGCCTGCTCGACGGGATGTACATCTGGGGAGATGTTGCCTACGTAAATGGAATGCTGTTTTCCCCGGACTACTGGCGTACCTATTTTAAACCGATTGTCAAAGCCCAGACCGAAGTGTGCCGCGCTGCCGGAATTCCGGTCGTGTATCATGGGTGCGGAAATGCAACTGAGATTTTCGACGATTATATCGATATCGGAATAAACGCGTATAATCCGCTGGAGGCGAAATCCGGACTTGATGTCGTGGACCTGCGGCGGAAGTTCGGACACAGACTGGGATTGTGCGGGAATATGGACGCGTTGGCCTGGGCAAATGATCCGATGGAAGACTTAAAGAAACAAGTACTCACCAAACTGAATGCGGCAAAAGGGGGAGGGTATATCTTTCAGTCCGACCATTCCGTCCCGAGCAATATCTCAGCCGAACGGTATGAGTATGTCATTAATCTCGTCCGCGAGAATGGCACCTATCCGCTGCAGCTCGGGGAGTACGATATTCCGGAGATTAGCTGAGCGTGGAATGAAAATGATTGACAATGGAGGAGCGATTGACACCGCGTGAGAGGGTAATAGCGGCTATCGAGCATCGGGAACCGGACAAAGTCCCGGTCGATTTAGGTGCCACCCCGAGTTCGGGAATTTCTGCAATTGGATATAATAATCTTAAAAAGTATCTGGGCATCGAAAACGGAAATACCCGTATCTACGATGTCGTCCAGGAACTCGCCCAGCCGGAAGAAACAATTCTCCACCGATTCGGTATCGATGCAGTTGATATCGGGAGGAGTTTCAATACCGAAGATGCCGATTGGTACGATATCTCGCTCTCCGACGGCAGTATGGCCCAGTATCCGGTGTGGTTTAAACCGGTAAAAGAGGGTACTACGTTAAAAGCGTATACTACAGACGGGACCCACATTGCAAGCAAACCGGAAGGGGCAACGTTCTTCGATCAAACTTACTTTCCCTACCTGCAGAGCTATCCATCATCTTATGAGAAGTTGCCCGACGCCATGGGAAAAGTCCACTGGGCGGCATTGGTCCACAGCCCCTGGGACAGCGCGGCAATGGCTGATTTCTGGAAATCTCTTCGCAGACGGGCCCTGCACTTACGGGAGACTACCGATTGGGCACTAGTCGTTGTTGCAGGATGCAATCTGTTCGAATGGGGTACCTTTTTGAGGCGTATGGACAATTTTCTTATGGATATCTACTCCGACGCAGCCGGAGTAGAACGGCTCCTTGATGCTCTTATGGAACAGCACCTAGCGACCCTCGAGAAGGTGTGTGAAAGTGTCGGGGATGTGGTCCAAATTCTTCGGTTCGGCGATGATCTGGGAATGGATTCGGGACCTTTTATGGCCCCGGAGATTTATCGGAAATTATTCAAACCCCGTCACACCCGATTGTGCGAATACGTGAAAAAACACAGTTCTATGAAAACTTTTCTCCACTCCTGCGGGTCGATTTACAAATTGGTCCCCGACCTTATCGAGGCGGGTTATGATGTAATCAATCCTGTGCAGACCAATGCCCGCGACATGGACCCGGCCCGGCTTAAAAAAGAGTTCGGAAAGGACATCACCTTCTGGGGAGGAGGGGCGGACACCCGGACTGTACTCAATCGGGAAACTCCGCAAAAGGTAAAGGAGCATGTTAAAGAACGGCTCGAGGTTTTTTCACCGGGGGGAGGGTTTGTATTCAACACGGTCCATAACATTATGCCCGACGTTCCTCCTGAGAATATCATTGCCATGTTCGAGGCGATAGACGAGTTCAATAGTTGATTAAAAAAGGAGTCGGCTCTGTATGACATCAAAAGAGAGAATGCTTGCAGCACTGCACGGGGAAAAACCGGACCGGATGCCGGCATCCGTCCATCAATGGCAGGGGTATCATCTGGATAAATATCTAGGCGGGATGAGTGACCTCGACGCCTTTAAACATGTAGGACTGGATGCTCAGATCCAATATTTCGAAGATATGGCACAATTCTGGCTTGTAGATGCTGATTTTACCAAACTCAACACCGCAGAATGGAAAGACGAACCGGCGGTTGTAAGTGATGATCCGGACCACCGCATTACCCGTCACACCATTACCACACCGGAGGGGGTGCTCACCTATAATACTGCCGGAGACAGAAAAACTACCTGGATCACCAAGTATCTTGTCGAAAAAGAGGAAGATATCGACCTCATTAAAAAATACATGCCTGTTCCCGCACTCGATTTGGGTCCGATTAAAAAAACCTACGACGAGGTTGGGGATGCAGGTATTGTCCGGGGGTTCGTGTGGGGCGACCAGGCAGGCTGCTGGCAGCACGCGGCCTGTCTCATGGACATCAATGATCTGCTGCTCGCTGCGATCGATAAACCGGACTGGGTCCATCAGTTTTTAAAAATACTGCTGGATAAAAAGCTACAGTTTATCGAGGGTATGAAGGGGGCGAAATTCGATCTGGTAGAAACCGGAGGGGGGTCTTCCTCGTCGACATTGGTTTCTCCCGACATGCATGAGGAGTTCTGTCTGCCCTACGATCGGGCGATGCACGACGCGCTCCATGAGCTCGGATTTCTAACTACCTATCACACCTGCGGCGGTACGTACGGAATCGAAGAGCACATTGTAAACAATCATACCGACATCTCCGAGACTTTAGCCCCGGTCAGTGTGGGGGGCAATCAAGAGCCGTGGGAACTGAAAGAAAAAGTAGGGGAGAGGGTGGCCCTCATCGGAGGAATCGATCAGTTCAACACCCTCGAAGCCGATGACGAGGTTATTCGAAGTAAGGTGCACGAGCTTTTCGAGAAAGTCGGATACAACGGAGGATATATCTGCTCATGCTCCGACCATTTTTTCGAAACACCTGTAGAAAAGTTAAAGGTGTTCGCAGAAGCTGCCGGGGAGTGTAAATATTGACTTTCCGGAAAAAATGTGTTTTTTCAGGAAGCTTGACATCTAAAGATGGGCCATCTAAAGATGGGACATCTGAGGGGTGTTTGCTACAATATTTTAGGAGGTTCTTATGAAACGAATCGTTGGTATTCTCATGGTCCTTTTCATGTTGGTCGCAGTCGGTACTCTGTACGCCGGCGGAAAACAGGAAAGTGCCGCCGAAGAAGGGGTAATCGAGAATGTTCGGGACACGGGAGATTTCGAAGGAATTACCGTGAAGGCGAAACTTATCGGGGGCGCCCAGTACGAGATGCTCTACGAGCGGATCCCGGAGTGGGAAGCTGCTACGGGGGCAAAGGTGGAGATTCTCTCAAAGAAAAACCACTTCGACTTGGACAAGGAGATCAAACAAGACATTGCTGCCGGTACGGTAGCCTGGGACGTGGGATCGAACCACTCCAGTTTTGCACCGCAGTACGGCAATCTGTACATCGATCTCAAACAGTATGTGGCAGATGACATCATCAACAAGTTTATGGACCGAGCACTGGACAACTGTACCGTTGACGGACGGCTCGTGCAGATGCCACGTCATGGAGATGTGAGCAATCTCTACTATCAGAAGTCTCTCTACGAGGATGAAGAGAACAAGAGAACGTTCAAAGAAGAGTACGGGTATGATCTCGCACCGCCGGACACCTTCGAACAGATGAAAGAACAGGCCATCTTTTTCACCGATCCGCCGAACTTCTACGGCACGCAGTATGCCGGAAAAGAAGAAGCTATTACCGGCCGGTACTACGAAATGCTCGTTGCAAACGGCGGAAGACTTTTCGACGATCAGTGGAAACCCGCATTCAATGATGAAACCGGTGTAATGACTCTCAATTGGTTCATCGATCTCTACGAGGCCAATGCTGTTCCACAGGGAACGCTTAACTACCTCTGGGACGACCTTGGAATGGGTTTTGCATCAGGTACTATCGCTCTCAACTTGGACTGGGCAGGATGGGCCGCGTTCTTTGATGATCCGGAAAACTCGGAAGTTGCAGGTGATTTAGGAATTACACGCAACCCGAAAGGAAAAAGTGGAAAGCGGGGCGGCTGGTCCGGCTGGCACACCTTCTCTGTAACCGAGAACTCTACGAACAAAGAAGCTGCTATCTCGTTTGTGTTGTTTCTTACTAACCATGATTCTCAGATGGTAGAGATTCGCAAAGGTCTCCTGCCTTCGAGAACTCAAGTGTGGGAAGACGCGAAAGATTACTACCGCGGACAGGGCAACGATCTTATGGTACGAGTATATGAAGTGTGGGGACAGACTTTGGCGGAAGATGCGTTCACTCCTCCCCTCATTCCGGAGTGGATTCCTTTCTCCAACATACTCTATCCTGAACTCCAGGCAGCAATTGTCGGAGATAAGACCGCACAAGAAGCTTTGGACGACGCAGCAGATGCAACAGATCAGCTCATGCGGGAAGCAGGCTACTATTAAGAGTTCATAACAAGTACTATTTATTTACAGTTATACCTGTTCCGGCCGATATCATGTCGGCACCCCTGCCGGTTCGCGGGCCGGAACAGGGTATATCCTCAAAAGGAGATCGCATGTTAGGAAAAAGACAGCTCATTCCTTTTCCGGTAAAACTCATCCTTCCCTCTTTGCTGGTAATACTGTTTGTCGTCATTTTTCCCCTCTTTTTTTCGTTCTATTCGAGTCTTACTCCTTATAATCTGTTGCGCCCCGATACACTGGGTACTTTTATCGGATTCAGGAACTACGGTATCCTCTTCCAAGATCCTTATTTTTGGGAAGCATTCGGCAGAACAATTTTATTTTTAGCTTTAGCCGTTAATCTCGAGCTGGTGCTCGGTCTTGCTTTTGCCCTTCTGCTGACCAAAATCACCAGGGGAAGCGGTATATTCCGCACTATTGTCATGATTCCGATGATGTTCGCACCGGTATTAGTCGGATTTCAATTCAAGTATATTTTCAACGACAACATCGGGTTGGTAAATAATTTTTTGCAAACCATTGCTGATGTGCATGCCATTCCCTGGCTGATCGATAAGGTTTTAGCAATCGTCTCCATAATGACGGCTGAAATATGGTACAGTACACCGATAATTGCCATTATTCTTTTTGCGGGTCTCATGTCGCTGCCTCAAGACCCGTATGAGGCGGCCGAAGTAGACGGGGCATCGGCCCTACAGAAGTTTGCCTTTATCACCTGGCCCTTACTCTCCCCGTTTGTCTACATATCCCTCGCCATACGATCATTGGACGTCGCCCGCGCCTTTGATATCGTCGTAATTATGACCGGCGGCGGCCCCGCTCGGCGGACTGAGCTGTTGTGGACGTATGTGTACCGAAAGGGGATGGTCGATGCCCGGTTCGGCATGGCTGCCGCTATGTCTTATATCGCTATTATTATCTCGGTCCTGGTCACCTACTTCTTTTTTAGGCAGCTTATCAAAAACAGAGTTGTGGAGTAATTTGTATGGCCATGAAAGAAAAACCGCTTAAACAGACCTTTTACTACGTTCTAGCAGTAATCATTTTGCTTATCTATATCATCCCTGCCGGATGGATAACCCTTACTTCAATCAGGCCCACAAAGGACATTCTGTCAAAACCCCCGGTGTGGGTCCCTTCGGATTTAAGCCTTAAAACCTATCGGATGATCTTCTCACGGGAGAGTCACGGGGAGATGTCGGTACCGGTAAAAGAGTATTTTGTAAACTCGATTATTATTTCGTTTTCATCGACGATTCTGGCCTTGGCGATCGGGATGCTGGCAGGCTATTCATTCTCGAGATTCCAATTCAAAGGAAAAAATACAATCTTTCTTCTCATCATGCTTTCGAGGGCTATCCCCGGTATTGCGCTGAGCCTGCCTCTATTGATGGTATACAGCCGTACAGCTTTAATCGATACGAAAATCGGAATGGTCATCGCCTATATTGCACTCAACGTCCCTTTTACTATCTGGCTTACCGACGGATTTTTCCGTGAAATTCCTAAAGAACTCGATGAATCGGCGAGTATCGACGGATGCAGCCCCTGGATGGCGTTCTGGCGGATCGATTTTCCTTTAGCAGGGCCGGGAATTGCTGCTGCCGGTATTTTTGCCTTTCTGCTTTCCTGGAACGAGTTCGCCATTGCAAATGTGCTTACAAAATCGTTAAACTCAAAAACGATGCCGGTCGGACTGTTCGATTTTGTCAATGAGTTCGTTATGGATTGGCGGGGGATGTGTACAATGGCGGTTATTATGCTCGTCCCTGCTATAGCACTTACTATCGCCATTCAGAAAAACCTTGTACGCGGACTTACGTTCGGTGCTATTAAAGAATGACATCGGCGAAAAAGCAGGCATTTCCGCCGATGTTTAGAAGTTTCGGCTGTGGTTTCCTGTTTGAGAAAACGACATTTAGAGACAGCCGAAACTTCACAATAATTATTTTGTTTGTTTAACAGACTCAAAGGAGCTATGTATGGCTGACATTAAAAACATGAAACTACAACCCTTACAGTACAGATTACG
>CAZQKT010000001.1:81417-143822 GCA_964594055.1 uncultured Spirochaetales bacterium
TATGTATGGCTGACATTAAAAACATGAAACTACAACCCTTACAGTACAGATTACGTGGACGGCTTCCGAAGATCGGAATCCGGCCCACCATTGACGGAAGAAGAGAGGGCGTGCGGGAATCTCTCGAAAAACAGACCATGTCCATGGCGGAGAACGCGGCGGCCTTTCTAACCAAGAACCTCCGTCATCCCAACGGTATGCAGGTAGAGTGCGTGATCGCAGACAGCTGTATCGGCGGAGTTGCTGAAGCGGCCGTTTGTGCCGACAAGTTCGAACGGGAAGGGGTCGGTGTGTCTTTGACTGTAACCCCTTGCTGGTGCTACGGCTCTGAGACGATGGATATGGACCCGTACACCCCTAAGGCGGTATGGGGGTTTAACGGGACGGAACGGCCCGGTGCGGTGTATTTAGCGGCCGTTTTAGCGGCCCATAACCAAAAAGGACTGCCCGCTTTCGGCATCTACGGACGGGACGTTCAGGATGCCGACGATACCTCGATTCCTGAAGATGTGCGGGAAAAACTGATCAGATTTGTAAAGGGCGGGCTTGCCGTGGCCCATATGAAGGGGAAATCGTACCTTTCTCTCGGCTCAGTTTCGATGGGCATCGGCGGGTCGATCATAAACGAGGATTTTTTCCAGGACTATCTCGGCATGCGTAATGAATATGTGGACATGTCCGAGTTCGTACGCAGGGTCGATGAACAGATCTACGATAAAGAAGAGTTCGACCGTGCTTTGGCATGGGTGAAGGAAAACTGTAAAGAGGGAGAAGATCCCAATCCGAAGGACAAACAACACACCCGGGAGAGAAAAGATTGGGAATGGGAATATGTTGTAAAAATGGCCATTATTGCCGGAGATCTTATGGTAGGCAACCCAAGACTTGCCGAACTCGGGTTCGGCGAGGAGGCGCTCGGGCACAACGCTTTAGCAGGGGGGTTCCAGGGGCAGCGGCAGTGGACAGACCACTTTCCAAACGGGGATTTTATGGAGACGATGCTCAACTCCTCGTTCGACTGGAACGGTATTAGAGAGCCGTTTGTCTTTGCCACAGAGAACGACAGTCTAAACGGTGTATCAATGCTGCTCGGGTTCTTACTGACCGGAAGGGCCCAGATTTTCTCCGATGTGAGGACCTACTGGAGTCCGGAGGCGGTAAAACGGGTTACCGGCAAGGAGCTTACCGGGAATGCGGCAGCAGGGCTTATCCATCTTATAAACTCCGGTTCCACCTGTCTCGACGGTACCGGAGAACAGGTCAAAGACGGTGAACATGTTATCAAACAGTTTTGGGAAGTAACACCGGAGGAGGCCGGGAAATGTCTCGATGCGACCCTCTTCTGCCCTGCGGACTTGGGTTACTTCCGGGGCGGAGGCTTTTCTACCGATTTTCTCACCTATGGAGATATGCCGGTTACGATGAGCAGGATCAATATCGTTAAAGGGATAGGACCGGTCCTTCAAATCGCCGAAGGCTGGACTGTCTCCATTCCCCACGATGTGCATGACACATTGGATGTGAGGACCAATCCCACCTGGCCGACCACCTGGTTTGCGCCCCGTTTGAACGGAGGGACCAGGTTTTCCGATGTGTATTCGGTCATGGCCAATTGGGGGGCCAACCACGGAGCGGTCTCCTATGGACACATCGGCTCAGATCTTATTACACTGGCATCAATGCTTCGCATACCGGTCAATATGCACAATGTGCCCGAAGAGGCTGTGTACCGGCCGAGCGCGTGGAGCAGTTTCGGCATGGATGCGGAAGGTTCCGACTACCGCGCCTGCGGCAATTTTGGACCGCTCTACGGATAATACCGAAACAGTCGAACAACGAGGAGGATGTGCGTGCTAAAAGGAATACCTCATATTATATCCCCCGAGCTCTTCTACGTGTTGATGTCCATGGGGCATGGTGATGAAATTGTCTTCGGGGACGCCAATTTTCCCGCAGACAGCATGGCTGAGCGGATCGTTCGGGCGAAAAAGGCGTATGCAATTGTGGCCACCGGAGAGACCGCCCTCTATGCCAACATCATCCTCAAAAAAGGGGTGGTACGGCTTTACATGAAGGAACAGATTACATGAAACTCGAAAACAGAAAGGCCCTTGTAACGGGAGCTTCGAGGGGGATCGGAAAGGCTGTTGCTCTCAGGCTTGCCGAAGCGGGAGCGGATTGTATGCTTATCGGAAGAGATACAACAGCGCTGCAGCAGGTTGCAGACCGGATTACAGCGATGGGAAGAAGGGCCGAGTATATGAGTGCCGACCTCATCGATCCTTCAGTACCGGGGAAAATCGTCGAAAAAACAGTCGAACTGTTAGGCAGGATCGATATTCTTATCAATAACGCGGGTATCGTTTTGGCAAAACCGTTAGAAGAGACGACCCTCGAAGAGTGGGACAGAATCATGGCGGTAAACGCCCGGGCCCCTTTTCTCCTCTGTAAAGCAGCAATCCCGCATCTGAGACAGAGCGGCGGCGGCAAACACACCGCGAAGGGCCGCCCCGCTATCGTAAATATCTCTTCGGTTGTAGGAAGAAAAGGGTATACAGAGCAGGGCGCTTATGCGGCCTCTAAACACGCTCTGCTCGGCTTCACAAAGGTGCTGACCAAGGAACTGCAGGCCGACGGGATCCGGGTGCACGCCGTCTCTCCGGGAGGAGTGGCAACTGAGATGGCCCCGCGGGTGAGACCGGACCTCGATGAATCCGTGCTTATCGCCCCTGAGGAGTTAGCGGAGCTCATCCTCTTTTTAGTGACTCACCAGGGCAACGCGGTTATAGATGAAATTAATATCCGCAGGGCAGCAGGCACGGCGTGGGCTTGAAGGTGCAAAGATCAATACTTTAGAGAGAGAGTAACAGTGTTTTATCCATATCACGAGAAAAAACCGAAAACAGATGATGCGGCTTTTGTAGCCCCGAGCGCAGACTTAGTAGGAGAGGTAACGCTCGGAGAAAACAGTTCCGTGTGGTACAATGCAACACTCAGGGCCGATCTTGCACCAGTTACGATCGGAGCAAATACCAATATTCAAGACAACGCGGTTGTTCATGTTGATACCGACCAGCCGGCTAGTATCGGGGACAATGTAACCGTGGGGCATGGAGCGATTCTGCACGGATGCAGGATCGGAGATAACAGTTTGATCGGTATGGGGGCGATTGTATTGAGCGGGGCCGAAATCGGAGAAGAGTGCATTGTTGGAGCGGGTGCTCTCGTTACTGAGAATAAAAAGTATCCCGACCGCAGTCTCATTATCGGGAGTCCTGCAAAAAATCTCCGCACCGTGACAGATGAACAGGCAGCACGCTTGCAGGGATCCGCAGACCGATACGTGGAAAAAGCCCGGGAGATGGCAAAGAACTTTGGCGACGAAGCACCGGAGTAAAATCACTGGACCAGATCGGGAATACCGGTGACCGTCGCCTCTAAAATACGTTCTAAGAACAGCTCGCTTCCGTCTGCAGTTTTCGTTATTCTGTCATCGATATCCAGGTCGATATACTCTTCACTCGTCCCCGCTGTCCGGGCCATGCGGAGGACTTCCTGTTTTACTGTTTCTTCGGCAAAGGTGTTCGCCTCTTCAAAGGTGTCGAACTGTTTTTGTTCAGACAGCCCCTGGAGGGAGAACCTTCCCTCTGCGTTCGCAACGATATGAAGTCGTTTCGTTACGGTCACCGAGGAAGTGATCGCCCCTATGGCGTTTGCGACCTCGGCGTGCGGGGGCACGATAACCTCGCCTTCTATCGTACGGTTGAGCCGCTCTAAAAAGAAGTGCACCGGTGCGCCGAGCCCGATCACAGGATAGACAAATTGTGCCTCGAGCTGCATCCTCTTGTTGCTACCCCCGTCTATAATATTGGACATGACAATCTGCCAAGGCAGACTCGAGTTCAATTTTTCATCTTCGAGGTCCAGCCCGAGCTGTTTTTTGATCAGTTCTTCGGTAATTTTGTTGTTTATCTTTTCGAATACCCGTTCGATGAACGTGGTGAGCGATATCTTTATTCTGCCTGCAGTCAGTTCTGCTATCTCGCGGGCGAGTTTCCAGTCCCATAACGTAAGTTTTCCCTCTACATGGAGGAGATCGGTCGGGGTCAGTCCGCACCGTGCTATGAGATAGTGCCCCTCGAGGCGGCTGGTGTGCAGCATCATCCAGTGGCCTGCTCCTGTCCGTTCCGCCAATTCGAGAAGTGAGCATGGACCTTGTTTGAGGGCTTCCATAATCCGAACTTCTTCCTTGGTGAGTTCAAACTTTTCACCTGAATCGGTGATTGTGAAAAACTGCATCGGTTTGGTAGTAGAGAGAAAATAATCGATATGGTTACGTAGATACCGGATCGGTTTTGTAAGATCGGCCCGGGAAGCAAGCCATGCCATCGGTGCAATTCGTCTCGGCCCTATATGGAGATTTTGTTCCTCTATCTGTATTGCGCTGTCTCCCCCCAGCCCGACCGTACTCATATTGAGTGCCTTTACATGGGTGCGCCATCCCCCCACAGCCGCACCCTGGGGACAGATCTCCACGGAACCGCCGCTGATGCAGCCGATATCCGAGGTGGTCCCCCCGACATCGATAACGATAGCATCTTCCCTATCGGTCAGGTAACGGGCACCGGAAATGCTCGCAGCAGGTCCGGAGAGAATCGTCTCTATTGGTCTATACCGGGCCAATTCGGTGCTCATGAGGCTCCCGTTACCTTTTACAACCATAATTGGGATGTCGATACCCCGATGCTGCAGCGACTGTTCCACATCGTAGATAAATTGTTCGAGGAGAGGAATAATACGTGCGTTCAAGACCGCAGTATTGGCCCGTACGTAATAGTTGAGTAGATCGGAGAGTTCATGACCGCAGCATACATACAGCCCGGTCTCCCGGATAATGATCTCTTTTGCCGCTAGCTCGTGTACGGGGTTCACCGATCCGCCGTAACCGGAGACGGCGAAGACCGTCACCTTGTCCCGGGTTTTCATCTCAGCAGCAACACGGCGTATCTCTTTCTCGTCGATCGGTTCTACTTCTTTCCCGCTTATGGTGAGCCTTCCTTTGATGACCGCACTCGGTTTGTTCTCGATTTTTTTAGGATCGAATACCTGTGACGGCATAAGGATGAGACCTACTTTCTGTCCATGGCCCTCTACGATGGCATTGGTAGCCAGTGTTGTGGAAACTGAGACCAGATCGATTGCAGTAAGTGTAGCCGGGTCGAGCTTATCAATTGCTTCGTTAATACCTAGTGTAAAATCCCATTTGGTGGTAAGGGCTTTTGCTTTGGAACGTACCTTTTTTGTAGTAAAATCGTAAATTGCTGCATCGGTATACGTGCCTCCGGCATCGATCCCCAAACCCATCCGTCTTTTTTTCGACCCGGATGGTGGTGAAGGCCCTTTATCGACGTCTGTGTCTGCCGTGTTACGGGACTTCTTCGAAGCCCGCTCCTTTTTTTTGTTTTCTGTGGATCGGTCCCAGAGAGGGACCGCAATAAGGCTTTTGGTCACGGCATTGAACCTGGTCACATGTTCCGGAGGAACGTACAGAATTTCATTCGTCCCTTTTACAGCTGTAAGCATCTGTTCGAGCAGGGTTGTCGTCCCCTCGAGCTCTTTATACTCCCAGTCGAACTCATCTGCCAAACTCTGTGCGTAGGAGTGATATTTCTCCCGCTCTCCTGCCCCGGTGTCAATAAAGGCGGAACGCTTATAGTTTTTTTGCCAGCTGTTGTAAAAACGGGTAATGGCGGCCGCATTTTCCTCTCCGTACCGCTCTTTAAAGTAATCAAAACTCTTATTACGCAGCGTTTCATCACGGGATTTTTCGACAAAGATTTTTTTTCCTTTCGGTTGGACATTCTCTTCAAACCACCCGGCCGATATGTAGTACGTGCCCGGATTGTTGGCAAACTCTTCATGATACCGCTTATCCGATCCTAAAAAGAGAGCGATGCAGTCATGCACTTTCGGAATGAACAGCGGAACATTTCGGGCATGGATCCCCTCGCTCCCTTTCCCGCAGATACCATACCCGATAATGATCCGTTCGACTTTACCGGACCGCGATGCTGCATCGATGGCAAGCTGGAGTCTCCGTCTCAATTCGTTGGGAACTGCATGAAGTCCGCCATCCAAATATTCTGTGCCGGCTTCCACGCCGGTGCGCTTTATTGCATCGGGTAAATCACACTTGAGAACACCGCAGCCGATAACATGGGCCGATTTATAATCAATCATAAACACTGTCCTTTTTTTACATACATGAGTCTACTCAAAAAAACAGAAGTTTCTCGCGATAATTCAACGCTAAAAGGGAAACTCTTCTTCACCCGCATCTTCAGGTCCTTTCTGCGCTTTTTCAAACGAAGAGGTTTTCTCCGTTGCAGCTTTCTCGGTTGCTCCTCCTCCCCGGAGAGGGCCGGCCTCTTTCGGCGGTTCGGCTGTGCCGTGAATGCGTTTCGGCTCGACAAAAATCGCCTTTGGGTTGACCGGACACGCGTGTTCGCAGCTACCGCATCCGATGCAGGGGTCGTTATCCACAACCGGATAGAAAAGACCGTCCCGCTTTTCGGTTGTTACCGCATGAGTCGGGCACACCTCCGCACAAGCGCCGCAATCTTCTTTATTTTTAAAAACAACGCAGTCATCGTCTATCAGGAAAACGGTACCAATTTGGGTCCGCTTCTTTTTCTCCGGTGCGATCGGTGAGATCGCCCCGGTCGGACAGACCCGGCTGCATCGATTGCATTCATATTCGCAAAAACCGACGGAATAGTCCATAACCGGGACCATCATCCCTTCTATCCCGGCAGTAAAAACTGCAGGTTTCAATACCCTGGTAGGGCAAATCGATACACACTGGTGACACCCGATACAGCGGGAAGTATAACGGCGCATATTCTGAGATCCGGGCGGAGTTGCCCGGAAAAGCCGGGCCGCTTCTCTGCGTTGGGAGGGGAGGAGAGTTTCCGGTTTACCGTCCGACTGTGTTCCGTTTCCTCCGGCTGGACCGGAGAGCCCTCCATTGAAAAGAACTCCTGCCGCTACCCCCGCCGCAGTACTCCCCGCTAACGTACCGGCTCCTATCAGGAAGTCCCGTCTCGACGTAGTATCGGTCCCAGCCGGCATTCTTTTTTTCGCTCCGTTTACAGGCTGCGCTGCTTTTACAGGAAAGGAAAACGAATACGCAAGTGCGTCATAGGGACACTGAGAAAGGCAGTCGAAACAGAGAACGCATCTGTCGGTATAAACGAGGCGCGAATCGATATCGATACAGCCCGCTTTGCACACCGTTTCGCACCGTCTGCAGCCGGTGCATTTCTCGGTATCGATTGTGATCGCAAAAAGAGAAAACCGGGCGGGGAGCGAAAGGAGTGCACCTACCGGACAAATAGTATTACAGTACAATCTGCCCCGAAGAAGGGACATGGCTGTAACAATTCCTAACCCGCCTAAAGAGACGATAAGAAGGGAGGCGGAGAGGGCATGAACTTCCGCGTATGAGAGCCAATAGATGTTTATTTTTCTGCTCAGTTCGGTAATACCGTTGTTGGCAAGGAGAATTGCCGGTTTTAACCCGTTCGTCACGATCCTGCCGAAAAGCGCGTAAGGATCGACGAGATTGACCACCACAAGGGACCCTGCTGCAAATGTGATGACAGCTGCTCCTAATACAAGGTATCCGGTAATCATACGGGACTGCGGTTTGTGCGGTTTTTTACGGGGCTTGCCTGAAAAAGCAATCAATACATCTTGGAATATTCCTAGAGGACAGAGAAAAGAACAGTATGACCGCCCGGTGACAATGGTGATAAGAAGTATGAGGATAAATCCAATCCCGAACAAGGAAGGGACAACCTGGATCTGCTGGAGGGGCTTTACCAATGCGGCAAGAGGGTAGAGACCCAAAAAGAAAGCTGAAAAAAGCCCTACTACCACAGCTGCTAGTACTATTCTAACGGTCCGTAACGGATGCGATGGATTCCGCTTCATAACCTGCAGTTATAGTGCGATTCTTTCAATCGAGAGCCGATCGAGGTTGCTCGTACCGAGGTTGTTGTTTTCCGCATACCGTATATAATGCACATTCCCCGGATCGGTCCCGTGGATTTTAGCACCGGCGGTATCGATCGCTACGATGTCCCGGGACAGGAGCAGGTTCTTTCGCAGCTGAATATCATCCGGACCGGCATAGCCGGGACCGCGGCGGAGCATAATGCGGTACGCGTCGAGTACATTGAGGTCCGGTTTCCGAAACAGTCCGAAATCAGCGATACACTGGTGCAATCCGTTGCGATGATAATAACTGCGGTCCCAGATCACTCCCATGAGGTTTTTCATAGCCATGGTTAACTGGGTACTGGAGTGGTGCTTTAAAATGGGAACATTTATGAATACATCGCTGTCGAGAATTAGTTCATGTACTTCTACCTCTTTGAGGACCTTTCCCCCGGGAACTCTCACTTTTTCATAGTCGCGGTGCGAGCTTGCAGGCACTACTTGGGCGCCGGCATCTTTTGCCGCACGCTCGATCCCGCTGGTAGAGTAGGTGCTCTTCCAGTAACTTACCGGATGATCGAAAACATACACCCGTTTTGCTCCCGCATTGTAGCAATGTTCAATGATTCTTCGAACCAGCCGGGGATTAGTATTGGCAGCCTCTTCCGGTTCGCGGTTCCAGGCCATATTCGGCTTTACAACTACCGTGTTGCCCTGTCGGACAAACCGTTCCATCCCGCCGAGAGCGGCTATCCCCCTATCGAACATGGCTTCAGGCTCCCCGTTTCGTACGGCAACGAGGTCCGGTTCCCGTACTCCTCCCTCCTCGGCGAAAAGCGGGTTCGGCTTTCTCAAAAAAACAGCTCCGGCTGCGGCAGCTGCCGTAATGACCCCGCTTTTTTTGAGAAACTCCCTTCTGTCAATATGGTTATCTCTATAGTGGTCGTTACAGTTATGCGCCACAACGGGCCTCCTATTTAGTACTAATTTAATAATAATTTTACCACGCGGGAAGAGTAAAAACAAGTAGTGAAGCCGTGTTCATTGAATCGTTTACTGAAATGGTATAGCATGACCGGCATGAGGACGTACATCATTTCTCATGATATTGGGACCACAGGGGATAAGGCGGTACTATTCGATGAAAGCGGTGTTTTGATAGCGAGTGCTTTCAGCGGTTATCAGGTCATAAACCTGCGGCCTAATTGGGTCGAGCAGGACCCCGAGGACTACTGGAGGGCGTTCTGTGCTACAACCGCCGAACTGCTTGAAAAAACCGGTATTTCGGTCGGCGATATCGGTGTAGTAGCTTTTTCAGGTCAAATGCAGGCCGCCCTCCCTGTCGACGAAAATATCGGGCCCCTGAGAAATTCCCTCATTTGGGCTGATTTGCGCTCAACCGAGGAAGTAGAGAGGCTGGAAAAATCAGTAGGCCGAAAAGCTGTATATACCATTACCGGGCACCGTTTAAATGCCTCGTATACCGCTTCTAAGATTATGTGGATCAAGAAAAACGAGCCCGAGGTTTACCGTAAGACCAACAAGTTCGTTCATGCCAAAGACTTTATTGCAGCGAAATTGACCAATGTCATCGCTACCGATCTCTCCGATGCTTCCGGGATGAACCTCTTCGATATAAACAAGCTCACCTGGTCGGAAGAGATTCTCAGTGCCGGCGGGATTGCCGGCGAGAAACTTCCCGATGTAGTCGAATCCACCACTGTTATCGGAAAAGTGACCAAAGAAGCGGCAGCAGCGTGCGGACTATCTGTAGGTACACCGGTAGTAATCGGTGGGGGCGACGGTGCCTGTGCGACAAGCGGGGCAGGTGTTGTACGGGAGGGTGATTCCTATATCTGTCTCGGGACTTCGACCTGGCTTGCATCTACAGTAGCTGCTCCGAGGCTCGATAAAGAGGAACGCACAGTTACGTTTTGCCACTTTAAAAAAGGTCTCTACTTTGTTGCCGGTACCATGCAGAGCGGAGGCGGGGCAATGGAGTGGTTCAAAAACAGTCTCGGAAATCTTGAAGCGGCGGCAGTTTCGGGGAGCAGCATCGATGGGTACGGACTTCTCCGGATGAAGGCGGAACAGACGGGGCCGGGCTCCCGCGGGCTGCTTTTTCTTCCCCATTTAATGGGGGAGCGGGCGCCGTACTGGAATCCGCAGGCGAGGGGTTGTTTTATCGGTCTATCGACTGTGCACACAAAAGCGGAAATGGTCCGTTCCGTTATGGAGGGAGTTGCCCTGCACATTAGACTGATCGAGGATGCTCTCCGGGACCAGGGTATTGAAAGCTCCGCGCACCGAATCATCGGAGGAGGAGCGCGGAACAGTTTGTGGCTTTCGATTTTCGCCGATGTACTCGGGAAACCGATCCAAAAGCTCAATTTTTTGGAAGAAGCGACTTCGGTAGGTGCTGCTATAGCCGGCGGCGTGGGTGCGGGGATATTTACTTCGTTAGATGAGGCGGCGCAGCTTATAAAAGTGAAGGACGAACAGACCGCCGAACCGGGCAACCGGGAGATCTACAACCGGTTGTACGAAGCGTATGCTGAAAGTTACAAAGCCCTCTTACCGGTTTTCTCTAAGATTGCCGATTTCACGTGATCTTTTTTCAACCCGCTAAGGCCCGCTAAGGCGTCTCCCAGTAGGTATAAAACCGATCTTTAAGCCTTTCGTAGGTAAGCTCCTCCGTCGAGGTGAGTTTCCAGTGGGGGCCCTCGAGGTAATCTCCGATTCCGACCGAGAACATGCCCGCCTCCCGAATTGCCGTAATGCCCGCCTCCGCATCTTCGACCCCCGCACAATTTTTCACAGGCACGGCAATTTTTTCCGCCGAGGTCAAAAAGATTTCCGGGTCCGGTTTGCCCACAACGATCGCTCCGGCATCCGCTACAAAATCGAACATGCCGCCGATTTTAAGCCCCTCGATGACGGTGGGAGCATTTCTGCTTGCCGAAGCTACCGATAGTTTGACCCCTGCTTGTTTCAGTTCGGACAAAAGCCGTTCGATTCCGGGAAGCAGATCATCGGGTGTAATCTGTTTGATGAGCTTTTTGTAGTGCTCGTTTTTCTGCTCGGCGAGCCCGAAGATTTCATCTTCTGAGTATGAATGGTCTCCTCGGCTTAAAATGAGTTTTAGAGATTCCACCCTTCCTACTCCCCGGAGGTTTTGATTGAACTCGCGGTCAAATGGAATACCGAGTTCTTCACAGAGTGCTTTCCACGCTTGATAGTGGTATTCAGCAGTATCGGTTATGACCCCGTCGAGATCAAATATGACACCCTCGAGCTTCGGTTTCATAGAAACAGAGACCGAATTTTCCTTGCCAATATGGACGGGTGTATACTCGTGATAAAGGGTTACCGGGCCCCCTTCGATGAGTGAATACTCTGTTTCTTCTTTGGTCATCACTACTTCGATACGTGTCCCGCCGGTGGTCAAGCGGAAGGCCAACTTGTTCCATGATGCGGGCAGTTTCGGAGAAAACCGCATAATCCCGTCATCATCCCGCAGGCCGGCAAATCCGTAGATGAGGGACATCCACGTGCCTCCGAGAGCAGCGAGATGAATACCGTCTGCTGTATTGCTGTTTACGTCGTCCAGGTCCATTCTCGCGGTTTTGAGAAAGTAATAATATGCCAGGTCTGTATAACCGAGTTCACCGGCCATAATGCACTGAACACAGGGGCCTAATGATGAATCGCCTGTAGTCAGCGGTTGATAAAAGTCGAAATTCCTCTTCTTCTCCGCTCTGGTAAACCGCCTGCTTTGCAGGAAAAGAGCAAGGACCAAATCCGGCTGCTTGAGTACTTGATGACGATAAATGGTTAAGGGGTGAAAATGAAGCAGAAGGGGGTATTTCTCTTTCGGCGTGTTTTCAAAATCCCACACTTTCTTATTGAAAAAAGAATCATCCTGTGGATATAAACCCCGCTTGCGGTCGTAGGGGAGGTACATGTGCTCCGCCGCGCGGCGCCACTCTTCGATCTCTTCCCCGGTAAGGGAGAGTTTATCACGCAGTGCGGAAAAAATATCAAGCGCTTCTTCTTGTAGAAGTCTTACAGCAGTACAGGCGAACCGAAGCTGTTCCGCCGCCATAATGTTGGTATAGGTGTTGTTATCGACTAATGCCGTGTATTCATCCGGTCCGGTAACCCCATGGATGCAGAACCCCTTACCCTCGACATAACAACCCAAATCGACCCAGAAACGGGCCGTTTCGACGGCAATTTCTGCAATCCGGTCTGCAAGCTGCTCGAAATCTCCTGTGATAAGAAAATACTTTTCCAGTGCGTAGATAATATCGGCATTAACATGATATTGAGCGGTGCCGGCCAAAAAATAGGCCGAACATTCACTGCCGTCAATTGTGCGCCAGGGATAGAGGGCCCCTCTGTGGGAGAGGAGGTGCGCACGTTCTTTCGCCTGCTCTAGTGTGGTGTAGCGGAAACTGAGCAGCTTCTTTGCAAGGCCCGGCATCGTGTAGCAAAAAAACGGAAGAACATAAATTTCAGCATCCCAGAAGTAATGGCCTTCATACCCGTCCCCGGTAAGCCCTTTTGCCGGTATATAGCTCGTTCCGTTCGAACCTGCGGAACCAAGCAGGTGAAACAGCGAAAATCGCATGCTCTGCTGAATGGCTTTCTCTCCCTCGATAATGATATCCGCCGTTCTCCAGAACTTCACGAGGTACTGTTCCTGCTCTCTCGCCAGTTCTTCAAAGCTTATTCCTTTGACCGCTTCGACGGCCTTCAGTGCAGTTTTCTCTGTTTCCGCGGGGGGTAAAGCATGAGACGAGGCATAGGCAAGATATTTTTCAAGCTCGATTGCCCCCCCCTTCTCCGCTTCTATGCGAAATTGTTCGACAATACGTTTATTCCCGCGCTGCCTCGATGTTTCTATTTTGTCGGCCTGTATATTCGGTACCGTTAATGCATGATACAGAGAGCACGCAACGGTAAACCTGCTTATTTCGGTAGAACAGACGAGAACTCCCACGTCATTGTTCCATGCTGCAGTCTCTTCGATCAGATTGGTCCGGCTTCCTCCGTCTCCCGCTCTCGGATCGAATGTTTCCCGTCTCAGCTTCGGTATTTTTTCACTCACATCGCTTGTCACGGTCAGTGTAGCGTTTCGGTTTAAAACGGTGCACTGCCAGGTAAAACAGACAATCTGTTTACGCGTAAAGGAGACGAGCCGGGTAGTATCGACTTCGATTTCGACGCCGCCGGGGGATTTCCACCGTACAACTCTTCTTACTGTACCGGTTTTCAGGTCGAGCTCCCGTCCGTAGTGTAAGACAGTCCCGGTACGGAGATCGAACGGTTCATTGTCGATGGTAAGCTGTATACCTGTTCCGTCGGGAACTGATATCATTTTCTGCTTTGTATCGGGAAAACCGAACGCTTTCTCTCCATAGTGGATGGGAAGTGTTTCATACACCCCGTTGATATAGGTAGCAGCATGGAAAAGAGGAGTTTGTTCTTCGAGCGCACCGCGAACACCGACATATCCGTTTCCCAATGCAAAAATCGTTTCACTTCTCGGAATTATCTCTTCGCGAAACTCCGATTCTCTTACCTTCCAAGCATCGGTTCCATATACCATAAATTCATCTTAGGATGTTACTTCAAAAAAAACAACCAATGTGGTACTGTGCAGGTATGGATGTACAAAAGGTAACCGCTTTTTTGATCGGTATCATCGCCGTTTTTGCTATCGGGTTCGTCCTCGATGTTGCCCAGCCGGTTGTTTTACCGCTCGTCATAGCTCTCCTCTTCTCTTTTCTCATGACCCCTGCTATGAATTTTTTGATGAAGAGGTGGCGGTTCCCCCGCGGGCCGGCCATCTTTCTCATCATCATTATAATTTTCGGGATTATTTTTCTATTAGGCTGGTTTGTGTTCAGCAGTGTCCAGTCGTTTGTCAGACAGTACAGCAAGTATGAGGCCCGGTTCGATGAGATATTTACCGATATTATGGCCAGTAAATATCTTGCCGGACTCGATTTGTCGGAAAACCTCTTCAGTGGATTCAACTGGCAGCGAACGCTTCGAGACTCTCTGTTCTCGATCTCCGGCTCGTTTATGACATTTGTCGGGGTCACGGTGATCATCACAATAGTCCTGATCTTTCTGTTTCTCGAGACACCCCATTTCAAGATAAAGCTTTCCAAGGCGTTTCCTCCCCACACCAGTAAACGGATCGGTATTATGCTGGAGCACATCACCAGACAGGTAAGCCGTTATCTCGGTGTAAAATTGTTTATCAGCTTTATGACCGGTATGACGGTCAGTGTGACCCTTGCCATTATCGGTATGGATTTCCCAATAATTTGGGGGGCGCTTGCCTTCCTGCTCAATTTTATTCCGCAGGTCGGGTCGATCATGTTCGTAGCGATCAGTATTCTCATGAGCATTGTCCAGTTTTACCCCACGATAACCGATCCTATCACAGTTGCAATCACGATGACCGGTATCCAGCTTCTTTTCGGGCAGTTTCTCGATCCTCTCATGTCCGGCGAACGGCTCAATCTAAGCCCGGTAATCATTTTAGCCTCTCTGGTCTTTTGGGCCTGGCTTTGGGGCGTCGTCGGTGCCTTTATCGCCGTTCCGATTGCGGCAACAATTAAAATTATCTGTGCCAATATTCCGTTTCTCAAGCCGGTAAGTGTGCTTATGGGGATCGGTTACAAACGGAAGCGCCGTTTGTTCAAAAAACCGCGGAATTAGGGGTGCGATTTCAATACGCGGCACTTTTTATTAACAAAGCGATCATTTTTTACTCTTTTTCTGTTGTTCTTGCCAATCGAAGTGGATTTCGACGTATTGAAATCGCACCCAGTTGCACCTCGAATGTGAATTATGGTAGAGTCTACTCTCCGAAACCACGTATTAGTAGTTGATGCAAGCAGGAGTTTTCATGGAAAAGAAACGAATCCTCACCGGTGACAGGCCTACTGGAAGGCTGCATCTCGGCCATTACGTCGGGTCATTAAAAAACAGGGTCCGTCTCCAGAAGGAGTACAGCTGCCATTTTATCATTGCGGACCTTCATACCCTTACAACCAGGCCGGAAAAGGAAAATATCGAAGCTATAACCGAAAATGCACGTCAGATGACCTTAGACTATGTTGCCTGCGGTATAGACCCCGCTCTTTCTGTTATTTACCTCCAATCTGCGGTGCACGAAGTGTATGAAATGAACCTCCTCTTCGAAATGATGGTAACGGTCCCCAGATTGCAGCGGATGCCCAGCCTCAAGGAGATGGCCCAAAATGCGCACTTAGGCGAGATGCCGTTCGGACTGCTCGGGTATCCTGTACTCCAAGCTGCAGATATTCTTATGCCCCGTGCCCATCTCGTCCCGGTCGGAAAGGACAATGAGGCCCATGTGGAAATAACGAGGGAAATTGCCCGACGGTTCAATAATCTCTACGGAGAAGTATTTCCAATTCCGGATGTAATGGTAGGAGATGTTCCCACTCTTGTCGGAACGGACGGCCGTGCAAAAATGTCAAAATCCCTCAACAATGCAGTCCTGCTCTCTGATGATGAAAAGACGGTAAAGAAAAAAGTGCAGAGTATGTATACTGACCCGAATCGAGTGAGGGCCGATATACCCGGAAAGGTGGAGGGAAATCCGGTGTTCATGTATCACGATATTTTTAATCCGAACAGAGATGAAGTAGAAGAGCTGAAACAGCGCTATCGGGCAGGAAGAGTCGGTGACGTCGAAGTTAAAGAGAAACTGACCACGGCACTCAATCAATTTCTCGATCCATTTCGGGAAAGACGTGCGGAGTATGAAAAACAGTCCGGCTTTGTCGATGAGGTGATTTACGACGGGACTATGAAGATGCGGGAGATGGCCAGAGAAACGGTCACTGCAATGAAGAAGGCGATGGGGCTGTCCGGGGTGTGGAATAAAATAAGCAGAAAGTCTGAACAGGTGAAAAAAAAGAGGGACAAGAAATGATGAGCAGTACATATAGAGAGCTCGAGAACAAATACGCCGCCAATAATTACAAGCCGGCCGATGTCGTAATCACCAAAGGAAAAGGAGTATGGGTTTGGGATGTCGAGGGCAACAGATATCTCGATTGTGTAAGCGGGTACGGCGCTTTGAACCAGGGGCACTGCAACAATAAGATCTATAAAGCGGTTACTGCCCAGGCGGAAAAGCTTACCCTCATTTCCCGTGCTTTCAGGACCGATCTGCTCGGGGTCTTCTCGAAAGAGCTGTGTGAGAAAACAGACTCAGACAAAGTGATTCTCATGAACTCCGGTGCCGAAGCAGTAGAAACCGCTTTGAAAACAACTCGAAAATGGGGGTATGTGGTCAAAAAAATTCCCCGGAATAAGGGCGAAATTATTGTCTGTGAAAATAACTTCCACGGCCGGACCTTGACGGTAATCGGATTCAGTACAATGAAAAAGGTAAAAGGGGAATTCGGTCCTTACGGCAGCGGGTTCAAAATAATCCCGTATAATGATCCGAAGGCGTTGGAAAAAGCGATTACCGTAAACACAACCGGGTTTTTAGTCGAGCCGATCCAAGGAGAAGGGGGAATACGGATTCCGGACGACGGATATCTCAAAGAAGTGCGTTCTATCTGCACCGATAAAAAGGTTCCGCTTATTTTCGACGAGATACAAACCGGTTTGGGTCGTACGGGATATCTTTTGGCCGAAGAGCACGAGCAGGTACGCTCAGATATGAGTATTATCGGAAAATCACTCGGAGGAGGATTCCTTCCGGTCTCGGCCGTACTTTCTCGGGGCGGTATGCTCGATGTGTTGGAACCGGGGGATCACGGCAGTACGTTCGGCGGAAATCCGCTGGCCTGTGCGGCAGGGCTGGCCGCCCTCGCCGTAATCGATGAGGACGGTCTTATCGCTAACGCGCAGGAGAAAGGGGAATATCTCAAATCCCGCGTCGAATCCCTTACCCTTTCGGGAGTAAAGCAGGTACGGGGCCGGGGGCTTATGCTCGGGATAGAGATGGAAGGCCCGGCAGACGATGCTGTGGCAAAACTGTTGACGAACGGACTACTCTGCAATAAGGCCGGGGCGAACGTTATTCGGTTCACGCCTCCTCTTACCATTACGGAGGAAGAGGCCAATTGGGCATTAGAGAAGCTTTCAGCAGCCCTTTCCGATTAGGGATTCGGCCTTTTGAATGATCTGTGCATGCCACTGCAGAAGCTGCCTCTCCTTCTCACCGTCCGATCCGGTGATATCAGCTAGAATTCTAAATACCGGTTCCGTCCCGGAACCTCGCATCCAGAGAAAAGCGCAAGGGTCCCCGCTGCCGTCGTAGAAGAGCACCTTGAATCCGCCCTGCTTTCCGGTCTTTCCCTCCAATGCCTCATCCACTGTTCCCGAGACAGCACGTGTGCCGAGATAGTGGAGTATCTCCCAGCTGTAAAAATTGTATTTTTTTTTCAGCTCTTCTTTCCGTTTTTCGTATTCCTCTCGAAAAACCCGTTCATAATTCCGCTTAAGCTGCACGTAATCAGAGGTTTTAACTGTAAGTTTTGCTCGCTTCTCGGAAATCGGAGTTGTCGAAAAAGCAGGGAGGGTCCGTACGATATCGGTAAGCGTATAGTCGGGCTTGTAGTTTTCGCACCGATTACTCCGGTCGCACCAGATGTGAAAAAGCCCGCTGCGCCCCGGTCCGTCCCGGATTGTAAGCAGTTTTATAAATGCAAACAGCGTATTAAGCGGGTCCCGTACTGTTGCCGGATGGGTGATGTTCCCTCCGTTGGAACCTTCTCCTAAAATTCGTACTTGTTTGCCTTCCTCTCTCAGCTCAGCCGCACGGTAGACCGCGTTTGCCTCGCCCACTTCAGCCCGGTGTACTTCGACGCCGAACGGTCCTGCTATACGGTCGATCCGCAGAGAGGTAGGTCCGTTCGCCACGATTGCTGCAGGTTTGTCCGCTGTCCCGTTGTATACCCTCCCTGCTAATTCCGAGAGACAGCAGAGGGCGAACACCTCCTGAGCTTCGAGTGCTTGTGCTCTCCCGGTCTGTTGATCGATAAAAACGATATTCCCCCGGTCTCCGTCGTTGTCCGGGACGTAGCCGAACAGGTATCGGGGGTCCTTCCTGTAAAGAGTTTCCAATTCTTGTTTACAGAGGGCGAGGGAGGCCCCTTCCGGGAGAATCTCATGCGTTATCTCGCGCGGGTTGCCGTTTATAACAGACACTGCTATCCCTACGGCCTCTAGAAACTCTTTGTCGATGGAAAGCGTGCGGGCACTGCCGTTTAGTTCCGCCAGTACTCCGATCGGATAGTGTACTAGTTTGCTTTTCAGATCATGGAAAAAATGGGCCTGTTCTTCCGTACCGGTCAACCCGGAGATTACCTCACGTGAAAAGCTGCGATAGCTTACAAGGGCGTCTTCCTTCCATTTTACTGATTCGACAAATACGTTTTTTACATCTGAAGGTGAAACGCATTGTAATCGCTTAACAAGATCGGAAGAGATTTTTTCGTTACGAGCTGACGTTTTGTAGAGGTTGATTAGATGGACTGCTCCCTCTCCTCCTAGCATCCCTCCGTTTGCAAGCCCGAATTTTACGCCGTTATGGCCGATAGGATTGTGGCTTGCAGAGATGTAGGCGAACCCGTCTATATCCTGATTTGTTTTTGTGTATGCCATAATCTCGGGAGCTGGGGTGATAAAAAGGTAACGGACAAAAACGGCCGATGAAAGAAAGACCCGAATCATCACCTCGGCTATAGCCGGCCCGGTATACCGGGTATCGCATCCAATGACCACGGTCGGCCGTTCTTTTCGGCTCATTTCTTTTAAAAACCCGGCGAATACTTCCGCCATGTGGGCCACAAGCAGCTTGTCGGCCGGATGTACCTCTTCAAGGGTACTCTCCTCATCTCCATTTATCGCGAACACTTTTCTCCATCCCGAAGCGGACAGAATAAAACTATTCAACCGTATCTCTATCTCATCTGCTTTAAACACGGTATTGTTATCAAAAGGTGCGAGGCCCGGGTCGCCTACGAGAAAACCTGTCGGTTCGTGATAGAACATGGTAGCTGCCTCTTTCATAATGGTATAGGATACGGTAATAGTACCGGTACGGTATTGTTTCGTAAACCGGTTATCGGCACACCGGCTATAGACAGATTATGGTGAGGAAACTGATATGATTGAGTTGCAGTTTGATGAAAAAGGGTTGGTTCCCGCAATTGCTCAGGATAATAAAACCGGAGAGGTGCTAATGGCCGCTTTCATGGACCGCACTGCGTGGGAACGTACCCTTTCGACCGGGTATGTTCATTACTGGTCCCGGTCGCGGCAGAAACTGTGGAAAAAAGGGGAGAGCTCCGGGCACGTGCAGCGGGTAATTGAAGTGAGGGTCGATTGCGACCGGGATTGTGTATTGGTTAAAATCGAACAAATCGGCGGTGCTGCCTGTCATACGGGTTTTAGAAGCTGTTTCTACAGAAAAGTGGAGGGTGACGCTCTTCGTATCGACGGTGAGAAAGTCTTCAATCCCGAGAAAACATAAGACTCTCCGGTTTTACATCGGGGGCGAAGAACACGTAATCGCGGAACTCTTCTTTTGGGTTGCCATCTCCATAAGGATGGTTTTCATTAGCATTGGCGTGACAGGTTACACAGAACTCGTGGGCGAACACTGTTTCTTCGTCTGTTTCGAGGTCTTTTACCACCCAAAGCCACCCGCCCCGAGCCTGTGCATTTTTAGGATCTTTTATCATCACGGTAAGCTGGAAGGGTTTATCATCTTTTTCTATCTCGAGTCCGTGATACACTTCTTTAACAATAACCGTCCCCTCGGGGAAAGAATAGGAGAGTTCATCTCCCTGTTCCGTAATGTCCGGGTTTTCTCCTCTCTCATTTATATACGCGATCCGGTAATTGCTCATGTGCCCCGGTATGGGATAGTTTAGTTCCTCCCGGTTTAGTCTCGTCCAATTCGTATAGCCGTCGGGAGTTAAGCCGTCCTTTCCCTCGTTATCGCGATTGCAGGAGATGAGCAGGGCCCCCAGTACTGCTGCGGTGAGAACACTTTTTAATAAAACTGCAAAAAGCTGTTTCATGCCGAAGACTCCTCATCGTTATCTATCGTATCGTGCAGGATATAAACACGCAAATATGTTTTTTTTCCCTTCACCCGTAATTTAAAAGGGCCTTCCGCTTGTATCTTCCGTTGTGCTTTTTTATAGGTGATATCGGAGATGAGTATCTGAAACGGTTTAGCTGCGTCACAGAGACGGGATGCGGAGTTGACCTCATCACCTATTACCGTAAAGTCTGCCCGCCGCTCGGAACCGATCATTCCCATAATGACCTCACCTGTATTGATGCCGATGCCGACTGTAAGGCCTCCGTATTCATCCTCGCTCGACTGCGTAAGTTCCTTCTGGATCTCCAGTGCTGCTCTGCACGCCTCGAGATGTCCGTTGTCACCGGAAAACATGGCAACAATCTCATCACCGACATACTTATCGATATCTCCGTTGTTGTTTATAAGAATTTCGGTCTGCATGTTGAGAATCTTATTGAGATAAGTGACAACGGTCTCAGGGTCCTTGTTTTCGGAGTAAGAAGTAAAACCGCGTATATCGCTGAAAAAAAGAGTAACAGGAATTTTTCTCCCTTTCTCTTTCCCTCTCAGGGATGCGATTGTAGATGACGAAACATATTTTGAAAGTTCAAACCGTTCCTGTAACCCCTCCACCATCGTGTTGACTGTGGTCCCGAGTGTGCCGATTTCATCGTTGTTTCCGATATCGACCCGTTCATCGAAATCCCCGTTTGTGACATTTGTGCATACAGTCCCGATTTTTTTTACCGGACTAATGACTGCGGCTTTCAAGAACTGGGAGAGGAGCACTGTAAGTATAACCACCATTCCTAAGAACAGAGAACCGGAGATGAGCAGAGCGTACTGCTGCTGTTTTTGGGCATCGGTTATGTTACTTTCTATATCAATTACCCCCCGAACGGTATGATCACTTCCGTGACACCGTGTGCATTTGGGTAGATTGATAAGCGGCTTGTATATTATAAAAAACAGTTCGTTCTCTTCTTGCATTTGAAAAAAAACAGGCTGAGGGGGCATGCCGGTGGCCACGGCGAAATTGTCTTCAATTGGTTCTACAGTAGCTGAAGCAGCACCTTCCCGTTCTTCGAATGTGGCGGTATCGATATTGTCATTCACTTCGCGGATAGTCGAATTATCGGTAAATGCTTCATCCCCGTCCCGCCTGTAGAGACGAATGGTGTAATCCGGATTGCTCGTTTTGATATCTTTAAAAAAATTGACTGCGATCGGAGCATTGCCCGTTATCATCATATTTTCGATGGAAGTAAAAAGAATTTCTGATTGTTGGCTGAGATTCTCTTCGGTAGATGTGTCGATCGTATTGTAGATCGAACGGGCAAAGAAATACGATATCGCCCCGATACCGATGATGAGACTTGCCAATATGAGAAGGTTGATTTTGACGGTTAACGGCACAAACCTTTTCTCACTCACAAGGCATTTCCAATCCGTTCCATAGCTTTTTCTACGTTTTCTCTGCTGTTAAAAGCGCTTATTCTCATGTGTCCCTCGCCGCAGCTGCCGAATCCTGCTCCGGGTGTGCATACCACACCTGCCTTTTCGAGAAGGTGATCAAAGAAACTCCAGGCATCGGTCCCGGTTTTGATCCAGATGTAGGGAGAGTGAATTCCGCCAGTACAGGAAAACCCAAGTCCGGTCATCTTTTCTCTGATGATTGCTGCATTTTCGAGGTAATACTGCACCAAATTTCGGGCCTCGTTTTGCCCCTGCTCCGTAAAAACAGCCTCCGCCGCCCGCTGGACCGGATATGCCACGCCGTTGAATTTGGTAGAATGCCGCCTGTTCCATAAAGGATGGAGATATTCTTTCTCCCCAGCGCTAGTAAAAGCCGCACACTGATGCGGAATAACCAGATAAGCACAACGGGTGCCGGTGAAACCGGCAGTCTTCGAGAAACTTCTAAACTCTATTGCTACCTCTTGTGCCCCTTCTATCTCGTAAATAGTGTGCGGAATGGTTTCGTCCTGAATAAAGGCCACATAAGCAGCGTCAAATAGTAGTACGGCACGATTTTTCAGGGCGTAATCGACCCACCGCTTAAGCTGTTCTTTCGTAGCGACCGCACCGGTCGGATTATTGGGAAAACAGAGGTAGATGAGGTCCGCCTGCTCGTCGGGGGGTTCGGGAATATAGCCGTTTTCTTCGGTCGATTCGAGATATATAATAGTACCGTACCTTCCGTTCTCGAATGGGCCCGTTCTCCCCGCCATGACATTTGTATCAACATACACCGGGTATACCGGGTCCGGAACAGCTACCTGTATTTCAGTTGCAAAAATCTCTTGGATATTCCCCGTATCGCATTTTGCTCCGTCACTTATAAAGATTTCATCGGCAGAAATATCAGCTCCGCGGCCCGCAAAATCGTGATGCGCGATTTTCTCCCGGAGAAACGCATAGCCCTGCTCCGGTCCGTAACCTTTGAAAAACTCCTCCGAACCCATCTCCTCTACAGCTTTGTGAAATGCCTCGATACAGGCCCGGGGAAGCGGTTTTGTCACATCTCCGATGCCAAGTTTTATTATTTGTTTATCAGGATTTTCCTTTTGAAACCGTTCGACTTTTTTGTTAATCGTTGAAAAAAGATACGATGCCTGCAGTTTCTTGTAGTGCTCGTTGATTCGAATCATAGATAACGGCTCCTGATTATAGTATACTGAATGTTGTGCCGATTATACCGTAACACGTATGATAATTTCTATCCCCAATCTTCGCGCCGCTACAAACGGCTCAGCGCGCAGCCCGCTCCGCTGATCGTTATAAAGCCTTCCTTTTCAAGTTCCCGTGCCGTTTTTCTAATCTGTTCCGCAGAGAAATCCGTACCGCTTATGTGGTTGCCGGCAGCGAGTTGTTCGAATGTAAGAGGAGCTGTTTCCGTTTCGGCCAAGGATTTTAATATTAATCCTCTCAACTGTCGGTTTGAACGTTTAAACGGGGCCTGTTTCGTATAGGCGGCACTGCGTAGAGAAACCTCCGGGAACATTTTTTTAATATGTACACCATAATCCATCAGCGCGTTATACCACGTACGGGGATTTTTTCTGTACAGTGTTGCCTCAACGAGGGGGAGGACCTGCTTATCCGTTACCGAAGAATCGTTTTCGAAGAACGTATACATGAATACACAGCGTATGTTGGTTTCGATAAAAACGACCGGTTCGTTAAATGCGAAAGCGGCAATGGAGCGGGCAGTTGCTTTGCCGATCATCGGAAACGACTCGAGTAGACCGATATCGTTCGGCAGTTCTCCTGAAAAATCAGCTGTAACAATCCGGCTTATAGTATGGACCGCTTTTGCTCTGCGGTTATAGCCGAGTCCCTGCCACTCCCGCACCACTTTGTCCAGTGGTGATCGAGCTAAGGCGCGGAATGATGGGAACATACGAATGAACTGTGGAAATTTTTCTGTTACTCTGGAGGTTTGGGTCTGCTGGAGCATGATTTCAGAGACGAGGATGTGATAAGGGTCACTCGTTTCCCGCCAAGGAAACGGTCTTCCGTATCGGGTGTAAAACGTTATCACAGCCTGTTGAAAACGGTCACGGTCGGTTGGAGAGAGCACACCTTCCTCCCCTAACGTTATTCGAACAAGACTGCTGTACGCCGGTGTTCTGTCCCGGATTTCCATAATAAAACCGCCTTCACTGTCACTACATCCCCGGCCGGCTGCTGCAATAACGGTAGATTTACTGTAGACTTATCCTGGAGATATATATACATAGTGATTATAGCATGATACTGCCGAGGAGGGAAAAGGTGTATCTGATCGCCGGTGCAATGAAAGGTGAGGTAAAGGCGACCGTCAAAGCTCTCGAACGCAAAGAGGAGCACAGGTGGTCACATACTACGTTTTACCGAGGTACGATGGCGGGGGCCGAACTCGTGGTGTGCTCCGGCGGAGTCGGTAAAATCCTCACAACTGCCGCCCTCCAGCGGGCAGTTGACCGATATTCACCCCGTGCAGTGGTTTTTATTGGTCTTGCCGGTGCGCTCAATCCTTCTTTTTCCGTTGGTGATATGCTGGTAGTCGATTCCTGCGGACAATGGGACATGGATGCAACACGCTTCGGCTTTAAACGGGGTGAGACCCCATATGCTCCTGCAAACAGGTTCATCTGTAGTGACCCGAAGCTCTCGGCAGCTGCCCGCTCCTTCCGGTTTACTAGGGGAAACCTCTTTCCCGGCAGATTATTAAGCGGCGATACGTTTATTACAGCCCGAAACAGTGGGCGTTTTGCCTTTCTCACCGAAGAGATGCACGGAGATGCAGTGGATATGGAAGGATATGCCGGTGCGGCTGTGGCATCACTTAACGGGGTACCGTTTGTTGCAGTTAAAATGATCTCGGACCTTGCCGATGGGTCTTTTCCCGTTACATTGGCCCCTCTGTTGGTCCGGGCATCGAAAGATTTTCGCGATTGTATATCTCATATGCTGCGCACTTTATCCGGAAAATAAACGAAAAACACTAAACTATTGCCCCGTTTTACCGAAATTCAAAACGGAGTGATAAAAAAATGGTAGAGTCAATAAGACTGTTACAAACCCAAATTGCTCAGTCTCAAACCGTAAAAGAGCCCCAATTGATCGAAGCGAGAGATATCAAGGCCATACTCTATCTCGGACTTCGTGGTGAAATCGCGCTTCCTTTAGAAAATCACGAGGTAGATATTTTAGCATAATGTGGATATACTGTAGCTGTGAGGACGTCCTTCCGCTTTACATCAGTGCTTCTCCTTTCGCTGAACCTCTGTTTTAATTCGATATCTTTCCTACCATCACAAGAAATCGATATGGACGCTGTAAATGCCGAAGAGGAGTTTCGGTGGGGTGTAAAAGCGTACAATAACGGTTTTTTCAACAAAGCTATCCTCTCTTTTGAGAAATCTCTCTCCTTTAAACCGGCAAATCCTAAAACGAAAGAGTGGCTCGGTAAGGCGTATTACCGGTCCGGTTTTGAAGAAGCTGCGTTGCAGGTCTGGCAGAGTGTACTCGATGCAGGAGAGGGCCGTGCCGTACTGCAAAATAGAATCGATACGTTACGGTTTCGAAGAGGGTTCGGACGGGAATTGGCCGAAAAGGGAAGGTATGTTATCGCTTCTCACATTGAATCCGAAGTAGACGGGACAAAACTGTTTGCCCGGCCGACTGCGGTGAGCCCTCGACCTGACGGAAGCTTTTATGTGGTTGCTTTCGGCTCGAATGAAGTCCTTCTCTTTGATACGAACGGGGCCCTTAAAAACCGTCTCAGAGGGGGGCTCGAAGGGTTTGATCATCCCTTTGATATACTGGATACAGGGACGGGTACACTTTTTGTGACCGAGTTCGAGGGGAACAGAATTGCAAAGAGTACTACTGCCGGATTTATCACCCAAACATTCGGGGGAACAGGCAGAGGGGATGGGGAACTGATCGGACCCCAATATCTTACCACCGATGGTCAAGGGTACCTCTACGTAACTGAATGGGGTAACCGACGGGTGTCTAAGTACGACTATGACGGCAATTTTATTCTCTCCTTTGGAAAGCGTTCCTCCTATTTCGAAGGATTTTCTTCTCCTACCGGTATCATTGTGCATCAGGAGAGGGTCTTTGTAGCTGATTCGACGAAAAAATGCATTTTCGTATTCGACCTGAGCGGAAATTACCTTACCACCCTGGCTAAGGGGCAACTAAACGGTCCTGAAGATATCGCACTATTAGAGGACGGTGTGCTGCTTATAGCGGACACGAACAGGATCGTCCGTTTCAACATCGAGCAGGAGCTCGTCTCTCCGGTTTCGAATGTAGAGGGGAGGGGTGAAAAAGTGCTCTCTACAGCCCTGGATGCCAACGGTAATCTACTGGCGATAGATTTCAATACCGAAGGGATTTATTGGCTTACTGAACTGAACAGCCTCTATTCCGGACTGGAGGTATCGGTAGATTCCGTATTTTCCGACCGGTTTCCGGAAGTTCTGCTCACGGTCAAAGTCGAAAATCGTCTCGGAGACCCGATTGTCGGGTTGACCGGACATAATTTTATTATTACGGAGAACCATTTGCCTGTCTCTAATCTGGAGTTCGAGTACGCGACACACCGTGGTGAATCTGCGGATGTTGCACTAATAGTTGAAAAATCGAGCGCATTGGAGAAGTTGAAAAACGATGCCGCTGCAGCGGTCACTACAATTACCGGAGCGTTGCAAAACAGAGGGAAGGCAGCTCTCGTAGCAGCCGAGGAGAAACCGGTATTAGAGTCGAAACTCTCCGCTAATCTCGAAGTGCCGCTGCAGGAGACACTCTCTTCCCGGTATAGTGACGATTGGAGTTTTGATCTGAGTGTACGGATGGGAGTATCGGAGATCATCCCGAGCAGGAACAAGCGTGCAGTTGTGTTTATCTCTTCGGGTGAGCCGGGGAATGACCCCTTTTCCCGATACAGTTTAATCGAACTGATGCAGTACATGCGGAATAATGAAATCCGGTTTTACAGTATTTACATTCAAAAGAACAGAGAAATCGAAGAACTTGAATATCTGTGTCGGGAGACGGGAGGAGAGAGTTTTTTTCTCTACCGGCCGGAAGGCATACAAGAAGTGGTGGACGACATTTTGGAGCAGCAAAGCGGTATGTACGTATTTACATATAACTCATCACGTCCGACCGATTTCGGAAAGAAGTTCATTCCGGCGGAGGTCGAAGCATTTCTGTTCAAACGAAGCGGCAGAGATGAATCCGGGTATTTCGCCCCGCTCGAGTTTTAGGTAAAAAAAATACGGTATGTTTGAAAAATTGAAAAAAAGGGCCGCCCGCAGGGAAAAGGAGTGGGAGTCCCTCTGCAGGCAGTGCGGAATATGCTGCTATGAGAAGAGGCCGAACCGAGGTGGCGGGTATTATATAGATTTTAATACACCGTGCAGGTTTCTCGATGTAAAAACAAAACGGTGTACCGTATATGAGGACCGGTTCTCTGTGTGTAAAGACTGCAAAAAGATGAATCTATTACACGCACTTTTTACGGGGTATCTGCCTGATTCATGCGGGTATGTCCGGTATTATAGGAAGCACCCCTTTAAAAGATTGCGGCAATTTTCCAAGCGCCTTCTTTTACATCATAGACAAAGTAATAACCGTTGAACTCCGTCCAGAAGGGGAGGTTCTTCTCTACGTGGGAAGGAAAATCAACATACGCTTTGTACGTTTTATCATCAATAAAACCGATCTCTTCGGCTTCAACGATATCAAGGGTGACGGTGATAGAACGGAGAGAAGAAAAATCGAACTGATCGAAAAACCCTAGAAATGTCTCTTTTAATTCTCTGTGGTTTATTACTTCGTTGTAGGGAACACTCTTGATTGGATCGGTAAAATAGGTAACAGCTTGGTCGGCATCTTTGTTTACAAATGCTTTTATGACCGAAAGCAGGGTCTCTTTTATCGTTTCTTTTGTGGTCAGCACATGGCCCATCTCTTCCGGATCAAGACCTGCAGCAAAACACTTCCAAGAACCCTCTTCCATTCGGAAGTAGAATTTGGGCCTTGTATGCCCGGATTTTAGATACGAAGAGATCCCGAACGGCTCCCCGGGAACAAGCTCTACGGTAGCTACCCAGACATCTCGGGAGAGCTGTGCTGCTTTAGCAGTCTCGAGCTTAAAAATTTCATCGGGCGGTGTATCTGAAACCGGCTGAGTATTGAAAAACTCTTGTAATTCTCCAATGAGTGCGTCCCTCGATATCCCCCCGGGAGTAGCCGGAGTGTACACGTCATCGGCTAACAGTTTGGTAAAAACCCCGCTTTCTTCCGTGTAGAAACCGCGCAGCAGTTTTGAAAATTGGTACAGTACGGCATTTCGGGCCACTGTTCCCTGAGGTACGGAATACGATGCAGGTTCCCATTCTCCGTATATCTCGATCGGTCTGCCTCGTCGTACCCGTTTAGGATCTATTGTTTCCGGTTTGAGGTCCGGATAGATCCGGTTGGCCATTGTAATAAACTCATTGCCTTTTTCGATTTTTCCTACATCTCGGTAGCGTAGCCCGACCAAGTAATATGCTTCGGCGAGATGTTCACGCTCTTCCATAGACAGATCGGTGTAGAATTGTCCGAAAAGAGGAGATACAAAAATTGCTACTACTATGAGAAAAAGTACTGAATATTTCAAAAGAACCTCCCGAAACGCTCTGTTTCACAAAACGGTATTAAAACCTGCCGGCTTTTTTAACCAATTGTATAACGACTATCATTGTAACTCTAAGTATAGCTTATGTATAGTCTTTTTGCAAAGAGGGAAAACTAAGGGCGCGCGGTCCTTCGCTATTTTGTATTGACAAAAGAAGAAAAAATGTGTATTATTCATATAAATATAATAGGAATAGTAGGATATTCCTACGGAGAAGGTGTGATGTTTACAATTTCGACCCAAGTCCGGTATGCGCTGCGCGCGCTGGCAAGAATAGCCTCCTACGAGGATGCGGGGTTTATCTCCCTCTCCTCTATCGCAGAGGAGGAGAACCTTTCGGTAAAATATCTCGAACACATTTTTCGCCAGCTTAAGAAAAACGGTATTCTCGAGAGCAGCAGAGGTCCCGAAGGCGGTTATCGTTTGACAAAAGATACTCAGAATATCACTCTTTATGAAATCGTTGCTGCACTCGAAGGCCCTATTTCAACCGTCTCCTGCGCCTCTGATGCGCTCTCCTGTGAACGGAGCGACTTTTGTTCGGTAAAACAGCTTTGGAGCGATATGCAGACCCATATCGTCACGTTTCTCGAAGGGAGGACCCTCGAGGCAGTTCTGCAGCATGACAATACGCCGGAAGGAGGACCAACGCATGGATAGAAAAGAAGTGTATCTCGATTACAATGCGACTACCCCACTTCATCCGGCGGTAAAACGTTTCCTCATAGAACAGCTTGATGTTTACGGAAACGGATCGAGTATGCATGCGCACGGAAGAAAGGCCGGAGAGCTGATAGAGAACGCACGGGAGCAGGTCGCAGAACTTATAAACGGGGAAAAACAGGAAATAGTGTTTACCGGAGGCGGGTCGGAGTCCAACAATACCGTGTTGAAGCTTCTTCTCGATGATTCCTTTTGCGACCGGGTTTTTGCAGGGAGAAAGAGAAAACTTATTACTACCGTCATCGAACATCCCAGTGTACTCGAGACTGCTCGCTACCTTGAAAAACGAAGGGTCCAGGTGGACTATCTTCATGTAGACAGGTCCGGTTTCGTTGATATGGACCAATTGCGCTCCCGGTTAACGGATGATACTGCTTTGATATCGATTATGATGGCAAATAATGAGATCGGAACGGTCGAGGACATTGCCACTGCAGCGGAATTGGCCCATCGGCACGGGGCCCTGTTTCATACGGATGCCGTACAGACCGCAGGGAAGATACCCCTAGATGTGCGGTCTTTGGATGTGGATTTTTTAAGCCTCTCCGGTCATAAGTTTTACGGCCCTAAAGGTATTGGGGCGCTCTACATGAAAAAAAATCTCGAGATTGTTCCCCTCATTCACGGGGGCCATCAGGAAGAAGGGCGCAGGGCGGGAACACTCAATACTCTTGGTATTGCGGGATTGGGTAAAGCGGCCGAATTAGCTACAGAGGAGATGGAAAAAGAGCGGAGCAGGGTCCATCGTTTGAAAGAGCGGCTGCGCACCGGAATCGAGCGGACCGTCCCGGACGTACGGTTTAACGGGCATCGGGAGCTCTCTCTTCCCGGGACCCTCAATGTAAGTTTTTTAGGGGCAGAGGGAGAATCGATCCTCCTCTATCTCGATTTTGAGGGGATTTTTGTCTCTACAGGCTCGGCCTGCGCGACAGGTTCACTCGAACCGTCCTACGTTATTCTAGAGACCTCGACCGATCCTGAATACGCGCACGGTTCGATGCGGTTCAGCTTAGGAAGGGAAACAACGGAAGGGGATGTCGATTATGTGCTCGAGAAACTGCCCCCGATCATTGAAAAACTGAGACGTATGTCGACATTGTATGCGGGTGGGACCGGCTATACGGAAACACCCACGGTATGAATAGTGTGGCAGCGACTAGAGACAGCGGAGAAGAAGGAGCGAATATGAGTAACAATTTCAACTGGCTGTATTCCGATATTGTAAAAGACCATTTTATCAACCCCAGAAATGTTCTCGAAGAAGATGATGAGCAAGACTACGACGGGAAAGGGGTTGTCGGCAATGTCCGATGCGGAGATCAGATGATGATCGTCATCACTGTGGAGGACAACGTTATAAAAGAGTGCAAGTGGAAAACATACGGGTGTGCAAGTGCGATCGCAAGCACTTCCATGCTCTCTGAAGCAGTGATCGGTATGACCATTGAAGATGCTTATCGTGTGGGCCCCGAACAGATCGTAGAACGGCTCGATGGACTTCCTCAACATAAAATACACTGCTCAGTGTTAGGCGATAAAGCACTCAAAGCGGCCATAGAAGACTATTACAAACGGCACGGGCTCGAAGAGAAGATTCCGGCTGTGAAGAGCAGGGTTGTTTGTACCTGCATGGGAATAACGAACGCCGATATAGAAGAAGCTGTGCAGCAGGGGGCCGGGACTTTCGAGGAACTGCAAAACAGGACCAAAATAGCGACCGGCTGCGGGAGCTGCAGGGAAGAAGCGCAGGAACTTTTCCATCACTACTACCACCTCTATGGCAAATGAGATGCCGCTATTCCGGTTTGGGCGAATTTCTGCGGACGTTGAAATCTCTTTTCGGACTCATGCGGGATGCCCGGTCTGCCTGGAGCGCACCGGTATAAAACAGTTCCTGGGCCCGAATCGATTTCTCATTTTTATTCTGCCCCTTCCGTTTGTAGGAACCGTCGGAGTAAAGGAGCCACCCTTTTACAGTATCGCTTAAAAAAGTATGCAGAGCGTTTAGCAGCCTCTCTTTGAGCTTTTTGTCCTCGATGGGAAACATCAGCTCCACCCGTTTTTCGAGGTTCCGCGTCATCCAGTCCGCGCTGGAAAGATAGATGTCCTCTTCTCCCAAATTATAAAAATAAAAGATTCTGCTGTGCTCGAGGTAACGGTCGATAATACTCGTGACAGTTATATTCTCGGACACACCTTTGATTCCGGGTACGAGCATACACGCTCCTCGGACATTTAAAGCAATTGATACCCCTTGTTGGGAAGCCCGATAAAGGGCCCGGATGACATCTTGGTCTGCAAGTGAGTTCATTTTCGCTATGATACTGCCGGGAGTCGACGTGGTGCTTCTCTCTGCCTCTCTATTTATCAATGTCAACAATTTCCGTTTTAATCCTGTCGGGGCCATAACTAATTTGCTCAGGTTCGGCGAGGAGGAGTAGCCGGTTATCGTGTTAAAGAATTGGGCGGTTTCGTAGGATATTCCTTCTCTTGTGGTCAAAAACCCGAAATCTGTGTACAGTTTTGCAGTTTTGTCGTTGTAATTTCCGGTACCGAGATGGATATACCGTTTTACCCCTTCCCTCTCTTTTCTGATGATCATGAGCGCTTTTGCATGCACCTTCAGATGGGCTATTCCGTAGATAACGATTGCTCCGGCCAATTCCAACTCTTCGGCCCACCCGATATTCTGCTCCTCATCGAACCGTGCTTTGAGCTCGACTATGACGGCTACCTGTTTACCGTTTTCAGCTGCTTTTTTAAGGGCCTTTATTATGGGTGAATCCCCGCTCGTCCGGTACAGGGTCATTTTTATCGCGAGAACAGCGGGGTCTTCTGCAGCGGTGTTGACGAGGTTTACCACCGGATCGAATGATTCGTAGGGATGATGGAGCAGAATGTCTTTTCGTTTCAGTGTGTCCCACATCGTGTGGTCTTCTTCGATATCGGCAGGATAGCACGGTTTCCACTCTTCATTTTTCAAGTTCTTGAAATCGGAAACAGCACAGAAATCCATAATTGAGCGGAGATCGAGATGTTCCGGCACAATGTAGATGTCCTGTTCGGCCATAGAAAGATCGGTTTTCAACTTGTCCTGCAACTCGCTGCTGTGAGAGCTCATCTCCAAACGTACAGGGAGACTCCGCTGTCTGTTGATAAGGACCTCTTCCATTGCTTCGACGAAATCTTCGTCCCGCTCTTCGTCAACGCTGAGGTCCGCGTCTCTGGTAACACGGAAGAGAAGATACTCTGCTACCCGATAACCGGGGTACAGTTTTTCGGCGTTGCTCGTAATAATATCTTCGATAAAGGTAAAGCAGAATGTACCGTCTTCTTCGGGAAGCCATCTGTACCGGGAAAGAGAAGGGGGTATTTGTACGATCGAATAAAAGGGGCCCGGTTCATCTTCTTTCGGGGTGGCCGGAATAAGTTTGAACAGCACATGCAGACATAAATTATTTGTAAAAGGAAACTGTTCTTCGACCCGAACCGGGGTAAGAGTGAGATAGAGTTCCTCTTCAAAAATACTGTCTGCTGTCCGTTTTTGCGGCTGGGTGTATTTATCGGCAGGGACGTAAATTAGTCCATGTTGTTTGAGGCCGGGAAAAATCTCGTTTTCGAGACAGTCGTGCTGCCGTTCAACAATTCCCCGTATCTTCTTTTCGATTTTCTGTAACACTTCGGAGGGACTAAGCCCGGAGGGACACCGTACTCGATTGCTTCTTCGGTAGCGCCTCTTCAATGTTGCGACTCGGACCATGAAAAACTCGTCAAAATTGGAACTGACGATTGAGATGAACTTAAGCCGTTCTATAAAGGGATTGGATTTGTTCAAAGCTTCGTCTAAGACCCGTCTGTTGAACTCGATCCAGCTCAGCTCTCTATTAAAAAATGGAAACCTCTGTTCTCCGTCCTGTTTCTTTTCTTTACTCATCGGTGTCATCCTCTTTTAGACAAGTGTCACCCGCGTCCCGAAAACTTCTTCGAACATGTTTGATTTTACAGACAAGGCCAACCGTTCGGACGAATTATCACTGTGGCATTTACAGTAGAGAATAATCTCATCCTCATGGATTTCCACGGTAATATCTTTGATCCGCTGAATATGTCCCCTGTCCAGGGCGTCTGCGATTCTCAGTATCGCCGCCAGTTTCAATACCCGAATTCTGTCTTCACGGGGAAGAGATATGTAGGAGACATGCGAAGGCACCGGAAGTGCTTTTCGGTGATACCGCACAACGTTCGAGACAATTTTGAGATTATCGCGATGAAGTCCGAAAATCTCCGAATTGGCTACGATGTATTGACCGTGTTTGTGATGTCCGCTGAACCGGACATAGGTACCAATGTCATGGAGCAATCCTGCAACGTGGAGCAGAATACGGGAGTGCCGGTCCAGATTGTGCGTTGATTCGAGCTGGTCGAACAGCCGGAGAGCAAGGTTTGTTACATGAACGGCGTGTTTCTCATCAAAATGAAATTTTCTGCCTAATGAAAGCGCTGAGGCCACGACTTGTGAATCAAATTTTCCCCGGACCATCTCATCGGGGTCGATTGTCATGTTCAGAAGTAGTCCGTCCCTTATGCTGACGTTTGGGACGATGAGTTGATCGGCAAATGTTGCTTCCATAAATTGCTGATAAATAATGAGGGCGGTTACAAGCCCTTCAGCATCGTCGTAGGTTATTCCTAATGAATCCACGATATCCTCGAGAGACATCTGTTTTACCTGAGAGAGAAACGTTTCGAACTCTTCTTTTTCAATTGTCGAATACCATTCGTCGACCGTTGAACCTACCTTCTCTGCCGCTATTCGCGCATGTCCTCCTACTGCAATAAAAAACCGGATCCTGCTCAGTTCCAGCTCCGCCCCGAGTACTTCACGCGTCGTTGAAATCTGTTCCTGAAGGAAGCGGTCCAGCTGGTTGAGCCCGGGCATCGATTTTACCTGCTGTTCGATCCGTACCGTTCCGATATGAAGCGAGTGTGCGGCAACGATTTTCCCGCGCTGGAGGAGCATCACCTCGGTGCTTCCCCCGCCGACTTCGATTATAAGACTGTTGGAACGGGCCAGTTCCTGTTTGTAATCTTCTAGAGCGTATTGCACAGCCATGTAGGTAAGCCGGTTCTCCTCTATACCGTCTACCGTATTGACGGTGAGCCCGGCCCGTACCCATACTCTGTCGATAAAGGTGTCTCTGTTGTGGGCCTCCCGGATGGCACTGGTGGCGATAACGGTAACATCGTCTTCGTCGATGTGCCAACCGTCTAACAGCTCTTTAAATCCGGCCAGAATATGGAGGGCTTGGATGAGGGAGTCTTTACTAATTTTTCCGGAAACGAACACGTCCCTGCCTAAATTAAGCGGTTTCCCTGCTCGATCGACCACCCGCCAGTGCGAATCGGGTCCAATTTCCGCAATCACCATTCTAATTGCGGTTGACCCGATATCGATTACTGCTACTGTCTTTACATCAAATTTACTCATATGACATTGTTATCCCCACGGTCCGCACCACTACATACATTTTAAAATAGTACCTATCAGTCCTGATCGGCAAGTAAACCGGCTGCTCCTAACAGTACAGCATCATCCCCGAGAACAGCCTGTTTTACAACGACATCCTTTACCAATGCCGGAAGTGCATGGATATACATCGACTTTTTCGCAACTTCAAGATACTGCTCTCCGAGCTGATCGATTAGACCGCCGCCTACAACGATTATCTCGGGGTTGAGTATATTCACGCAGTTTGCCATGCCTATCCCTAAATAAAAAGCGGCACGTTCAACAACGTGTATAATCGGTTTTTCCTCAGCTTTATATGCTTTTTTAAATATTTTACTCTTATAATTTTTTATATCTGTGCCTGCATTCTCAAGAGTAGAAGGTGCTTTCCCTGCCCCGGCCAAACTAACCGCATCTTTGGCCATACTTGTTCTGCTTGCCAGTGATTCGAGACAGCCGTAATGGCCGGAATTGCAGAGGGGGCCGTCCGTTTGGATAATCATATGCCCAATCTCACCCGCGTTCCCCGTGCTGCCCCGGTACAGCTTCCCCTCTACGATTATTCCCCCGCCGATTCCTGTACCCGGGAAAAGCCCTACAACATGGAGGTATCCTTTTGCTGCTCCGGCGATATACTCTCCATATGTACCGGCTTTTACATCATTTTCGAGGAGAACAACGGTATCGAACTGCTGTTCTAACTTCTCAACGAGGGGATAATTATCAAACCCGATATTCGGCGTATACAGGACCACCCCTTGCTCTCTGTTTATCTGGCCCGGAACGGCAACTGCGATTCCTGCTACATCGGTCGGTTTAATCTTTCCTTTCTGTAACAGGTTCTCGATGATCTCGATCATCTTCTCCGTTACAGCATCCGGCCCTTTTTCAGCGGCAGTTTTTGTTTTCTCCCGTTCAGTGATGGTATTACCTTCTACGAGAGCTCCGATAATGTTTGTTCCACCTACATCCAGTGCCAGTTTCTTGTTTTTCCCCATAAAAAAGTCCCTCTACGTGGGATAATACTATATTTTTTGCTGATTGTCTCCACGCCCCAATTCACAACGGCGCGGTTTTTTTGTATAATTAATGCAGATAATATGACTGAAAGAGAACCATTTTCGGGCGGAACTGAGAGTCAGGTTTTAGAAGAACAAGAGAGTGAGCTGAAAGAACCTGAGATGTACCGAGTAATCCTCCACAATGACCACTATACAACGATGGACTTTGTTGTGGAGGTGATCATCAGGGTGTTCCATAAGAATGCAGTCGAAGCTACTAAAATCATGCTCGATGTGCATAAAAAAGGGAAGGGGTTTGTCGGTATATACCCTTACGATATTGCCGCAACAAAGGTATTTCAAGTCAAACAAATGGCGAAAGAGCGTCAGTTCCCCCTCAAGTGCACGCTCGAAAAAGCGTAGATTATATATCAGTACGGGAAAGGTATGAGAATAAGTGAAGATGTTCAAACAATATTAAACTCGGCATATCAGGAGGCGAAGCAGAGGAAGCATGAGTACCTTACTCCGGAGCATATACTCTTTGCGGCCCTCTATTTTGATATTTCTCGGGAGTTAATCGAAAGCTGCGGGGCAGACCCGGATGAAATTCGGGAAGAGGTGCAAAAGTATCTCGAAGATACTATACCTGTGGCAAAAAACAGCGAGCCGATACAATCCATCGGCTTTCAGGAAGTCATCGAGCGGGCCGTATTCCATACGGAGTCATCCCAGAAGGGTGAAGTGGATATAGGGGACATCATCGTCTCCATCTATGATGATGAGAATGCATTCGGCTCCTACTACCTGAGGAAAGCGGGTATTTCCCGACTCTCTCTGCTCCACGCCGTCTCCTACGGTCCGCTCTCCGCGGAAATGGAACCGGACGAAGAGAACCGGGAGGTCCTCGAGGAGAAGGTAGAGCAGACTGCAGAGGAGGGCAAGAAAAAAAGAGCAAAGAGTGCACTCGAATCGTTTACCATGGAACTGACCTCCTTAGCGAGGGAGAACAAGCTCGAACCGCTTATTGGCCGGGATGATATCGTCGAACGGACCGTTCAGGTGCTCTGCCGGCGGCTTAAAAACAATCCGGTCTTAGTCGGAGATCCGGGTGTGGGCAAGACGGCAATTGCGGAGGGCCTTGCTCAGCGCATAGCGGACGAGAAAGTACCCGGGCTATTGAAGGGGTTTGAAATATACTCACTCGATATGGGTTCCCTTATTGCAGGGACCCGGTTTCGGGGAGATTTCGAAGAGCGGATGAAGCGGGTCATTGCTGAACTGGTCAAGAAAGAGAAGGTGATCCTCTTTATCGACGAGATCCACACGATCATTGGTGCCGGAGCTGTAAGCGGGGGCACTATGGATGCTTCCAATTTATTGAAGCCTGCCCTCCAGGCGGGACATATCCGCTGCATCGGCTCGACAACATTTGAAGAGTTTAAAAAGTCTTTCGATAAGGACAGGGCCCTTTCCCGCAGGTTTCAGAAAATCGAGGTAACCGAGCCTACGCATGAAGAAACGGTAACTATTTTAAAGGGACTCAGAGACAAGTATGAAGAGTACCATCACGTCACATTTACCGATGAAGCGCTCGAGGCGGCAGTAGATCTCTCCGTGCACTATTTAAACGACCGCTACCTCCCGGACAAGGCAATCGATGTTATCGATGAAGCCGGGGCCTACATGAGGATGACTACGTTCAAAGAAGAGACCGAAGACTTTGAAGGTGAACCGGTAGAGATTGGAGAAGAACAGATAGAAAATGTCGTTGCCAAGATCGCTCGGGTACCGATAAAGTCTGTTTCGGTGTCCGAGCGGGACAAGCTCAAAGATCTCAAAGAACGGATTACCGAACAGCTGTTCGGTCAGGAGTCCGCTGTTGAAGCTGTTGTCCGGGCGGTCAAACAGTCACGGGCGGGGTTTCGCGCCCCGGATAAACCGGTGGCCTCGTTTCTCTTCGTCGGTCCTACAGGTGTGGGAAAGACCGAACTTGCCCGCCGGCTTTCGGATATCTTAGGCATAGCTTTGCACCGTTTCGATATGAGTGAGTATCAGGAGAAGCACACCGTTGCCCGGCTTATCGGTTCACCTCCCGGCTATGTCGGTTATGAAGAAGGGGGACTTCTCACCGATGCAATGAGAAAAACGCCGCACGCCGTACTCCTTCTCGATGAAGTGGAAAAAGCGCATCAGGACATTTTCAACGTTCTGCTTCAGATGATGGATTACGCAACAGTGACTGATAATACCGGCAGAAAAGCCGATTTCCGCAATGTCATCATTATTATGACCTCGAATGCAGGGGCACGGGATATCGGCAAACCGCTCATCGGCTTCGGCGAGAGGCACATCAACGAGTCGGCAGTGGATGATGCGGTAGAGCGGACCTTCGCCCCCGAGTTTAGGAACCGTCTCGATAAGGTCATAAAGTTTAACCGTCTCGATGAATCGATCGTTCTCCGGATTGTGGACAAGGAACTCTCCTTTTTCAAAGAACAGCTTAAAGAGAAGGATGTCGAGCTTACCGTTACCCGGGAGTGCAGAGAATGGTTAGCACGCACCGGTTATTCCCATGAGTTCGGTGCACGAAACATCGCCCGGCTTATCCAGGACAAGATCAAGTCCTATTTCGTCGATGCAGTACTCTTCGGTGATCTGTCGGGCGGCGGTAAGGCGGTTGCAGACATAAAAGATGACGATGTAGCCATTGAGGTGACTGAGAAACATGGGGAATAATTTTCCCCGGCTCGATGTAACGGAACGGATAGAGTTCCCTCCCGTATCGCAGGCGACCGAAGAGGGGATCGTCGCTATGGGGGGCAACCTCTCACCGGGGGTACTGCTCTCAGCCTATTCTCAGGGTATTTTCCCGTGGTTCTCCGAGAATGAACCGATTTTGTGGTGGTCGCCGGAGCCGCGGTTCGTCCTTTTCCCCCGGAAAATTCACATTTCCACATCGATGCGGAAACTGCTACGTAAGGAGCGGTATACAATCACCTTCGATACCGATTTTAAGCGGATTATAACCGAATGCGGCATCATGGAACGGCCCGGCCGGAACGGGACCTGGATTACCGATGGGATGATTTCAGCCTATACCGAACTGCACGAACTCGGGTATGCCCACAGTGTCGAAGTGTGGGAGGGCGAAACTCTTACCGGCGGCCTCTACGGTGTCTCACTGGGCAGCTGTTTTTTCGGGGAATCGATGTTCACCAGGTCGCCGAACGCATCAAAAACGGCCCTAACAGTTCTTTGCACGGCACTGGTGCAGGCTGAGTTTGTCGTAGTCGACTGTCAGGTGTATACACCTCACCTGGAAACGATGGGGGCGGAGCTGATTACCCGGAAGCAGTTTCTCGCCCTTCTCGAGAACGGGCTGCAATCGCCCACTTTGCGGGGAGATTGGGGCGTATGGTTCAACGGGCTTAAGGGAGAGGATGTGCTCTCGCTAAAACAATGAGAGACGGATTGGGCCTCCAGGCAGGATCAGTAAGGATCAGTACGAAAAGATACTCCCTCCTATGAACTCCCGCAGAATGGACTGTTCCGGCACATAATTTGCAGGGAGCGGGTTAAAGTTACTGAGAAAAGAGGTTAACCGGATCGCCTCATTGTAAAAATCGTGAATAGGTTTGACAGATTTGAGAAGCGGTTCGGCATACGTTTTTAGTACGGCCAATTCGTAATCGAGCGCGGAGTTGAAAGCGGAGTCCGCGTTATTCTGGAATGGGAAGATGTTCTTATCCTCCCCTTTTCGTACCGACGGCCACCTGTCGAGGGTTTCGACTGCACTGTATCCTCTAAAGCTGTAGTCCCGCACGATACGCCGGAGCAGTCTATTATCGGTAGTCGATATTCGGTTATGGTCATCGAGGTTGAGCTGGGTGAGAGCGGATACGTATATCTTATACTTCATCTCCGGACTTATAAGAGGGGTAAGTTTTTCGTTCAGGCCGTGGATCCCTTCGATTATAAGAAGATTCCGATCAGTTAGGTGCAGTTTCCGGCCCCCTTTTTTTCTCGAACCGGTTTTAAAATCAAAGCTTGGTATTTCCACTTTTTTTCCGCTGAACAGATCGAGAAGATTATTGTTGAGCAGTTCTATGTCCAACGCTTCGAGGGCTTCGAAATCGTAATTCCCATTCTCGTCCCTCGGATTCAATTCCCGGTTTACGAAATAGTCGTCTAAAGAGATCGATACGGGATTAAATCCGACGACACGGAGTTGTATGGCCAGTTTCTTTGAAAAGGTGGTTTTCCCGGACGAAGAAGGCCCCGCTATAAGCACGACACGCACGTTTCCTTTACGTTCGAGGACCTTGTCGGCTATCTCTGCAATTTTTTTATCGTGCAGTGCTTCCGCGACCCGAATGAACTCCTGCACCTGTTTGGAGTAGATGATCTCGTTGAGCCGTCCCACACTGTTTACCCCGAGGATTTTCCCCCACGCTTTATATTCTTTATATACCGAAACCAGTAAGGGGCTGTTTTCAAACGGTTCCATGCGATCGGGCTTCCCCCGGGGCGGATATCGGAGAAGAAACCCTTGGGTGAAATCCATCAGCTTAAACACGTTAAGCAGTCCGGTTTGCGGCACCAGTGGTCCATGGGCCAAGTCGGTAAAATTACCGCAGACGTAAACCGGTACTTTATTGCTGTTCTGCTGCTGGAGGAGAAGAGAGGTATCATGCTGCTTCTGTTCTTCGAAATGGGTCAACGCCTCTGCATAGGAGATGACCCGTCTCTGGATGGGAATATCTTTCCCGACGATTTCCCGCATCCTGTTTTCGAGTTTCTCGATATCTCGGGGGTCGACATCGGTCATCCCGTCAAAGTAGTAATAATAACTTTTTCCCAACGAGTGACTGATGATAAGCCGCCGGTCCGGGAACAGTTCTTTGGATGCAATAGCCAGTAAAAAACAGAGCGACCGTCTGTATACTTCAGTCCCCTGCTGTGTCTCGAGTGTGATCGGTTTTAAGGCGGCATTTATCTCTATTTTGAAGGAAAGACTTACCAGTTCATTATTGACCAAGGCCGCAACAGGAGGGTAGGGAAGCTCTTTACACTCTTCTTCCTCTAATAATTCACAAACCCTCGTACCGTAATCAACAGTACGGGTTTTACCCGAAGGAAGTTTTACCTGTACAGTTTTCATGGTATCCCGCGCCTTAGATTTTAGTTTTTAATTCTTTAATCTCTTTTTCTATCAGGGGGCGTTTAATCTGAATCTCTCCGCCTTCTTGGGTCCGTAGCAGCGGCTGGTCTCTGTATCGGTCCCCCTTTTCATCCTGCAGGAGACGCACAACCGGATGTCGCGGTGTTTTGGGATCGGTTTCTACAACGATCCCTTTCGCCCCGTTGGAAAGGAGAACAAATGTACCTAACGGATAGATAGAAAGAGTGTATACGAGAGTACGGATTACCTGTTCATCGTATTTTTTTCCTGTATTCTTTAAAAGGTCGAGTATACCGGAATGTCCGTCCATTGCGTTCTTGTGAGGACGGTTGGAGACAATAGCGGCATACGAGCATGCCACTGCTATGATTTTTGCGTAGAAGGAGGTTTTTTCACCGGTAATGCTTCTCGGATATCCGGTGCCGTCTATCCGTTCATGATGTTCGAGTACGGCCCTGGTAATGGGCATTGAGAATTGGGCTTCCTTGAGGATCCTGAAACCGATAACCGTGTGCGCGGTAACTGTTTTTCTCTGTTCCGGGGTGAGCACATTACCGTTCATATACAGTTTTTCCGGAATCCTGAGCATTCCGATTTCATGTAAAAGCGCGGCTGTGCCGATGTCAATTTGTTTAAACGGCGGCATCTTCATCGTATCTGCAATGACTATAGCCAAGATAGCAGATTTCAGGGAATGCGCTATCAAATAGGAATGGTTTTCATCGCTCATCTCATTGAGCCGGAGGATGTAGTTTTTTTTCGATTTTACCACCTGAATGAGTTCTTTTACTTTGTCCGTAATTTCATCGATCCGTAGTTCCTGTTTGGTCGCGTAACGGTCGAAAACGGTGGAGAGGAACTCACACATCGAATTGTAAAATGCATGGGTTTCTTCCCAGTTGGTTTTGTCCGCCTCCGTATTTTCGAAAAGAGCGGCCTCGGAATTATTGCCGCCTTCCGCATCACCGAATTCAGCACCAATCTCGGGGGGTGCTGCAATCGGTGTGCCGTCGGTGTAAACAGCTTTATACCCCCAGCTCAGCAACCGCTTCTGCAGCTCTTCGGTTATGGGGATGTCGGGGGAGAGGAGAATGTATTTTTCATCTAAATAGACCGGCCTGCTGATGTATGAACCGACAGGCAGGTTTGAAACCGTAACGTTGTTCATTATTTACGTTCCCGTTGACCGTATTACTCTAAATAAACTACACTGCATCATACACTAGGTTCTACATACCTATTATAGGAGAAAATGTTTTGAAATTTAAGACAATTTTTATTTTATTTAATATTGTCATCGTCATTTCGTTTATCATTATCTATTTTATGCCCCTTTTGATGCTCGGATGGGAGTATACTACCATTTTTTGGTCGAAAAACTGGTTTCTTCCCCTCATCTTTATAGCGGTGCTTGTTCTCTTAAACTCCTATTTTCTCCTAAATTGGCGTCTTTTTCAACTCCTTGAAAGCGAGGACTGGGACAAACTCCGGCACTATCTCGAGGAGAAGATCTTTGAAAAGAAAAGGTTCCAGGCACAGCACGTACGAATTCTCGTCAATACATACCTTATCCGATCGAATGTCGACGGAATCAAGAAGCTCGAAGCGTTTCTTCGGGAACACAATCCCGAACTGCTGCCGAAATTCGCCCTCTCCTTAGGCATCCCCTATTTACTGCAGAACGATCCGCGTCGAATGGAGCTCTACTTTCAGGAGTTTCTTCATTCGACAAAGGGAAATGATAACAGATGGATTCAGTGGAATTACAGTTTTGCTTTGCTGTTACAACGCAAGAAAGAAGAAGCGAAAAACACGCTTATAGGGTTATTAGACCAGGCAAAAGATCCGGTACTCAAACTGCTGACCGTGTATATGCTCGACGGTTTCTCCGCAGAAGCCGATATCGAAGAGAAAGTACGGAATACGAAAGAGGAGTTTCGAAAAAATTATTCTCCCGGTGAATGGGAGAAAGAGGTGGTAAAAGCAAAAGGCAATGTGGAGGTGGTTATTCTCGCCCAGTTAGTGCAGGATGCTACCGAGTGGCTTTTTTCTACAAGTTCGGATATCGGTGAGCCCGACAATGAGGTCCATTAAAAAACAGCAGAAGCTCGAAGAGATGGAAATCGGGAAGGAAATAGTCGTGGTCCGGGGAACAAACTGAAAGAGTTTATGGGCGACTACCGGCAATTCTTGACCCGCTAGAGGGAAGCCTATATAATCAATTTTTGCTGGAAACACAATCGACGACAACCACATGAGGTAAAGTATGAGTGTACGCGTGCGTTATGCTCCATCCCCGACCGGGATGCAACATATCGGAGGAGCAAGGACAGCCCTATTCAATTATCTTTTTGCCCGTGCTAATAAGGGAGCCTTTATATTACGGGTGGAAGATACCGACCGGGAACGGTTCAGCGAAGAAGCGCTCGAAGATATCTACAACACCCTGCACTGGATGGGAATCGAATGGGATGAAGGACCCTATATTCAATCGCAGCGGTTTGAGCTTTACAGAAAGTACGCCCATGAGCTGGTTGAGCAGGGAAACGCCTACTACTGCTACTGCACGCCGGAACGGCTTCAACGGCTTCGCGAAGAGCAGAGCAAAGAAAAAAAATCGGTACAGGGGTACGATAGACACTGCCGGAGTTTGAGTGACGAAGTGCGGACGCGGTATGAGAATGACGGGAGAAAACCGGTTATCAGATTTAAAGTCCCTCTCGAGGGGTCTACCGTGCTCGAAGACCGCTTATTAGGGGAAATAAAACGGGAGAACAGGGACATCAATCCGGACCCGGTCCTTCTCAAATCGGACGGGTTCCCCACATACCATCTCGCCAATGTAGTCGACGATCATCTGATGAACATCACCCATATCCTTCGAGCCCAGGAGTGGCTTTCCTCAGGACCGCTTCACCTGCTTATCTATGAAACGTTCGGCTGGAAGCCGCCGGTATATTGTCATCTTCCCATGGTAATGGGCAAAGACGGGCAAAAGCTTTCCAAACGGCACGGGGCAACAGCGGTGAGGGAGTTTATCCGGCAAGGGTATCTCCCGGAAGCAGTTGTAAACTATATCGCTCTGGTTGGATGGTCGTACGATGATAAGCGACAATTTTTTACTTTGGATGAACTGGAGTCCCTGTTTACCCTTGATAAACTGAACAAAGCGCCCGGTGTTTTTGACTATAAAAAGCTGGAATGGTACAACGGACAGTATATACGCGGCAAAAGTGATGATGAGCTGCGGGAGTTGGTCCTTCCCTATTTGCTCGAAGAGCATATTGTGCAGGACCCTCCGAGTCGAGAAGAGGAGGAGATTATCGCAGGGGCAATTCCGCTTATTAAAGAACGGATGAAATATTTGAATGAGGCCCCTATTCTGGTAAAGTTTTTGTTTACCGATTCCCTCGAATATGATGTCGATGAGGTAATTCCTAAAAAACTGGATGCGTCTAAGACGGTAGAGGTCCTCGCAGAATGCAAAAAACTGCTCGACGGTTTCGAGGCCCGTTCTGATGAAGAAAATGAAGTGCTTTTTCGGCAAAAGGCGGAAGAACTGGAGATAAAATTGGGCGCATTGCTTATGCCGCTGCGAGTAGCGGTAACCGGCAGCACTGTCTCACCGCCCCTGTTCGGGTCTATACGGCTTCTCGGGGCAGAGCGGGCACTGGAGAGAGTATCGAAGGTTGAAGAGCTGGTACGCTCCGCCGCACACTGAGCAAAAATAAAGCTGTAATTCGATAAGGAAGGAATTGTAATGGCTGAATCGACAACAACGGTAACAATGGATAAACTGGTCTCCCTGTGTAAACGAAGAGGGTTCGTGTTTCAATCGAGTGAGATCTACGGCGGACTGGGGTCCGCTTGGGATTACGGACCGATGGGGGTCGAGCTGAAGAACAACATAAAGGACTTCTGGTGGCGGGAGATGACCCAGCTCTACGATAATATCGTCGGGATCGATGCGGCTATTATGATGCATCCCCGGGTGTGGGAGGCCTCCGGTCATGTAGAGAATTTTTCCGACCCGCTCGTTGATTGTAAGCAGTGCAAGCAGCGGTTTCGCGAAGACGCTATTCCTGAGGAGAATAAGACTTCGAGGACGTGTCCTGAATGCGGCGGGGTGCTTACCGAACCGAGGCAGTTTAATTTGATGTTCGAGACACATCTCGGGGCGGTGGAAAATGCAGGGTCGGTCGTCTATCTGCGTCCGGAAACAGCCCAGGGAATCTATGTCAATTATAAAAACGTCTTGCAGACCGGCCGGCTGAAAATGCCTTTCGGGATAGCACAGGTGGGCAAGGCGTTTCGAAATGAGATTACGACAAAGAGTTTTATTTTTAGGACCTGTGAGTTCGAACAGATGGAGATGCAGTTTTTTGTCCATCCCGGCGAAGATGAAAAATGGTTCGATTACTGGAAACAACAACGGTGGGAATACTACAAAAAATTGGGTATCCGAGAGGAGAAACTGCGGTTTCATCAGCACGGTGAAGATGAATTGGCCCACTACGCAAAAAAGGCGTTCGATATCGAATACGAATTTCCCTTCGGGTGGAACGAACTGGAAGGAATTCACAACCGCACCGATTACGATTTAAAGCGTCACGCCGAGTTCTCCGGTAAAGACCTTACTTATCTAGACGACGGGACGAAGGAGCGGTACATCCCCTATATTATCGAAACCTCTGCAGGGCTTACCCGCACAGTACTTACCGTATTAGCCGATGCGTATGAAGAAGAAGCGATAGACGAGAAAGAGAGCAGGGTCGTCATGCGGTTTCATCCCTCTATTGCTCCGATTACTGTCGGTGTGTTTCCACTGGTAAAAAAGGACGGGCTTGCCGAAATTGCGAAAGAGATCGAGAAGGAACTGCGTCACGATTTTTCCACGTTCTACGACCAGTCGGGGGCGATCGGAAGGAGGTACAGAAGACAGGATGAAGCAGGAACGCCCTACTGTGTAACGGTCGATTACGATACCAAAGAGGACGATACCGTGACCTTGCGGTTTCGGGACAGCATGGAGCAGATACGGGTCGCGAAAGCACAGATCGCAGAGACCATTCGCAAAGAAATCCGCAATTACAGGAGGCAGGGATGAGTAAAGGGTTAGATGTACTGCGGGAACGGGGGTTTCTCAAACAGTGTACCAACCTCGAGCAGCTCGAGACGTATCTCGCCGGCGAGGTCGTTCCCTTTTACTGCGGATTCGACCCAACCGGACCGAGCCTCCACGCCGGTCATTTAATTCCGCTGTTTGCCATGGCCCATTTACAGCAGGCCGGGCATAAACCGATTGCGCTGGTCGGAGGGGGCACGGCACGTATTGGAGACCCATCGGGAAAAACCGAGATGCGCAAGATGCTCTCAATAGAGCAGATAAAGGCAAATGCCGAATCCATCAAGAAACAGATAGCCCGTTTTATCGACTTTTCCGGAGGGAACGCTATGATGGTCGATAATGCCGATTGGCTTGCGGACTTGAATTACATCGAATTCCTCAGGGACATCGGCAGACATTTCTCCGTTAACCGAATGCTCGGTTTCGAGACCTACAAGATGCGGCTCGAGACAGGTCTCTCTTTTATCGAGTTCAACTATCAGCTTCTCCAATCGTACGATTTTCTCGTCTTAAACGAACAATACGGCTGCAAGCTGCAGATCGGAGGGGACGACCAATGGGGCAACATCGTCTCCGGGGCCGATCTCATCCGGAGGATACGGGGAGAAGAGGCGATCGGTATGACCTTCCCGCTCGTTACCCGAGCGGACGGCAAGAAAATGGGAAAAACGGAGAAGGGCGCGCTGTTTTTAGACCCTGCGGTGATCTCTCCTTATGAGTTTTTTCAGTATTGGCGCAACGTCCCGGATGCCGATGTGGAGAAGTTTCTCTTTTTCTACACATTTCTCCCGGCAACTGAAATTCGCGAGCTCGGCAAACTCCGCGACCAGGAGATAAACCGGGCAAAAGAGGTGTTGGCATTTGAACTGACAAAAATCGTTCATGGTAACGAAGAGGCCGAAAAAGCGCTGGAGGCATCCAAAGCGGCATTCGCAAAAGGAGCTGCATCCGGCGGAACTCCCGGGACAGGAAGCGGTTCAGCCATACCGTCAATTACCCTGCCTCTCGAAGAACTGAAATCGGGTGTCGGCGTGTTAGATTTGTTTGCAAAAACCGACTTGTGTGGTTCTAACAGTGAAGCGCGCAGACTCCTCGCCCAGGGAGGGGCGAGGATTAACGACAAAAAAGTCGAGGATTTCACTACGGTTATCGATAATTCCTGGATAGAGGGAGGCGAACTGATGTTGCGGGCGGGTAAAAAAAGGTACTTTAGAATCGAAATATCCGAGTAAGGATATCAGAGTAACTCTTTCTTTTTGACCCTTGTTCGAAATAACGCACCTGCAACTTCACAGGCCATTTTGACCTGGGGTTCAATGTCCCGCTTTGCCTGAATCTCGATAAGCCCCTGGTGAAGACTGACTTCCACCGCATTGACTTCGGGAACAATTTTTAAGCTCTTCCGTATTACGGGAGCATTTTCATTATCCAGTTTGTCGACCAGATAATAAAAGGTGTTAAATCTCGGCATGGAGTGAATAGTATCATCTCGACCCGGCTGTGTCAATTTGACATTTGACCGCCGCTACAGAAGTGAGGCGAGCCAGAAAGCAATCGGAATAGTGAAAACACCGATTACTGTGGAGATCAGAACGACAGCCCCGGGGAAATCCGCTTTCACCCCGTAGCGTTCAGGAAGTACAAAGGAGAGCACCGCCGAGGGAAGCATGGAAGCGACTAATACGACCGTTCTCACCGGCCCTGTTATGGTAAAAAGAATGCATCCGAGCCATCCGACGAGAAACCCTCCTACCGTTCGAAGAATAAGAGCAGCGACGAGATGGATATCGAGGGTAAACTTTCTCATGTTAAGTGAGGCCCCCAGTGCAAAAATAGAAAGCGGTCCGGCTGCAGAACCGCCGAAGTCGAGGGTACGCTTAAGAAAATCAGGGATAGGAACTGAAAGAAAATTAAAGAGGAACCCGGCAACAATCGCCCAGAGCATGGGAGATTTGACCATCTCTTTAAAGCCTTTCGTGGAAAACCCGCCCGTAACGATGAGGATCCCCAAGGTAAAGATGTAGATCGTCTGTATCTGATCATACACGACGATGTAGTTCATCGGAGTAATCCCGCCCCACAATTTCATCAGCGGGATGCCGAGAAACCCGGAGTTCATAAAGATAATAGGGGGAATAAAATATTTCGGATCAATTTTAAACAGCTTACTGTAGCCGGCCGACAGGAGCACGAGAGCAAACACGACGAAACTGGTAACTCCGGCCAGGCTTGCAATAGTGCGTGGCTGGACATCCGACATATACAGAGAATAGAAGACCAATATCGGCATAAACAGGTCTGTTACAATCCGGACGAGAGTTTCTATGGAAAGCGAGAAGAACTTGGTAAAGAGAAAACCCGCAGCTGCGATGAGAAAAATCGGGAACAGGACGCCAAAGGTGTCTACAAGCATAATCCTGCCCACTATAAATAGTATCCGCGATCCATGCAATATGAATTTGCTTCATTTCAGCTTCGGTAGTATGTTTGTTTTGGAACTAAGATGTAAATCGTACTTTAGGAGTAGAAAATGAGAATTACGTTGACAGGCTTTCTTCTTTTCGTCGTACTTTTCGTCGGTTTTCCGATAATCCTTTCCGCAGAAGGTGCTGCAGAGGAACGGAGAGAGGAGAAGACGCCGGTAACACTACACATCGGTTCACTCAAAGGGCCGACCGGAATCGGCATGATCAGACTGTTTGAAAATAAACCGCAATTAGGAGAGAATGTAATCTCGAATTATGAGCTGGCCGGGTCCCCGGATATCCTCGTTTCAAAGCTGTTATCAGGTGAAGTCGATATCGCCTCCCTTCCAACCAATGTTGCTGCTAAGCTGTACGCAAAAGGAGCGCCTTACAAACTGGCGGCGATTACCGGGTACGGTGTTCTCTACTTGATAGGTCCCCGTTTGGAAGAGGAAGGCCCGTTCGAGTATTCTCAGCTTGAAGGGACCACGATTTATAATGTCGGGAAAGCAGCTACCCCGGAGTATATTTTTTCATACATTTTAAAACAGAATGGAATTGACCCTCAGAATGATCTCACGATTCGGTTTCAGTACCCCCACCCGGAGCTTGCCCAACTGCTCATTGCAGAAAGAGTAAGGTTAGGGGTCCTCCCGGAACCCTTTGTTACGAAAGTGCTTATGAACAATCCGGATGCAGCCGTACTCCTCGATCTTCAGAAAGAGTGGGCGGAGCTTAAGGGAAGCGAAGAATCGTATCCGATGTCATGTGTTGTTGTAAAAAAACAAATTGCCGAGCAGCATCCCGATATTGTAGATACATTTCTCAATGCATACAGAGACTCTATCAGATGGGTCACCGAAAACCCGGAAAAGGCGGGAAAGCTTTCCGAGAAGCACGGCATCGGGATGGATGCCAAAACGGCCGAAGCGGCAATCCCTCGACTCAATCTCCATTTTAAGAATGCTCGGAAGGCAAAAACGGAAGTAGAATCGTTTCTTCAGGTGCTTTTCGATGGAGACCCTGCAGCGATCGGCGATTCTCTTCCGGATGCATCGTTTTATCTAGATTAATGATGCGAAATGAATGATACCTTCATGTTGCTATTAATAACGATTACTGTTATATTTGGTCGCAAGACCTAATCTATTACAAGGAGTGGTTCATGGCATACAAGATAACCGAGGATTGTGTTGCTTGCGGCGCCTGTGAGGCGGAATGCCCGGTAGAAGCTATTTCCGAGGGCGATATTTATAGTATTGACTCGGAGAAGTGTACCGACTGCGGCGCATGCGTGGATGTGTGTCCATCCGATGCAATAGTTCAAGCATAGCACCAAATACAGCGGGCTGTTTTACGGCGTTCTTGCTTAGGGAACAGCCCTTTTTGTGTATCCGTTTCATATGTTTGATTTCAATGTGTTAATCAGCGCGTTTATTTTGGTGTTTATCTCGGAATTCGGGGATAAAACCCAAATTGCCGTGTTCGCCTTTTCCGCTACCACTAAAAAACCGGTTACAATTTTTTTGGCCTCGGCCTCGGCCCTCGTCCTGTCCACTATAATTGCTTCTGTGTTAGGAAAAGTTACTGCTCATCTTATTCCCCGGTTTACTACATATATTGCCTCCGGGCTATTTGTTCTTTTCGGTATTATCATGCTCATTCCCAGAGAAACACCGCTTATCCAAGACTGTTTTGCGATCCTTCTTTCTATGGAACAGAGTGTTAAAGAACATCTGCAAACGGTGGTACCCCAAGAAGCGGAAAGGATCAAAATCGAAGAAGAAACACACAGTGTGCTTCTCCGCTATCTGATTGATGATAAAAAGTTTTTTCAAGATGATATCAATGAAGAACCTGAACTCCAAGAGCTTTTTCAGGCCCTAAAGAAAGTGCAGTTGCCCCGTAAAGAGATGGATAAAAAGGAGATGCTGAGAAGTCTCATTGTACTCGAGGAGCTGGGGATCCGGTTTTACACGTATCTTTTACATCATTTAAAAAGAGAAGAACGTGAGGAACGTGCTTTAGAGATTGAACTCTCAGCGGTGATCCGGGAGGAAAAAGGACATCTTTCGATGTTCAGACAGCTGTTTGAGGAACAGGTATGAAGCGTATTAAAAATCTGTTTTTTTATATTTTTATACTCATTTTTACTGCGGAATTGGGTGATAAAACCCAAATTGCCGGTTTTTCTTTTACAGCGCAGTCCGGCTCTCTGTTTCCTGTAATTATCGGGGCTTCCCTCGCTCTGATTTTATCCACCTTTTTAGCAGTTCTTGTGGGTCACAAACTGGCCTCGATTGTCCCGCAACGGGTTGTCAAAATTGTATCTGCTCTGCTGTTCATCGGCACGGGTGTTTTCCTATTTGTTTCAACGTTCTCGTTCTCTCTGTGAGCTTTGAGCAATCAACCTGCACTTTCGATCTGCTCGCCGATGATGATGAAGTCGGTAATTTCCTGGTTGCAATCCATTACCGGAGAGATCAGGACCCTGTTCATAACCGATTCTCCCTTATGGGAGCGATAGGGAAGGTTCCCCTTCCAGCTGTTCCCGCCGAAAAGAGTATCTTTGATGATTGTATACGTATCGTCGGAAGTCTCGTCGGTACGGAGTGTAAGAATAGATTTACCGATCAGTTCATCCGGGAAATAGCCGCTTGCCTGAATGAAGAAAGGATTGATGTATTCGGTTATTCCCTGCCGGTTGAAGATGATGATTGAAACCGGAGACTGTTCCACCGCGAGAGAGAGACGGTGGAGCATCCGCTCCGATTTTTCCCTGGTTGTAATGTCCCGTATGATACCGATGGTCCCGGTAAAATAACGTTTTTCTCTATCCGTTCGGTACTGTCCGGTGGCACTGACTTCTCCGTAGGAGATGATCGAGCCGATCATCTCTTTGTCTTCAAAAGATTTTTGATGGGTGGGGTTTTTTTTGAGTCGTATCTTGAGACTTGTGGTCTTACGATGGCCGGACCTTCTCTCGTCAAAGAGTTTCGGGGCCTCATTGTCACCGGTAACCTTGCCGTGGTACGACTCGATTACCGTTTGTCGGCTGACCGATTCCACCTGGTTTGACTCGAGCAGAATGCTGAAATGTTTCCCGATAAGTTCTTCCGGTTCATATCCTAAGGTGCGGATCGAGTTATTGACAAAGGTAAAGTGTCCGCTCGGGTTGAGTTTATACACAATATCCGGGAGCGCCTGGACCAAATCCTCATACCGTTTTTCACTGGTCTTGAGCATATCGTAGTTCGTATCTTCAACGTCCCGGTGCATAAGCGCTTTTCGCACCAGAATGGGAACGAGGGAGAGATACTTCTGCTCTTCGTCTTTGATGAGAAAATCCTGTGCTCCCTGATTAATGACCTGCTGTATATGGGCTTCACTGCCCGGATCGGTCATAACAATGCAGGGAATGTCTCGCAAGAGGGGAAGGAGCTCCAGTACAGTGCCGTTTTCAAGCCAGTAGTTTGCCAGAACGATATCGAAATCGCTTAAGACCACGGTATCGAGCTCATATGGACCGGTTACAGAGATAACATTGTACCGAAGTTTTTTGATCTCCACTACTTTCATAAAAAGGTCGAGCTGTGTCTGATCATTGCTTACAAATAAAACGTTAATTTGCATCATATCTGAATGGTAAAAGTTTTTTCATGTACGTCAAGCACCTTTTTTCGCTTTCCCGCGGTATTAGTTGATTATAGCACTGTTGGATTGTATATTGTGAGAGGAGGCGTATATATGATTGAAAAAATAAAAGAACTATTGGGAAATGAAGCGGATGACCTGCTGAATTATTCGGCAAAGGTCGATAAAAAACAGTTGCAGCTTCCCGGTCCTGATTATGTCGATCGGGTTGTCTCTTTAACCGACCGCTCTCCTGTCGTTATGCGTAACATGCAGAGTATATTCGATCACGGAAGGCTCGGCGGTACAGGATACCTTTCCATTCTTCCTGTCGATCAGGGAATCGAGCACAGCGCCGGTGCTTCATTTGCACCGAATCCGATATATTTCGACCCGGAAAATATTGTTAAACTTGCCATAGAGGCGGATTGTAATGGTGTAGCTTCGACCATGGGTGTATTAGCTTCCGTATCCCGCAAATATGCACATAAGATTCCGTTTATCATGAAGATCAATCACAATGAACTGCTTACGTATCCGACTATCCACGATCAAACCTTGTTCGCTGATGTCGATCAGGCGTTCGACCTCGGAGCAGTAGCTGTAGGTGCTACCGTGTATTTTGGTTCTGAAGAAAGCAGACGGCAGATAATGGAAATATCGGAGGCGTTCAGTTATGCTCATGAATTGGGAATGGTTACCATTCTGTGGGCTTATCTGAGAAACTCGGCATTCAAAGTCGATGGAAAGGACTACCATACTGCATCGGACCTCACGAACCAGGCAAACCACCTCGGCGTAACGATCAAAGCGGATATCATAAAACAGAAGCAGGCCACGATAAACGGCGGGTATAAAGCAGTTGATTTCGGGCGGACCCATGATAAGGTGTACAGCGATCTGAGCTCAGATCACCCGATCGATCTTACCCGATATCAGGTTATCGGATGCTATATGGGAAGATCCGGACTCATCAATTCCGGCGGCGCATCCGCGGGTGAAAGTGATCTTGCTCAGGCTGTCAGGACTGCGGTTATCAATAAACGGGCAGGCGGCATGGGACTCATTTCCGGAAGGAAATCGTTCCAGAGACCGATGAAAGACGGTGTTGAGCTGCTCCATGCAATACAGGACGTTTATCTCAGCGATGACGTTACGGTAGCTTAAGAAAAAGAATCATTTCGATTGGTTTCTTTTCTGGGCCTCTACAGCCTTTTTTGTCAGGAGACGAAGACTCTCATTGAGTTCGTTGATCTCTTCCCAACAACTCTCAACTTCCGATAGAAGAAGTTTTATATCCGGTTCCGCATCCTCTTCGAACAGAGCTTTGCCCACGAAATAACGGATGCTGTCACTGCTGTCTACCTTTTTCTTGATGCTTTCGAACTCTTTTTTATTGAGTCTGTTGTTCATGGTCACTACTATATCACATAATTGTATAAATCTTGAAATATAAAAAAAAATGAAGTACAGTTTTATCTATGGAAGCTAGTGTTGGCGAACTTGTGTTCTCTCCGGCTCAGGTTCTGCATCATGCAGAATTTATAAAAAAAGCATACGAAGAGAGCCCCAAATATGCTGCAGAGTATCTCTCCCAATTTCTCCTCAACAGCGGGTTGGCCGATTCCACCGATATTGCCGTCCAGAAGGCGAAGGTAATCATTCAGGAGTTAAAAGAAGAAGCCCAAAACCGGGGTGAGACACCGGATACCAAAGTGTTAGAAGGGGAGGAGAAGTTCGGTTACATAGCTGCGGAAGGAGAGAAGGAAGGGGGTGCTCCATCCGAGCTTCTCAATGAAGTATCACGTGAAATTATTTTTAGAAAACAAATCGAGGAGTATTATCTTCCGAAACAACTCATCGATGCAATAATCGAAACAGGGGAGATACCGAAGAATTCGGTAGAGACCAATGTAGGAATCGGTTTTATCGATATTGCCGACTATACGTATCTTTCCAAGTTTTTAAGCCCTAAGGAAAACCAGACTGTACTCAACGGTCTGTATACGGCATTTAACTGGGTGTTGAAACGGCACGGCGGGTATCTGAACAAGATCGAAGGGGACAGTATCATGTTCCATTTCGGCGGTCTCATAGATCCCAATGTAAAAAATCTTGAACAGAAGGAAGCTGTTAAACACATTTCGCGAGAGCTTTTTTATACTTGTGTGGAAATGCAGCGAGTATGCGTTCTCTTTAATCAGGCAAATGATAAGTTTATCTATGAAGAAGCGGATAAAGTGACAAAAGAAGATCTACGGAAAGCGTTCGATATCATCAGCACGCTGAGGACCAGTTTGGAGCTCTCCGATTCGATGAATGCCCTGTTTCAAATACGAATTCGTATTGGCGCGAATGTCGGAGAAGTAACCATAGGCAACTTCGGGCCGGAAGGGGCCAAACAGTGGGATGTGGTCGGGCTCCCTGTCATTCATGCTAAGCGGATGGAAGCGACCGCCCCGGTGGGCGGCTTGCGCATCTCAGACGGTTTTTATCGAATACTCGAAGAAAACGGAATAGTGGACTCGTACTACCAGCGGTTCAAGCGGGAAGCACAGGCTCTTATGAGCTATTTCAGGGACATTACCAAGGACGAACTATTTAAGTTCAGTGTTGTCCATCTCAAAGACAAAAAAAATGCTGCGTTTAATACCTACAGCATTCAAGTAAATCCCGCTCTTCCCGAGGCAATTGCCAATCAAGTTGCACTTCTTCTCGACAAGGGAGAGGAAGGGGCAGATAAGATTATTCAGCTTCTCCAGTATTATCGAGGAAATAAATTCGTTATAAACGCCGTAGAAGCGGTTTTTAAAAAACAAAATGTTCTCGTCCGGAAAGATGAAATACTGAGAGTCATTTTTCCTAAAAAATACGAGGCATACCTGAAAAAACTGGGGAACAAAGAACATGCGGCGGAGTATATAAACGATAAATACAGTCTGTTCAATGTATTCGAAAAACTGGGGGATTACCAGGATAAAGTGAAACAGGAATTTACCCCTGAACAGTTTGACGGTAGCTATATCGATTATATGCAGTACCTCAAGCTCGAAGAAGATTACATAAAAAAGCGTTACAGGGAGAAAAAACGGGTCGCTATCCAGCGGACCTTTTTCTACAATGTCGTTTTCCCCCTCTCATATGCATGTGTGCGCAGCAGCATATTGGAGTATCAAAATGCGGGCGAGGTGCTCGAAGAGCTGTAGCGCTGTAGTCCGGAATTTCTTGACATTTAATCAAAAAAATGTAATATTTAAAAAGCAATATATACAAATCAAAAGATGGATACTACATGAGTACTGATTCTTTAAAAGCGATTAATACGAGGTACAGTGAGCTGTCCCAATCTTCCTGCTGTTTGTCATGCGGAGGTGCAATAACCTATAGTGAGCCGAAACCGGGGGATGTGTGTGTAGATCTTGGAAGCGGACGTGGAAACGATGTGATCAGGATGGCGGAAAGAGTGGGGCCTCATGGGTTTGTCTACGGTGTCGATATTTCCGAAGGGATGCTTCGCACGGCACGAAAAACGGCAAAACGGCTTGGAATAGAAAACGTATCGTTTCTCGATAGTCCGTTAGAGGAGATCCCGCTCGATGATTGTTCGGTAGATCTTCTGATTTCCAACTGTACAATTAACCATGCTGCTGATAAACAGGCTGTATGGAATGAAGTATACAGGGTCCTCAAAAAGGGGGGCAGGTTTGTCGTCAGTGATATCTATTCGTTGGACCCCGTACCGGAGAAATACGCACACGATGCTGAGGCGGTAGCCGAGTGCTGGGCTGGAGCAGTGGTAAAAGATGAATATCTTGCAACACTAAAAAAGGCCGGTTTTACCTCGGTCTCCATTCTCGAAGAGAGTGTTCCCTATCCAAAAGGGGAGATAGAAGTTGCGAGTTTTACCATTGCATCGGTAAAGCCTACGGCTTGCTGTTGCAGTAGCACATAAGAGGAGTTTTTTTCATGAGATCACTCATCACTAAAAAGCCGGCTCAAAAGACCGAAGAAGCACAATGCTGTGCGAAACAGTCTAAAATTGTAGCAGGCTGTCACGATTAAACAACAGCTACAAAACGGTTTTTACGCTGCAGGACCAACCTGCAGCGTATATCATTAATGACGATAAAGAGACGATATGGATTACTCGAAACACAATATTCTATCGAAATTACACGAACGTAATGAGTATTTCATCTGCAATCTGCTCTCCGGAAACGTTGATCTCCTCTCTCCGGAGGAGTCGGAACTGAAGAATATAGATACGGAGTTCCTCGAAGAAAAAGGATATGTGGTCGATGAACAGGAAGAGCAGCTGGTCTACAGAAACAAATACCTCGATTTTCTTGACGCCCGGGACGGTTCGGAAATCCAGATTTTTTTTGTTCCTACCTACGCCTGTAATTTTTCCTGTTCTTACTGCTATCAGGAAGGTTATCCGGCAGAGGTAGAGTCACTGACGAAAGAGGTAATCGACTCTTTTTATGCATATGTAGATACCGCTTTTGCAGGAAGAGAGAAGTACATCACCCTATTCGGAGGAGAGCCGCTCCTTCCGGGTGAGCAGTACAAGTCTTTGATTGCCTATTTCCTCAAAGGGGCTAGGGAACGGGGCCTTGACACAGCTATTGTGACAAACGGGTATTACCTAACAGAGTACATCGAGTTGCTCGAACAGGGCCGGATACGGGAAATACAGGTCACGCTCGACGGGACAGAAGCGGTCCACAACCGTCGGCGCCCTACAAAACAGGGAGGGGCAAGCTTTAAACGTATTGTACAAGGCATAGACGCGGCTTTAGACGCGGGGTTCCCGATGAATATCCGGGTCGTGGTCGACAAAGAAAATATATATGATCTACCAGCTTTAGCCGAGTTTGCTCGAGAAAAGGGATGGACAGACAATCCGCTTGTCAAGACCCAGATGGGGAGAAACTATGAGCTCCACTACTGCCGGTCCAAACAGGACCACCTGTTTACACGGTCCGAGCTGCAGCAAACCTTGTATGATCTGGTAAAAGACCATCCGGAACTGCTCGAGTTCTACCGTCCCGCTTTCTCCGTTTCACGATTTCTGTATGACAACGGTACGCTGCCGGACCCCCTCTACGACAGCTGTCCCGGCTGTAAAACCGAATGGGCGTTTGATTATACCGGGTCGATCTATTCCTGTACCGCGACGGTAGGAAAACCGGGAGAGCAATTGGGCACTTTTTATCCGCACGTATCACTCGATGAAGACCAAGTGGAACGGTGGGAGGAACGGGACGTAACCTCAATAGCCGGATGTGCAGGCTGTCCTGTACAACTTGCCTGCGGCGGAGGGTGCGCGGCCGTTGCTAAGAACAACAATGGTGACTTGCTCACCCCTGATTGCCGACCGGTCCGCGAGGAACTCGAACTCGGGTTTTCCTTTTACTTTCCCAAGAAAGAATGACTTTAGACTCAAGAATGAAATAGGAGATAACAGATGGCTGATAAAATAAGAGAAATTGAAGCATCACAATTTAACAAAGAAGTTTTAGAAAAAAAAGGCGGTATTGTGCTGGATTTTTATTCAACGGAATGCCCTCCCTGTGAAGCACTTGCTGCGAAATATGAAAGTTTGAGTGAAATCTATGGTGACGATATCACGTTTCTCAAGGTTTTTCGGCAGGGAAACCGAGAGCTTGCTGAGTCTCTCGGGGTCACCGGTTCCCCTACAGTACTTTTCTTTAAAGACGGAAAAGAGACCGGAGAGAGGCTTACCGGTGGTATCAAACGTGCCGACCTTCAGTCAAAGCTGGAAGCTCTGCTCCCGGCCGAACGGGAAGCCGAGCTTCGGGATTCCATCAAACCTGTACGGACCGAGTGTGATGTCATTGTTATCGGCGGCGGTCCGGCAGGGCTAACTGCGGGTATTTATCTGGCCCAAGCCCATATCAAGACGATTCTCGTTGACGTAGCACTGCCGGGAGGGTATGTATCGACAACCCACCAGGTTTCCAATTATCCGGGCTTCGTAGAACCTCAGGCGGGAATGATGCTCGCCCATTTTATAAGTGAACAGACCAGGGCAGCGGGGGTAGACTACCGTGTTGCCGTTGATGTTACTGCCGTTGATCTCGAGAATAAAACGGTGACCGTAGACGGTTATGAGACGATCAAGGCAAAAAAAATCATTATAGCTACCGGTTCTTCTCCCCGGCCTTTAGGCCTCAAGGGAGAGCTGGAGTACCGCGGCAACGGGATTTCCTACTGCGCGACCTGTGACGGAAAGTATTATCAGGACAAAGAGATCGTGGTCATCGGCGGAGGGAACTCCGCAATCGAGGAGTCTCTGTTTCTGGCGAAATTTGCAAAAAAGATCACCGTAGTACATCAGTTTGCCGAACTGCAGGCGAACAAACTCGCCCAAGAGCAGATTTTCGCAGAAGAGAAGGTAAATTTTCTCTTTGAGCACGAACCGCGGGAGTTTCGGAAAAACGGTACCATGGATATGGAAGTCGTGGTGGAAAATCTCAGGACAAAAGAGTATTACAGCCTGAAGACCAACGGGGTGTTTGTATTTGTCGGGTTCATCCCCAATCTCGACGGGTTCAAAGACGACCTCGCCCTCGATGAGTGGGGATACATTAAAACCGATGATGTTATGAGGACCAACGTCCCCGATGTGTACGCAGCAGGCGATGTAACGAGTAAGTTGTTCCGACAGATAACGACCGCTGCTGCAGACGGCACGATCGCTGCAATGACTATTTCGAAAGAACTACAGTAATCCGGCCGATAATCGTATGCATATGAGAGTTACACGAAGGGTTACACTGCACTATGCTGCTGTTCTGGTACTGCTCTTTATTACCCCGGCACTGTGGGCTGACCCGGGTGCGGCCGGTCATCCTCCCCGGATTGATGTAGAAGCCGCAGTGCTTATGGATTTTGCTGCCGGAAAGGTGCTTTTTTCGAAAAATCCGAATATAGTAATTCCTCCTGCCTCTCTTACCAAACTAATGACGCTCCACATTCTACAGAATAAGATCGACGATGGCGATCTCTTGGAAAACGAGTTCGTCGATATTCCGGCACAAGCGTACGCTTCTCAAATGCCCCCCCGGTCCTCGCTCATGTTTTTAGGCCCCGGACAGCGGGTCACACTGCTCGAAATCATGAAGGGTCTCGCCGTCTGTTCCGGGAATGATGCGGCAATAGCAGCCGCGATCTACGGCGGGGGGAGTGTAACTGATTTCGTCTCCCTTATGAACCGGGAAGCGGACCGTCTCGGTCTTTCTTCGTTTCACTTTGAAGACCCGGCGGGCCTCAGTGCACTGAACAGGATCACCCCTCTCGAGTTTGCCCAATTTTGCAGAATATACGTAAGGGACCATCCCCAATCGCTGGAAAAACTGCACGCTTTAAAACAGTTTACGTATCCTACAGAGAAAAACTTCGCAGAAAGTACTACCGGGGGAGAAGGGTCCCCTATCACGCAGTATAACCGCAATCTCCTTTTGTGGCGCTATCCCGGTGTTGACGGCCTCAAGACAGGCTATATTGACGAATCGGGCTTTAATCTCGCCCTTACTGCAGAAAAAAACGGCATGCGGTTGATTGCCGTACTGGTCGGGGGGGAAGGCTCGACATCGCGAGAGGGCCTTGAGGGAACTGCCCGGGACGGAGCGGTCCTGCTCGACTACGGCTTTCACAATTTTGTTACGTTAGAGCCTGAAACCCTCGATGTAAAACCTGTCCCGGTTTGGAAGGGGAGAGAGCGGACCGTACCCGTTACTACAGACCGAAAGGTTGTTGTAACGGTCGAAAGGGAACATGAGAAAACGGTGCATATCTCCATAGAAGTTGAGAAAAACCTAGAAGCTCCCAAACGGGAGGGAGAGAAAATCGGGGTGCTCACCGTATCGGCGGACAACAAGCAGGTTGGGGTGTTTGATCTGGTGGCCGCACGGTCGGTTGAACGGGGCCCCCTCTTTCGGGTAGCCTGGGATACAGTAAGACTGTGGTGGAACAAAACCATGAGAAAAGAATAAAGGACAAATATGATAAACGCAGTACGATTTCGTTCGCTTTATAGAGTACGTGCACTTCTGCTTGCTCTTTTACTCATATGGACTGCAGTACCGCTTGTACAGGCTGCAGGATCAAAAGAACCGTATCCGGTGTCTCCTGAAAATGAAACGTTTGCACTCTCCGATCCGGTCCCCGTAGACCCCAAAGTAAAACGGGGGGTCCTTCCAAACGGGGTGACCTACTATGTTCGGGAAAATGAAAAACCGGCAGATGAAGCTGTACTCCGGCTTGTCGTTTTTGCCGGTTCCATCTTAGAAGATGAAGACCAGCTCGGTATTGCCCACTTTGTAGAGCACATGGCGTTTAATGGAACAAAACATTTTAAGAAGAATGAGCTGGTCGATTATTTAGAATCAATCGGTATGCGGTTCGGCCCGGAGATAAACGCATTTACTAGTTTCGACCGGACAGTGTACAAACTAAATGTCCCTGCAAACGAACCCGAGGTAATGGATAATGCATTTCAGGTGCTCGAGGATTGGGCCCATTTGATACGGTTTGATCACGAAGAGATCGATAAGGAACGGGGTGTTATCGTAGAAGAGTGGCGGTTAGGCAGAGGGGCCCAGGCGAGGATGCGCCAGGAGTACTTCCCCGTCCTGTTTAAAGGGTCGCGGTATGCCGAGCGGCTTCCCATCGGAGAAGTTGAAATCATCAAGAACGCCGATTATTCGACGATCAAACGGTTTTACGAGGATTGGTACAGGCCTGATCTCATGGCGGTAATTGCAGTTGGAGATTTTAACGCCGGTGCGGTAGAGAAAAAAATTAAACAACAATTCAGCAAGCTCGAACTGCCGGTCGGACCGAGGAAGAGAAACCTATATCCGGTCCCCGATCATGAAGAAACGCTGTTTTCGATTGCCACCGACCCCGAAACAACCGGCACAGTCGTAAAAGTTGCCTATAAACATGACTCGGAGGAGGTCCGAACTAGTGCAGATTACCGAAAGATGATGGTTCGCTTCTTTTACAACCGGATGGTAAACCACCGGCTTAATGAGCTTACCCATTCGGATAATCCTCCCTTTCTCTACGGTGTCTCATCGTACAGTAAACCGGTGCTCACCAAATCGATGTATCAGCTTGCCGCCATGGTCGAAGAAGAAAAGGTGGATTCGGGAATGAGTGCCCTGCTGCGGGAGGCCGAACGGGTAAAACGGCATGGGTTTACTACGGGAGAACTCGAGAGAGTAAAAAAGGAGATGCGCGCTTCGTTTGAGAATGCATATAAGGAGCGGGACACTACAGAGTCGGCCGTATTTGCAGACCGCTATACGAAACACTATGTAGAGGGATCAATAATTCCGGGTATAGAGTATGAATATGCCCTGTTCAAACAATTTATAGACGGAATAACGGTAGAAGAGGTGAATACAATTACCGGCACGTTTATAAGCGAAGTCAACAGGGTCGTGCTCGTTACCGGTCCGCAGTCCGAAGAGGTCACCTATCCGACTGAGGAGGACTTGGCCGGGCTCTTAAACAGTACTTCCGAGATGGAAGTAGACCCGTATACAGATACCACAACGGGGAAAGTACTTTTACCCGATAAACCGGTATCGGGAAGGGTTGTCTCGGAGAAGGAATATCCGGATTTAGGTATCTACGAATGGACCCTTTCCAACGGTGCGACGGTCGTTCTCAAACCGACCGATTTTAAAAAGGACGAAGTGCTTTTTTCCGCCTTCTCTCCGGGGGGGACGTCTCTCGTTTCCGACGAAGCGTATGTTTCGGCCCGGTTGGCTTCTTCTATCGTAGATAACAGCGGGGTGGGCAGCTATTCGCTTATCGAGTTGGAGAAACTGCTTGCAGGGAAAAATGTTCGTGTATCGCCGTATATCGGCAGAATTGGGGAGGGGTTTTCCGGAAAAGCTGCACCTGAAGATCTGCAGACTTTGTTGGAACTGGTGTATCTCTATATGACTGAGCCCAGAGAGGATGAAACCGCTTATAAGACGTATATGAACCGGCTGCGGGGATTAATAAAAAACAGAGAATCCAACCCCGAAGCTGCATTCATGGATGCGTTACAAGAAGCTGCCACCGGCGGACACTTCCGCGCCCGGCCTATAACCAAAGAGCTGCTCGAGGAGGCAGATATGGAGACCGCCTACCGGGTGTATAGAGAACGGTTTGCCGACGGCGGTGATTTTACCTTTTTCTTTACCGGAGCATTTTCTAAAGAGATGCTCAAACCACTTGTGACAACCTATTTAGCTGCTCTGCCCGGAAGAGGGAAAAAAGAGAGGTGGAAGGACCGCCATATCGAGTTTCCCGATTCAACGGTAGAACGGAACGTGTATAAGGGGATAGAACCGAAAAGCTATGTCGGTATCGTCTTCGGCGGGGAGTTTCCCTGGAGCAGGGACCGGCAGTATCTGCTCGATTCCCTAAACAAGATACTC
>CAZQKT010000002.1:0-63108 GCA_964594055.1 uncultured Spirochaetales bacterium
AGAGCGCCGGTCTCCAAAACCGGATGTTGTAGGTTCGAATCCTACCTGGCCTGTGAAAAATAGGAGATAGTATGAAAAAGATAATTCAGTTCTTCAAAGAGAGTTACGCGGAACTGAAAAAAGTTATATGGCCGAGTAAATCCGAGGTTGCTCAGTCCACGAAGATCGTCATTATATCTGTTATTATATTTGCAGCAGTATTAGGCCTCGTTGACTTTCTCCTGCTCCTCGGTATAGATGCGATCTTCTGATTTAATCGAGGGTTCTTGTAAAAATAAGCGATTTTTACAGGGAGCACAATCTTCTAATTCTTTTTGAAGGAACAAAATGGCAAAAGGTTGGTATGTCGTCCATACCTACTCAGGATATGAAAACAAGGTTGAAAAACACATCCGCTCTCTCATGGAGAATGGGAGCTTAGACAATACAGTAACGGATGTGAAAGTTCCTGCTGAGGAGGTTGTGGAAGTAAAAGAGGGTAAAAAAAAGGTATCAACGAAAAAGTTTTTACCCGGTTATATACTAGTAGAGATGGACCTTCCTGATCGGGGGTGGAAATCGATTTGCGGTCAAATTCGCAAAATCCCCGGGGTTACCGGTTTCGTTGGATCGATGCGGGGTATTAAACCGCATCCGATCTCTCCGGAAGAGGCGCGGAGTATCCTCCAGAAAGCCGGAGAGATTAAAACGGAAAAGACGATGAAACCAAAACAAAGTTTTGAGATCTCGGAAACCGTGCGCATTATTGATGGTCCTTTTGACACGTTTACCGGTACCGTTGAGGAAGCAAATCTCGAGAAAGGAAAATTAAAGGTTATGGTAGGGATTTTCGGCCGGTCCACCCCTGTTGAGGTGGATTTTAATCAGGTTGAAAAGATCTAAAAAGATACTAGAAAAAAATCCCTGTGTTACAGGGGGCACGGCCTACCCGGCTGTGCATCAGGTGGGAGTTTGTGCAGGCGGATTTGTCCGGCATGAACGTTTGCACCACAAGCGGAGTTTTTTATGGCGAAAAAGAAAATTACAACATTTATCAAGCTGCAGGTCCCGGCCGGTAAGGCGCCCCCGGCACCGCCGGTAGGACCGGCATTAGGACCCCACGGAGTAAGCGCGCCTCAGTTCGTTCAGCAGTTCAATGATCGGACCAAAGACCAAGAGCCTGGACTGCTGATTCCGGTTGTTATTACCGTATATGCGGACAAGAGTTTTAGTTTTATTACAAAAACTCCTCCGGCAGCTGTACTCATCAAACGTGCTTGCGGATTAGAAACAGCTTCTGCCGAACCGCATAAAGTGAAGGTTGCAAAGCTCAAAAAAAGCAAGCTGCAAGAAATTGCGGAAATTAAAATGCCGGACCTTAACGCAAATGATGTAAAAGCCGCGATGAAAATCGTAGCCGGTACTGCCCGAAGTATGGGCGTCGAGGTCGAGGGGTAGTTGTATGGGACACGGGAAAAAGTACGTCGAAGCGAGAAAGAATGTCAATAAAGAAGAGAAACTGCCGGTCGACCAGGCGGTAAGCCTACTCAAAGAGCTTGCTTTTGCAAAATTCGACGAAACGGTCGAGCTTGCAATTCGCCTTAATCTAAAGAAGAGTCAGAATGTCCGCGACACACTTGTCCTTCCGAACCAGTTTACAAAAGAGATTCAGATCCTGGTGTTTGCAAAAGGAGAAAAAGCGGAAGAAGCAAAGGAAGCAGGTGCGGCCTATGTGGGCGACGCCGATCTTATTGAAAAAATCCAAGGCGGGTGGCTCGATTTTGATGTGGCGGTAGCTACTCCTGACATGATGAAGGATGTCGGAAAACTCGGTCCAATACTCGGTAGAAGGGGCCTTATGCCGAATCCGAAAACTCGAACGGTCACTATGGACATCAAAGCAGCTGTTGAAGAGTTGAAAAAGGGAAGAGTCGAATATCGGTCCGATAAAACTGGTATTGTTCATCTCTCAATAGGAAAGGTGTCGATGGATGAACAGCAGATTATCGAGAACGTAGAAGCTGTCATGTCGGAAGTCAACAAGAAAAAACCAACCGATACGAAAGGCGATTTTGTGCAATCGGTAGCGGTCAGCTCCACTATGGGACCGGGCATCAAGGTTGCTGCCGGTGTTTAAAAGAGCATAAAAAAAATGAGGAACGTAGAAAAATGGCATACGAAATAAGAAAACTACAGCAATATAAAATCGACGCAGTCAATGCTCTCAAGGAGCAGTTCGAAGGGTCGAAGGATTATATATTTACCGATTATCGCGGTTTGACCGTTGAACAAATTACACAACTGCGCGAAAAACTGAGAGAGCAGAATGCTGAGTACCGTGTCGTAAAAAACAGATTTGCAAAGATTGCTCTTAAAGAAATGCATTATGATAACTTGGAAGAGTATCTCGTCGGTCCGACGGCAGTTGCTTTGAGTAAGGACGAATCCGGTCCGATTGCAAAGACGCTTTTTGATTTCGGCAAAGACGCACCCTTAGAGGTAAAAGGCGGTATTATCGACGGCCAGGTGTTCACCTTCGAAGATGTGGAAGCGTATTCCAAGTTGCCGACGAGAGATGAGCTGTTGGCAAAACTGATGGGGACGATGAATGCTCCCGTGCAGAACCTCGCATCTGTTCTACAGCAGATACCCTCCAAGCTGGTGCGCACACTCCAGGCGGTCGCGGATGCAAAACAAGGGGAGTAAACAACAAGGTTGATTTGGCAATGAACTGTAGGCTGCGTTAGACGGCGTACAGAATATACTATACTTTAAGCAGCATTAGTCTTCACAGAAGTGTGAGCCATGCTACTGCTGCTTACAAAGAAAGGAGAAGATAATATGGCTGCACCAACAAAAGAAGAAATCCTCGAGGCCATCTCAAACATGACCGTTCTCGAGGTTTCGGAACTGGTCAAAGACATGGAAGAAAAATTCGGAGTTTCTGCTGCCGCACCGGTTGCGGTAGCGTCAGCAGCATCCGGTGCGGCTCCGGCTGCAGAGGCTGTTGAGGAGCAAACCGAATTTGATGTGGTTCTCAAAGGTTTTGCCGATGGAAAGAAGATTCCGGTAATCAAGGAAGTCCGCGCTATTACCGGACTCGGATTGAAAGAAGCAAAAGAACTTGTTGAAGCCGGCGATAAGCCCTTGAAAGAGGGAGTTTCAAAAGAGGAAGCGAACCAGTTAAAAGAAAAGTTAGAGGCGGCTGGCGCTACTATTGAGGTTAAATAGTAACAGGCACGTTCGAAACAAAAAATTTACTCAGTATAACCACCGAGGGTACAAGTATGCCTCGGTGGTTATACTGTCATTAGGGGGTGTTTAATGCCTGCTCAACAAAAGGCAATTAACCGAATTTATTTAGGAACAGAATATGAAGAGGTAATGGAACTTCCCGATCTTATCGATATCCAGCTCTCTTCATATGAGCGGTTTCTCCAGATTTCAAGTCTTTCAGAACAGCAGCCCTTGAAACGGCTCGGATTAGAAGAGGTGTTCCAATCCACTTTTCCCATTGAAAGTCCGAACGGCGATATGCTTCTAGAATATACGTATTATGTCCTCGACCGAGAGAGTATTAAACTGAGTGAAGCTGAGTGTAAGCTGAAAGGGCTCACGTATGCGGTACCGATCAAGGCAAGAATCAATCTTATTTTTCAGGAAACGGGAGAGATTCGGCAGAAAGACATTTATATGGGAGACATCCCCCTGATGACGGATAGGGGAACATTCATTATCAACGGTGCCGAGCGGGTTGTTGTAAGCCAAATCCACCGTTCGCCCGGAGTGATCTTTTCCCACGATAAGGGTGTGTATTCGTCTCGTATTATTCCGTACCGCGGTTCTTGGCTCGAGTTCGAAATCGACCAGAAAAAAGAACTCATCTACACCAAGATCGACCGTAAAAAACGGGTGTTAGGAACACTTTTTCTCCGTTGTCTCGGGTACGAAAACCGCGAACAAATCATAGAGTTGTTCCACAAAACAAAGACGGTACCGGTCCTCGAGACCCGGGAGGAACGGGAACTTCTTGTCGGTAAAGTTTTTGCGAAAACTGTTTATGTCGAACGTGATGAAGAATCAAAGAAACTCTACAAAGCAGGTGAGAAAATACACCCTCATGATGTTGATGAACTGCTCCATTCCGGAATAAACGAAGTAGATATAATCGATTTCGAGCATCCGGAATCTCTGCACTCCGAAATCATTCTCAATTGTTTTGAGCGCGAGGAGGCGAAGTTTACCAGGGGGGACCCCACTATCGATGAACCTACTAAGGAAGATGCGCTTATTGCACTCTACTCAGTGTTGATGCCGGGCGAACCCATCACCTTAGAAAGTGCCGAGAAGGACCTCAACTCGATGTTTTTTACTTCCCGAAGGTACGATATGGGTGATGTCGGGCGGTATAAACTCAATAAGAAGTTCGATTATGATCCCCCTTTGGAAGAACATGTACTTACCAAGCCGGACATCGTCAATACCATGACCTATTTGATAAAGGTCTACATCGGCGAAGCAAATGTGGACGATATCGACCATCTCGGAAACCGCCGAATCAGGTCGGTCGGGGAGCTGCTGGCAAATCAATTAAAAACCGCTTTTGCCCGCATGGAGAGGATCGCGAAAGAGCGGATGTCGTTAAAAGAGACCGATACGATCAAACCTCAAGACCTCATTTCCATAAAACCGATCGTCGCGGCTATCAAAGAGTTTTTCGGCTCGAGTCAACTCTCGCAGTTTATGGACCAGGTAAACCCTTTAGCGGAACTTACGCATAAACGCCGGCTGAATGCATTAGGGCCTGGAGGATTATCCAGGGACAGAGCGGGTTTCGAGGTCAGGGATGTTCATTACACGCACTACGGCCGGATGTGTCCTATTGAAACTCCGGAAGGCCCTAACATCGGATTGATTGTCAGTCTCGCCGGATATACCAGGGTCAATGAATATGGATTTCTCGAGACTCCCTACAGAAAGGTAGCGAAGGGAGTCGCTACCAAGAATATCGAGTATCTATCGGCTTTAGATGAAGAGAAATATTTTATTGCCCAGGCAAATGCTCCTATCGACAAGAAAGGAAAGTTTACGGCTAACCTTATATCGGTGAGAAAATCGGGTGACTATACCACCAAGAACCCGGAATCGATCCAGTATATGGACGTCTCTCCGAAGCAGGTTATCTCGGTAAGCACCTCTCTCGTTCCCTTTCTCGAACATGATGATGCAAACCGGGCCCTGATGGGATCGAATATGCAGCGCCAGGCGGTCCCCCTCGTTTTTCCTGAACCGCCCCGTGTCGGTACCGGAATGGAGCATAAAACCGCGTATGATTCCGGGGTGCTGCTAAAGGCAAAACGCGCCGGAACAGTTGAGTATGTCTCCTCAAAAAAAATAGTCATCAAACCGAAGGATTCAAAGTCTAAGAAAGAACTGGACGAATACGCACTGCTCAAGTTTCAGCGGACCAACCAGGATACCTGTTTCAATCAGAAACCGGTCGTGTCGATCGGGGACAAAGTCGAAACAGGTGAGGTCCTAGCCGACGGACCTGCTACATCCAAAGGAGAACTGGCTTTAGGACGGAATATCTTAGTAGGGTTCGTTCCCTGGAATGGATACAACTACGAAGATGCAATTCTTATTTCTGAAAATGTGGTAAAAGAGGATATTTTCACTTCTATTCATATAAAAGAGTTCTCAGTTGAAGTAAGAGAAACAAAATTGGGACCGGAAAAATTAACCCGCGACATCCCCAATACAAACGAAAAAGCACTCGACCAGCTCGATGAAGAGGGGATTATCCGGGTCGGGGCCAAAGTAAAATCCGGCTATATTTTGGTTGGGAAAGTCACTCCCAAATCGGAGACGGAGACAACCCCTGAGTTCAAGCTTCTCAACTCCATCTTTGGAGAGAAAGCGAAAGAGGTCCGCGATACCTCGCTTAAAATTCCTCACGGGATCGATGGCACGGTAATCGATATTCAGCGGCTCAAACGGAGCGAAGGGGATGATTTGAGCCCAGGGGTGGACGAGGTGGTCAAAGTGCTCGTTGCCACCAAACGGAAACTCTCCGAAGGCGATAAAATGGCGGGCCGACACGGAAACAAAGGCGTTATTGCCAGGGTCCTTCCTGAAGAAGATATGCCGTTTATGGAAGACGGCACACCGCTCGACCTCTGTCTCAATCCTCTCGGGGTACCGTCAAGAATGAACCTCGGCCAAATTATGGAGACTGAGCTGGGATGGGCAGCTGAAGTGCTCGATCAGTGGTACTCGACCCCGGTGTTTCAGAGTGCTTCCAACGAGATGATCGCTGAAAAATTAAGAGAAGCCGGACTCCCCGAAACAAGCAAGACAGCTCTTTTTGACGGGCGTACCGGAGTAGCGTTTCAGAATGAAGTGTTAGTCGGGGTCATGTATATGCTCAAACTGCATCATCTTGTCGATGATAAAATGCATGCTCGGTCTACCGGGCCGTACTCCTTGGTAACCCAGCAGCCTCTTGGCGGAAAGGCCCAATTCGGAGGTCAGCGGCTCGGGGAGATGGAAGTGTGGGCTTTAGAAGCGTACGGTGCTGCCAATACACTCCAGGAGCTTCTGACAATCAAATCGGACGATATGGCGGGAAGAGCAAAGATATATGAAAGCATCGTAAAGGGAGAACCTGCTTCCTCGGCCGGAGTACCCGAATCTTTCAATGTATTGGTTCAGGAACTTCGGGGTCTGGCCTTGGATATTTCGATATATGATACGAGAGGCAAACAGATTCCTCTCACCGAGCGTGATGAGGAACTCATTAACAGACAGGGGACCCATTTTTAATCCCTAATAAAAGGAAGGGAAACTATGAGAGATATTCAAGACTTTGATAATATTATGATAAAACTTGCCTCACCGGAGCAGGTCCGAGCGTGGTCCTACGGTGAGGTAAAGAAACCGGAAACAATCAACTATCGAACATTACGGCCTGAAAAAGACGGCTTGTTCTGCGAGCGAATTTTCGGAACGACGAAAGAGTGGGAATGCTACTGCGGAAAGTTCAAATCTATCCGGTACAAAGGGGTCATCTGTGACCGCTGCGGCGTCGAAGTAACTCATTTCAAGGTCCGCAGGGAACGTATGGGCCACATTGAGTTGGCTTCTCCTGTTTCCCACATCTGGTATTATCGGTCTGTTCCGTCCCGTATGGGGCTTCTGCTCGATCTTTCCATTGCATCACTTCGGTCTATTCTCTACTACGAAAAGTACATCGTCATAGATCCGGGTGATACCGATCTCAAAAAGATGGAACTGCTTACCGAAGAGGACTACATCGATGCGAGGGAGCGGCACGGTATGAGTTTTACTGCCGGTATCGGGGCGGAAGCAATTCGGACTTTACTCGAAGGGCTCGATTTGGACACGCTCAGTGCAGAATTACGGATCAAAATGCGGGAGAAAGGTGCAAAATCCGATAAACGGCTTCTCAAACGGATCGAAATTGTTGAGAATTTCCGTGATTCAACGAACAAACCGGAGTGGATGATCCTGGATGTAATCCCGGTAATTCCGCCCGAACTGCGTCCTATGGTGCAGCTCGACGGAGGCCGGTTCGCAACCTCCGATTTAAACGATCTCTACCGCCGGGTCATTAACCGGAATAACCGGCTGAAACGGCTCATGGCGCTGAATGCTCCGGATATCATCATCCGAAACGAAAAACGCATGCTCCAGGAAGCAGTAGATGCTCTTTTTGACAATTCGAAGAAGAAGCGGGTCGTCAAAGGGGCTTCCAACCGTCCACTCAAGTCCCTCTCCGATATGCTCAAAGGAAAGCAGGGCCGGTTCCGACAGAACCTCTTGGGAAAGCGGGTTGATTATTCCGGAAGATCGGTTATTGTTGTCGGCCCTGAACTGGAAATGCATCAGTGCGGACTTCCTACAAAGATGGCTTTGGAGCTGTACAAGCCGTTTATCATGAAAAAACTGGTGGAAAAAGATGTTGTGTACAACATTAAAAAAGCGAAAACTCTAGTAGAACAGGAAACGCAGGAAGTGTGGGCCGTCCTCGACGAAGTTGTCAAGGAGCACCCCGTTCTGTTAAACCGAGCTCCTACACTGCACAGACTTGGAATTCAAGCGTTTGAACCGGTACTGGTTGAAGGAAAAGCGATCAAGCTGCATCCCCTCGTTTGTCATGCCTACAATGCAGACTTTGACGGAGACCAAATGGCGGTCCATGTCCCGCTGACCCAGGCCGCCCAAATAGAATGCTGGACGCTGATGCTCTCCTCGACAAATCTTTTGAATCCTGCAAACGGGACTCCTATTGTATTTCCTTCTCAGGACATGGTCTTGGGAATCAACTATCTTACTCGAAACAAACCTGGAGCAAAGGGGGAAGGAAAACGGTTTAGTTCGATGGACGAGGTGCTGATGGCCCTTGAAGCAGGCGCTGTGGACTATGAGGCTGTAGTGAAAGTTCCCGTTAACGGGGAGGTAATCGAAACCACACCGGGTAGAGTAATTTTAAACTCCGAGTTTCCGGATGAACTCGAGTATGTGAATTATTCTATGGGAGATAAAGAACTGAAGACGTTCGTAGCCGAATGTTACCGAGACCACGATCAATACATTACTGTAAAAACTCTCGATATCATTAAAAATCTCGGGTTCAAATATGCAACACTGTTTGGTGCTACGATCGGTATGGATGATATCGTCATCCCGGAACAAAAACGGGAGATGATCGACGAGGCCAACACTCAGGTAGAATCGATCCAGAATCAGTACCTGCAGGGTGTCATTACCCAGGAAGAGCGGTACAACCGTGTCGTCGAGGTGTGGAGCAAGACAAACGAGGACCTTACCGGGGTACTTATGAAAACACTTCAGGAAGACAGAGACGGTTTTAACCCGGTGTATATGATGGCAAACTCCGGCGCACGGGGCAGCAGAACTCAGATCAGACAGCTCTCCGGGATGCGCGGATTGATGGCAAAGCCTTCCGGGGAGATCATCGAACTTCCTATAAGGGCGAATTTTAAAGAAGGGCTTTCCGTTATCGAGTTCTTTATTTCGACAAACGGAGCGCGGAAAGGTCTCGCTGATACAGCCCTAAAGACCGCGGATGCCGGCTATTTGACCCGGCGGCTCGTTGATATAGCCCAGGATGTGGTGATAAACGAGGACGACTGCGGTACGATTAATGGGATCGAAATGGGTGCTCTCAAAGACGGAGAGGAAGTTGTCGAATCACTTAAAGACAGAATCGAAGGCAGGTTTACTCTCGAGCGGGTAAAACACCCCATTACCGGCGAGGTGCTTGTCGATGTAAATGAAGAAATAACCGAGGAACTTGCCCAAAAAATAGAAGATGTCGGCATAGAACGGGTGCGGATCCGGACCGTGCTTACCTGTGAGGCTAAACACGGCGTATGTGTAAAGTGTTATGGTAGAAACTTAGCAATAAACCGTCCCGTCGAGATCGGAGAAGCGGTCGGTATTATTGCCGCCCAGTCGATCGGGCAGCCCGGGACGCAGTTAACGATGAGAACGTTCCATATCGGAGGTGCTGCTACCAAGGTAAGTGAGGAAAACAGAATCACGCTTAAATACCCGGTTTTTGTACGGGAGATTATAGGAAATACCGTAGAAACCGAAAACGGAAACGTCCTGTTTACCCGGAAAGGATCTGTCGTTATCAGCAAGGTAATTAAGTCAATCGATCTCAAGAAAGGCGACAAAGTAGTGGTCGAAGACGGTCAGAAAGTGGTCGGTGGGGAAGATATCGTTGAGCGGAAAGGTGAGAAACTTACTGCCTCGGAAGTCGCTTACGTAAAAACACTGAAAGATAAAATACTTCTCATTGCACAGTCCCAGAAAATCGATATCCGAAACGGGGCCGAGCTTTTACCCAAAGAAGAAGAGGTCGTACCGGCTGAGGAACCTTTGGCCCTCTTCGATCCTTTCTCCGAACCGATTATTGCAGAAACAAACGGGTTTGTGAAATTTCACGACATTGTTTTAGGGACAACGCTCAAAGAAGAGGTAAATGAAGATACCGGTAATATAGAAAAGAAAATTACTGAGTTTTCTCTCGAATCACTGCAGCCCCGGATAGCAATTGTCGATGAGTTCGAAAATGAAAAAGCAAATTACTTCATTCCCGGTTCTGCCTACCTCAATATCGAGGACGGCGCAGAGGTAAAAGCGGGAAGGACCCTTGCTAAACTGTTAAAAGAAAGTGTTAAAACGAGAGATATCACCGGAGGTCTTCCCCGTGTCGGCGAGCTTTTCGAGGCGCGAAGACCGAAGAATGCCGCTATTTTGGCACAAATCGGCGGGGTGGTCAGATTCAAAGGGATTGCCAAGAGTAAACGGGTTATCGAAATCGAGGACCCCTACGGTGTTTCGTATAAACACAGTGTTCCCATGGGCAGACATCTGTTTGTTCGTGACGGTGATATGGTAGATGCAGGCGAGATGCTCTGTGACGGAAATATGGACCCGCACGATATTCTCGATATTTTAGGTGAAAATGCTCTTCAGAGATTCCTGGTAAACGAAGTACAAGAGGTGTACCGTCTGCAGGGAGTAAATATCAACGACAAGCATATTGGAGTTATCATCCGACAGATGATGCGGAAAGTAGAGATCCAGCAGGTAGGAGATACCAACTTCATATTCGGACAGCAGGTGGACAAGTATCGATTCCATGAAGAAAATGGCAAAGTCATCCGTGAAGGGGGGCAGCCCGCAGTTGCGAAACCGCTCCTCTTAGGTATTACCCGTGCATCGCTTAACATCGACAGCTTTATCTCCGCTGCTTCATTCCAGGAGACGACCCGGGTCCTCACGAATGCGGCAATCGAAGGAAGCACGGACAACTTGCACGGATTAAAAGAAAATGTTATAATTGGTCACCTTATTCCCGCCGGGACGGGTATTAAGGCGTATAAGAATATAAAACTCTACGATGAGCACCGTGAAGATCTCGATGCTCATATGCAAGAAATATTAGAGCAGAGGAAGCTTGATCAGGAACTCGAAGCCCAGTCTGCAGAAGTAAAAGCTGAAACTGAAATAAGTTTATAGCTAAACCAGGCGACTCATTTTTTTGAAGCGGCTTGACAATTCTTAAAGGAGTTGTTATAGTCGTCAACGCTTTTATTGAGTAAGAGAAATAGGGAGTACGAATAGATGCCGACAATAAATCAACTTATTCGCAAGGGTCGAAAAAGGACGTTAAAAAAAACAAAGGCCCCTGCTTTAAATTCTTGCCCTCAGAAAAGAGGTGTATGTACGAGAGTAATGACGGTGACACCCAAAAAGCCCAACTCGGCCCTGAGAAAGGTAGCACGGGTGCGGCTTTCAAACGGAATCGAGGTCACAGCCTATATTCCGGGTATCGGGCACAATCTACAGGAGCATTCTGTTGTGTTGCTGCGGGGCGGAAGGGTAAAGGACCTTCCCGGTGTGCGATATCACATTATTAGAGGGGCTAAGGATACGTTAGGCGTAGACGAAAGAAAGAAAGGTCGGTCTAAATACGGAACGAAGAAACCGAAGGCGTAATAAGGAGAAACAATGCCGAGAAAAAAGGCGATTACCACGTATAAAGAAGTCTTTGATCCAAAATTCATGAGTCCGGTGGTAGGTAAGTTTATTACCCGGATGATGCTCGATGGGAAAAAAGCCCAAAGCAACCGAATTTTAAATGACGCGTTTAATGTGTTAGCGGAAAAGACAGGAAAAGAGCCTCTCGAGGTTTTTTTAAAAGCTCTTGATAACGTGAAACCATTAGTCGAGGTGAAATCGAGAAGAGTAGGTGGGTCGACCTATCAAGTGCCTGTTGAAGTACGGGAAAGCAGAAGAGAAGCGCTTGCAATGCGCTGGATTATAAAAGCTGCCCGGGAGAGAAAAAGCAATACGATGAGTAATAATTTGAGTACGGAATTACTCGACGCATTTAATTCCACCGGAACGGCGTTCAAGAAAAAAGAAGATACGCATAGAATGGCGGAGGCAAATAAAGCATTTTCGCATTATAGGTGGTAAAACGTAACGATTATAAAGAAAACGTTATTGTAAAAAAAATGTTAAAACTACTTGATTGATACATCTATTTACGTTATTTTAAGCACCCGGTCGGCCCGCTAAAAATTGCAAAGGTTGGTCACCGGTACTATAATAGAAAAGTTATTTGAAGGCAGGAGAAACAAACTTCAAATAACAGGTGCGGCTCTTGAGCCAAACCGATCATCCTGAATAACGGTACATGGGTATCGGGGTATCCAGTTGTTTACACGGTGGATATTGCGTAAACGGGTGGTAAGGTGGTACAAGGCGAACCTTTTTTAATCGAAGACGGACAGAGAGTTTTTCGGTCTTGCTGAAAAAGAACGCGTTCGTCAATGAGAAAAGTTTCGACTACCTACCATTAGAGGCCTTATCAAGCGCAAACAGAAGTTTACCCGATGTAACGAAGAAAAGAGCAGGACGTACCGCGCACTGCAGGAAATGTTGAGCAGGTTGCAATTGAACTTTTATTTATGCAATCAATAAGCTTTTTTTAAAGAGCATAATGATATATTAAGAAGGCTGTTAAAGAGTAGATCTTAAGGAGGAAGAGATGGCGAAAGCAAAATTTGAGAGGACGAAGCCACATATCAATGTTGGTACCATCGGCCATGTTGACCATGGAAAGACAACCCTCACCGCAGCTATTACCATGATTTCTGCAAAGAAATTTGGTGACAGAGTTATGACGTATGATGAGATCGATAACGCTCCGGAAGAGAAGGAAAGGGGCATTACGATCAATACGCGACATGTTGAGTATCAAACGGATAACAGACACTATGCCCATGTAGACTGTCCGGGACACGCTGACTATATAAAGAACATGATTACCGGAGCAGCCCAAATGGATGGTGCGGTTCTTGTTGTTGGTGCTGACGATGGGCCCATGTCTCAGACACGGGAACACATTTTATTGGCTCGTCAGGTAAACGTACCTGCGATTATTGTGTTTCTCAATAAAACAGACCTTGTCGACGATCCGGAACTGATCGATCTCGTTGAAATGGAAGTCCGAGAGCTTCTTACTCAGTACGATTTCCCCGGTGATGACATTCCTGTGATCAAGGGTTCTGCCTTCCAGGCAATGGAAAATCCGGATGATCCTGAGAAAACCGCACCGGTAGCCGAACTTCTCACCACCATGGATGAGTATTTTCCGCTTCCGGAACGTGATATCGACAAACCGTTTCTTATGCCGATTGAGGATATTTTCTCAATCCAGGGGCGCGGTACCGTTGTAACGGGAAGGATTGAACGAGGTAAAATCGAGGTTGGCAATGAAGTCGAAATCGTGGGTATCCATGATACAACCAAAACTACTGTGACCGGTGTCGAGATGTTCAACAAAATTCTCGATTATGGAGAAGCGGGAGATAACATCGGAGCACTTCTGCGCGGTATCGACAAAAAGGCTGTAGAACGGGGGCAGGTTCTCGCAAAACCGGGGACAATCACCCCTCACCGGAAGTTTAAGGGAACAATATATTGTCTTACCAAAGAAGAGGGCGGTAGGCACAGTCCTTTCTTTTCCGGGTATAGACCGCAGTTCTATTTCAGAACAACTGATATTACCGGAACGGTTACCCTTCCTGATGATAAGCAGATGATTATGCCTGGAGACAATACGGAAATCAACGTCGAACTGATTTATCCGATCGCAATGGAAAAAGGATTGCGATTCGCCATCCGTGAAGGCGGTCATACCGTCGCAAGCGGCCAGGTAGTGGAAATTGCAGAATAAAAAAAAGATAGTTGTTTCACCGTTTGCTTTGCAGATGGTGAAACATCATAGTTTTGGGGGCAAGGAGAAATAATGGCAACGAAAGACAGGATTCGGGTCAGGCTGCGGGGCTTTGACGTTGAACTCATAGATCAGAGTGCTAAATCCATTGTGCAAACTGTAGCAAAAGCGGGAGCAAAAGTTGCGGGACCTGTACCGCTTCCGACAAAAATAAATAAATACACCGTCTTGCGGTCTCCGCATGTTAATAAGAAAGCACGGGAACAGTTTGAAATGAGAACGCACAAACGACTTATCGATATAATCGAACCTTCACCTGCCGTTATGGATGCCCTTATGAAATTAGAACTGCCTGCGGGCGTCGATGTCGAAATAAAGCAGTAGCAGAAAAGCAGTCGTAGAACAGAATAAACAGAGAAGTACGTGGGGAAAACGATGATCGGATTGATTGGCAAAAAAGTAGGTATGATGCAGGTATTTGATGAAACAGGTATTCTCACTTCGGTTACCGTTATTCAGGTAGAAGATAACACCGTCGTTTCTCAAAGGACCGAAGAGCGGGACGGCTACGAAGCAGTCGTTTTAGGTGTTGGAGAGATGAAGCCGAAACGGGCAACAAAGCCGTACGCCGGTCAATTTAGTGAAGGAATAACTCCAAAAAAGATGCTGATGGAGTTTCGGGAATTTGAAAAAGAATTTGCGATCGGAGATACTTTTGGGGTCGAACTTTTTGAAGGATACGGGTTTGTCGATGTAACGGCCGATTCAAAAGGAAAAGGATATCAAGGTGTGATGAAGCGGCACGGTTTTTCCGGCGGGAAAAAAACCCACGGTTCCAAGTTCCATCGGGGACTTGGTTCTACCGGTATGGCCGCAACGCCCTCAAAAATCCATAAAGGCACGAAAATGCCCGGAAGAATGGGCAATAAAAAAACAACAGTGCAAAATCTAAAGGTTGTAAAAATCGACTCGGAAAAAAAAGTGTTGCTTGTCAGCGGTTCCGTGCCTGGTGAGCGGAACGGCCCGGTAATAGTGCGTTCGGCGAAAAAGAAGGAATTATAGGCAAGGCGGTAATCAACCATGGAAGTGAAAGTCTTTTCAATTAACGGGAAAGAGAAAAAGAATATAGAACTCAGCGACAAAGTATTCGGCAGAACGGTAAACGAAGGTGTCATCTACTACGCAATAAATAATGAACTTGCGAATAAAAGAGTAGGGACTGCTTCCGTTAAAACGAGAGGCGAGGTCCGCGGTGCAAAATCCAAACCGTGGAGACAGAAGGGAATCGGTCGTGCTCGGGCAGGAAGAAGACGTTCTCCAGTGTGGGTAGGCGGAGGCATTACATTCGGACCGAGGCCTAAGGATTACGGTTACAAGATGCCTAAGAAGTCGAAGCGTGCCGCAATGAAGTCGATACTGAGTCTGAAAGTTGCCGAAGATTGTCTCAAGGTTGTAGAAGATTTTCGTATTGAATCGGGCAAAACGAAAGATCTCATGACCATACTCAAGAATTTTGTCCAAAATGAGAATACAGTCCTGATACTTCATGATGATGACAAAATGATAAAACGGGCAGGAAGGAATATTCCTTGGCTCAAGTTTCTTTCTTTCAACCGACTCAACGCGCATGATCTTTTTTATGGAAAACATGTTTTGCTGCTCGAGTCGGCTGTGGGAAAATTAAACGATTTCTATAACGGTGACGGTAAAAAGGAATAGAACGATGGACATAGAGAAAGTAATAAAAGAACCGCTGGTAACTGAGAAAACAAATCGTCTTATAGAAGAAACACCGAAAAAGTATGTTTTCAAAGTTGATGTACGGGCAAACAAACATGAAATTATGGAAGCGGTTCAGCATCTGTTCTCAGTGAAACCGGTGAAGTGCAACGTCATCAATGTTAAAGGGAAGCCGAGAACAGTCCGTTCCCGTTCCGGATACAAGACGGGCAGCACCGGAGACTGGAAAAAAGCGATAATAACCGTAGCAGAGGGAGACAAAATCGATATTTTTGAAGGCGTATAAAGCGATACGAGGGAGAAAAGACAGTGGCTTTAAAACAGTACAAACCGACAACGCCGACACTTCGATATAAAACAACGCTGGTCAACAAGGAGTTGACTGCTTCAAAAGGGCTTAAGTCAAAAAAGAAAGGAAAAGTCCAAGGAGCCGGAAGAGATTCTAACGGTAGGATCAGTGTGCGAAGACGAGGCGGCGGACATAAGAGAAAACACAGAATTATAGATTTCATGCGGGACAACCATGGTGTGCCGGGAAAAGTAGTTGCAATCGAATATGATCCGAATAGAAGCGCAAATATTGCTCTTATCAATTTTGCAAACGGAGACAAGCGATATATTATCGCTCCGAATAGATTGGATGTGGGCTCTGAGGTGATGAGCGGTCCCGAGGCCCCGATAGAAGTCGGGAATGCACTTCCTCTTGCAAACATCCCGCTGGGAATGACCGTCCATAATGTCGAGCTAAAACTGGGAAAGGGCGGACAGCTGGCCAGGTCTGCCGGTTCAGGTGCCGTTATTGTTGCAAAAGAGAAGGATTATGTTACCGTAAAACTTCCTTCCGGTGAGATGCGCATGGTGTTCAAACTATGTTACGCCACAATCGGTGAAGTTGGTAATGAAGACCACATGAATGTTTCTCTCGGTAAAGCGGGAAGGGCACGCTGGATGGGGAAGAGGCCGAAAGTTCGCGGTGTTGTTATGAATCCCCATGACCATCCCCACGGAGGCGGTGAAGGAAAGACATCCGGCGGTAGGCATCCGGTATCGCCTTGGGGTCAGCCAACGAAGGGTTATAAAACTCGTAAGAAGAAAAAACAGTCGGATCATTTTATTGTGAAAAGACGGAAATAGGAGTAAGGCGTGTCACGATCGATAAAGAAGGGTCCTTTTATAGAAAAAAAGTTGTTTAAACGTGTCGTGGAGATGGGCAAATCCGGAGATAAAAAGATGATCAAAACCTACTCCAGATGCTCAACGATTATACCGGAAATGGTTGGTTTTACTATTTCGGTATACAACGGAAAACAGTGGGTACCGGTTTATATCACAGAAAATCTGGTAGGGCATAAATTAGGTGAGTTTGCTCCTACGAGGGTGTTTCGTGGTCATGCCGGTTCAGACAGAAAGATAAAAAAATAACGTACGTATAGAAGTCGTGGAGCTGTCATGAAAGCAAAAAAGGGTTACAGAGCACAGGGCAATTACATCCTCATGTCTCCGACGAAGATGAGAAGAGTTGCCGACGAAATTCGGAGAAAGCCATACTCAGAGGCAATTGCGCTGTTGGAGAGTTTGCCACAGAAGAGTGCAGGGATTATCAAAAAGATTATTCAGTCTGCCGCAGCTAATGCGCTGGTGCAGAACAAGCAGCTCGATGAAGAAATGCTCTATATAAAAGATTTGCAGATTAATGAAGGGCCCCGATACAAACGGATCTGGCCGAGAGCGCGGGGGAGAAGGGACATTCTGCTCAAACGCTTGAGTCACGTATCGGTTGTTGTAGATGAAATAACGAATACGGGAGATTAATGTGGGACAAAAAGTAAACCCGAATGGGATGCGATTAGGAATTAATAAAACATGGAAATCCCGGTGGTATGTAGACCCCAGGGAATATGCTGATACACTGCATGAAGACCTCAGTCTTCGTAAGGCACTCCAGTCTTATCCGGAAACCAAAGGGGCTGAGATCGCAGATGTTGAAATCGTGAGGCACCCCCAGCGGATCACTCTTGTTATCCACACTTCGCGTCCCGGTATCATTATTGGTGCAAAAGGTTCGAATATCGAAAAAATTGGCGCAAGGCTCCAAAAGCTTGCAGGTAAAAAGATCCAGATAAAGATAAAAGAAATTAAGAAACCGGAAAGCCATGCACAGTTGATCGCTGCAAATGTGGCACGGCAGCTTCGCTCTAGAAGTTCGTTTAGACGGGCTATTAAGATGGCAGTCAATAACGCGATGAAAGCTGGAGTCCAGGGGATCAAGATCCGGATCGCCGGAAGACTCGGCGGAGCTGAAATGTCCCGTGAAGTCACTTATAAGGAGGGGCAGATACCTCTCCATACGTTCCGTGCCAACATTGATTACGGGTTTGCAAAATCCGAGACAACATTCGGCATAATCGGAGTAAAAGTGTGGGTTTTTCACGGCGAAATTCTAAAGAAAGAACAGAAAGAAGATGCGGGTCTTCTGTTACGTGATAAACGGGAAAAAGTAGGCGTAAGAGGATAAATATTATGCTTAGTCCAAAACGAACGAAATATAGAAAACAGCAGCGAAATAGAATCGGAAACAAAGCATCCAAAGGCAACACGATTGCGTTTGGAGAATACGGACTTATATCCAAAGAACCGAAGTGGATTACAAACAGACAGATCGAGGCAGCTCGAATTGCAATGACGAGACATGTAAAACGAGGCGGGAAAGTGTGGATACGTATCTTCCCGGACAAGCCGTATACACAAAAACCGGCAGAGACCCGGATGGGAAAAGGGAAAGGAAACCCCGAATACTGGGTTGCAGTTGTCAAACCCGGCACTGTGCTGTTCGAAATGGCAGGAGTGCCGAGAGAACTTGCCTATGATGCGATGAGGCTGGCGGGGAGCAAATTGCCGATAAAAACCAAATTCGTAGTCAGAAGAGACTTGGAGTAGAGAAAATGAGAGATTCGTTTAACGATCTAACCTACGAAGAACTGTATACCAAGCGGGAAGAACTGAAGAAAAAACAGAGAGATCTTTCGTTTGACACCGTTGTTGGGCATGTAGATAATCCGCTCGAAAAACGGACTATACGCAGACAAATTGCACGGCTTAATACCATTATTCATGAGTACGATCTCGGGATACGGCAGGTAAAGGAGTAAGAGGTGTCAACGAAAAGCGAAAGCAAAGCCAAACAGAGGAAAACGTATACCGGGATGGTAGTAAGTGACAAAATGGACAAAACAATTGTCATTACTGTCACCACTATGAAATTACATAAGCTGTATAAGAAGTATATTACCCAATCGAAACGGGTCAAAGCGCATGATGAGGAGAACAATGCCCGGGTCGGAGATAAGGTAAGAATTGTCGAAACGAGACCGCTGAGTAAAGAAAAACGGTGGCGCCTCTTAGAAATCGTAGAACGGGCGAAATAAATAGGGAGAGAAGAGGGTACTATCATGGTACAGATGATGTCATATCTGAATGTAGCGGACAACAGTGGTGCAAAACGAGTGCAGTGCGTCAAAGTACTAGGCGGCAGCAAGAGAAAAACAGCTGGTATCGGGGATATCATCGTTGTAGCGGTTAAAGATGCGCTGCCGAATGCAGCAATCTCGAGAGGCGATGTCAGACGTGCAGTAATCGTGAGAACGAAAAAGGAGTTCAGACGAAAAGACGGGACCTACATTCGTTTTGATGATAATGCATGTGTCATAATCGATCTGAACCAGAATCCGCTGGGTAAGAGGATCTTCGGACCGGTCGCACGGGAATTGCGGGAAGCGAACTTTATGAAGATCATTTCTCTTGCCCCGGAAGTTCTTTAATCGAGGAAAAACGATATGAATAGAGAGAGCAAGAAATATAAAATTAAACGGGATGATCAAGTAATGGTCATTACCGGTAAAGAGAAAGGGAAAACCGGCAAAGTGCTCAAAATTGACCGAAATAAAGATCGGGTAATCGTGCAGGGTCTCAATATGGTGAAGAAAGCAGTCAAGCAGCGCCGCCAGAATGAAAAAGGCGGGATCATCGATATCGAGGCCGGTATTCATCTATCAAACGTCATGTTGATGTGCAAGACATGCGGTCCCACTCGTGCCGGATATACCTTCGAACAAGCGGGAAAGAAACGAGTATGCCGAAAATGCGGGGAGCAGTTGTAATGGCAAAAGAAACTACAAAGGAAAAACCTAAAGAAAAACCTAAAGAAAACTACATACCGCGCCTCAAGCAGCGATATAGGCAGATAACGGGAGAGTTAAAAGAAGAGTTCGGTTACTCTTCATACATGCAGATCCCTGTCGTCCAAAAAGTGGTAGTAAGCATGGGAGTAGGTGAGGCAATAACAAATAAGAAGCTTCTCGATGCCGCACTCGAAGAAATCGCTTTGATCACGGGTCAGCGTCCGATAAAGACGAAGGCAAAAAAATCAATTGCGAATTTCAAATTACGAAAAGGTATGGAAATTGGTGCAAAAGTCACCCTGCGGGGAAACTACATGTGGGAGTTCCTAGACAGACTTCTCAATGTCTCTCTTCCCAGGGTCAAGGATTTTCGGGGTGTGAATCCGAACGCTTTTGATGGTCACGGCAACTATTCTTTAGGAATAAATGAACAGATAATTTTTCCGGAAATCGATTACGATAAGATAGAGCGGATTAGTGGGCTCAATATCGTTATTGTGACTTCTGCGCCGACAGACCAGGAGGCAAAGAGTATGTTACTAAAACTCGGCATGCCTTTTAGAAAATAAATGAGGGGATATGAATGGCCAAAAAATCATTGATTGTTAAAGCACAAAAAAAACCAAAATACATGACACGCAAGGTAAACAGATGTAGAATTTGCGGCAGACCGCGCGGCTATATGCGGAAATTTCAAATGTGCAGAATTTGTTTTAGAAATCTGGCAAGTGAAGGTTTGATACCTGGTGTAACCAAATCAAGCTGGTAGGGAGAAGAAAATGGCAATATCCGATCCTGTTGCTGATATGTTGACGAAGATCAGGAACGCATGTGTGGCGAACTTTGAAAAAGTAGATATTCCGACGTCAAAGATGAAACTTGAAGTCGTAAAAATCATGAAAAACGAAGGCTTCATCAAAAACTTTAAGAAGATTACTCATAACGGTTTTAATTATATTCGTATATTCTTAAAGTATGATGATAATGCTCAGCCGGTTATCCACGGGATAAAAAAGATTTCAACGCCCGGTAGGAGAATGTATTCAGGCTATAGAAAAATGCCCCGTGTGCTCAACGGGTATGGAACGTTGATCGTTTCCACTTCTACAGGAATTACCACGGGGAAAAAGGCTGTTGAGAAAAAGGTTGGTGGAGAACTGATCTGTTCAATATGGTAGAGGAGATTATGTTATGTCTCGTGTAGGGATAATGCCGGTAATCATACCGGATGGAGCGAAAGTACAAATTAAAGAAAGTGAAATCACTGTTGAAGGACCAAAGGGGGTCTTAAAGCAGCGTTTTTCACCTGAGGTAACCATCGAAATAGATAATAACCAAGCGGTTGTTTCGAGAACCAGTGAGACCAAGCGTGCAAAATCGATGCACGGTCTCTATAGGAATCTTCTCAATAACATGGTTATTGGTGTTACAATAGGTTTTTCAAAGACTCTTCTCATCAATGGAGTGGGTTATAGAGCGGAGGTCCAGGACAATTCCTTGATACTGAACCTTGGATATTCCAACGCGATCGAAGTCCCTATTCCGGAAGAGCTTGCTATTTCCTGTGAGGGAAATAATAGAATTATCGTCTCCGGCATTGATAAACAGAAAGTAGGGCAGATGAGTGCCGATATCAGGTCATTAAGACCGCCTGAGCCGTATAAAGGAAAAGGGATACGGTATGAAAATGAGTACGTACGGCGGAAAATTGGTAAAGCGGGTGTAAAGTAGAGGTAATACGATGAGAAAACTGCATGATAAACTGCGAAAGCGTACGCAGAGAAAAAACCACATCCGGAAAAAGCTGGCCGGATCAAAAATCCGACCCCGCATGAGCGTTTTTAAGAGCAATAAACATATGTATGTTCAGGTCATCGATGATGAGGCCGGCAGCACAATTGCCTCGGCCAGTACGATCGAACCTGGAAACAAAGAGCTGCGCTTGTGTGTGGAAGACGGTGAGAAATTGGGTACGATTATCGGTGACCGGCTCAAAGAACAGGGCATTAAAGAAATTGTTTTTGACCGTAACGGATTCCCCTATCATGGAATCGTAAAGGCGGTAGCTGAAGGTGCACGGAAATCAGGAATCAAGTTTTAGGGGGAAGCAGTGGATCAAAATAGACGGGATAGACAGGACCAAGAATACGAATATATAGAAAAACTGATACGATTGAACCGAGTGGCAAAGGTTGTAAAAGGCGGAAGACGGTTTTCTTTTTCAGCATTGGTCGTTGTCGGTGATCAAAAAGGAAAAGTAGGATATGGTTTCGGAAAAGCAAACGATGTTGCGGAAGCGATCCGGAAGAGCATCGAGAAGGCAAAGCATAATATGATTTCTGTACCGATGCAGAAGAGTACCATTCCACACCAGGTAATCGGAAGATTCAACAGCGCAGAAGTGCTGTTGAAACCGGCATCACCGGGTACCGGGGTCATCGCCGGCGGACCGGTCCGTGCAGTCATGGAAGCCGCCGGTATAAATGATATTTTGAGCAAATCACTTGGTTCCCAAAACACGATGAATATTCTTAAGGCCACCTTTGACGGTCTTGAACATATATTCAATGCAAAAAAAGTAGCGAAAGACAGAGGCAAGACTCTGCAAGAAATGTGGGGTTAATAAATGGCTGGAAAATTGAAGAAACTGAAGATTACACTGGTCAAGAGTGCAGCGGCTAAAAAGCCGAAGCAGCGTAAAACACTCGATGCACTCGGATTAAGGAAAATTAGTCAAAGCGTTGAAAAAGAGGCAACTCCTGCTAGTATCGGAATGGTCAAAGTTGTCTCCCACCTTGTCTCGGTAGAGGAGATAAGCTGATTATGAGCGAACAGTTGAAATTGAAAGCTCCTGCGGGAGCAAATAAAAAGAGAAAAATTTTCGGAAGAGGTAACGGAAGCACAAAAGGTGCTAAGTGCGGCAGAGGGGATAAAGGGCAAAATTCCCGCTCGGGAGGGAAAGTACGTCCCGGTTTCGAAGGTGGACAGATGCCGCTCTATCGCAGAATTGCGAGAAGAGGTTTCTCTAACTATCCTTTTAAGAAGGAGTATCAAATTGTAAACCTCAACGCGTTGAACGAAAAATTCGAAGACGGAGCAGCGGTAACACGGGAGAGTCTCCGGGAAAAAAAGATCATAAAATCTGTAAAGCTTCCTGTCAAAATACTTGGTGAAGGGACCTTGGAAAAAAAACTGAACGTACAAGTTGACAAACTGTCCAAATCGGCTGCCGCTAAAATCGAAGAGAAAGGCGGGACTATTACAGCAGTCGGCGGTAAAGAAACAGCTGCGGCGGAACAGAAAAGTGAGCCGAAAGAAGAACCGAAGGCAGAAACCGAAGAAGAAAAAAAAGAATAGGGTGATTATATATGGCAAGTAATCCGTTGGCAGACATATTTCGCATCAAAGATCTACGACAGAGAATTCTCTTTACGCTGTTTATTCTTGTAGTTTTCAGGCTGGGAGCGACTCTGCCCATCCCCGGAATTAATATTAATGCCATAAAACTCTATTTTATGGCCCAACAAAGCAGCGGGGGAATCGGTGTAACCGAGTATATTAACTTTTTCTCGGGAGGGGCATTTTCCAACTTTTCGGTATTTATGCTCGGTATAATGCCGTATATCTCCATGTCCATTATTATGCAGCTTTTGCTGCTGGTCTTCCCGCGACTGAAAAAGATATCCGAAGAAGAGGGCGGGAGGAAAAAAATCCAGCGGTACACCCGCTACGGCACGGTTGTTGTCTCTCTAATCCAATCATACGCGGTAACAATTTATGCCGACCAGATACCGGATGCGATTACCATGGCAAGATTGCCGTTTAATCTTCTGGCTATGGGAACGGTGACGACGGGGACGGTTTTTTTAATGTGGCTCGGAGAGCAGATTACCCAGCGCGGGGTTGGAAACGGTATTTCCCTTCTTATTTTTGCAGGAATTGTCGCCAGGATGCCCAATGCAATATTTACCCTATCCGACAAGATAAAGACGCGCGAATTGAATCCGGTTTTTGTCATCGTCGTGCTTGCTATGTTTGTCGGTGTTGTTGCATTAGTTATCTATGAGCAACGGGGACAGCGTAAAATTCCGGTCCATTATGCGAAACGGGTAGTAGGCCGACGGATGTACGGCGCTCAGAATACCTATATCCCGTTTAAAATAAATCCATCCGGTGTAATTCCCGTCATTTTTGCATCGTCAATATTAACTTTTCCGCTGCAGTTAGCAAGTAACCTCGGTACGAAGATCCAGTGGCTGGCGGATTTTTCTTACTGGCTTCGACCGGGAGGGCCGGCGTATATCATTGCCTATACGCTGCTTATTATATTTTTCGCCTATTTCTACACCCAGGTAACACTAAATCCTGTGGAAATTGCACGGCAGATACGGGAAAACGGCGGTTCCATACCGGGAATCCGGACCGAGAGGACGGAGGAATATCTCAACAGAATATTAAGCAGAATAATACTGCCTGGTGCGGTTTTCCTCGCATTTATTGCCATTATCCCCACGATAATACAGGGGATATTCAACTTTCCACCTGATGTTGCTATGCTTATGGGTGGTACATCTCTGCTTATCATGGTAGGAGTAGACCTCGATACCATGTCCCAGATCGAAGGACATTTGCGTATGCATCATCATCAGGGACTGGTCAAAAAAGGCAGGATAAAATCAAGAAATCTGTAGGAGAACAAGCATGAAGGTTCGAGCAAGTGTAAAGCCAATTTGCGATGATTGTAAGATAATTAGACGGAACGGGGTTTTACGAATTATCTGTAAAAATCCGAAACACAAACAGCGGCAGCGCTAAGAGAGGAGAGTATGGCACGAATTGCAGGAATAGATTTACCAAATAAACATACCAGAATCGCTCTGACCTATATTTACGGCATTGGGCATTCCCTTGCCAAAGAGATATGCAAAAAAGCGGGAGTAGACCCGGAATCTCGAATTAATGAATTGAGCAGTGAAGACATAACAAAGCTGCGGAGAATTATTGACAACGATTACACCGTCGAAGGACGATTGCGAACGGAACAGTCTCTTAATATCAAACGGTTGATGGATATTGGCTGTTACCGAGGTCTGCGTCATAGAAGAGGGCTTCCTGTGAGAGGGCAAAGAACGCGTACAAACTCCAGGACGAGGAAAGGCAAGAAGAAAACTGTTGCCGGAAAGAAAAAAGCGGTTAAATAGCTGCCGGCTACTGAGGAGTTAAGCATTGGCAAAAGCAAAACCAAAAAGAAGAAAAGAGAAAAGAACAGTACACGTTGGAAATGTCTATATTCAGGCAACCTTTAACAACACCATTGTAACGATTACCGATTTGAACGGAAATGCCGTATCCTGGGCAAGTGCAGGCGCTCTAAACTTTAAAGGGGCAAAGAAGTCTACCCCGTATGCGGCCCAAACAACGGCTGAGACAGCGGCAAAAAAGGCAATGGATGCGGGACTGCGAGAAGTCAACATCTTTGTGAAAGGGCCGGGGATCGGCAGAGAGTCTGCAATTAGGTCTCTAGGGGCTATGGGATTACGAGTAAAGAGTATTCGAGATACTACGCCAATTCCCCATAACGGATGCAGACCGAGAAAAACAAGAAGAGTATAGACGGAAAGGAAACGGAGGAGTACATGGGACGAAATACAGGCCCACAGTGTCGATTATGCCGGGCTGAAAAGAGAAAATTGTTCCTAAAAGGGGAGCGGTGCTACAGCGGCAAATGCCCGATCACAAAGAAAAGGCCTACACCGGGAAAAGCGCCGCGTAGTAGACCGAAGAAGATATCGGATTACGGTTTACAGTTGAGGGAAAAACAGAAAGTGAAACGGATGTACGGCATGCTCGAGAAACAGTTCAAACTGATGTTTAATAAAGCTGATCGAATGTCCGGAAAGACAGGAGAAAATCTGCTTTCATTATGCGAAAGTAGACTGGACAACGTTGTGTACCGCATGCGGTTTGCCTCATCACGGAATCAGGCTCGGCAGTTTGTTACTCATGGACATATACGTGTAAACGGAAGAAAAGTGAACATACCCTCTTTTATTGTAAAAGAAAATGATGCAATCGAAGTAGCTGATAGAGGGAAAAAGATGGTAATGATCAAGGAGAGCCTTAAAGAATATACAAAATCCGGAGTTGTTCCGTGGTTGGAAGTCGATCCTGATAACATGAAAGGTGTTGTAAAGGCAATTCCGAGAAAGAATGATCTTACCGAAATGGAAGACATTAAAGAACAGTTGATAGTTGAGTTATATTCAAAATAGGGAGAATCCATGGCTAGAAAAAACCTTCTAAAGGGATTTAAGAAGCCGAAAGGAATTACATTCGAACATAGCGAAGTCGATAAATTTCACGGGACGTTTGTCGCCTACCCGTTTGAACGGGGATACGGAACAACGATCGGGAACACATTACGGCGTATTCTCCTTTCCTCCATTCAGGGGTATGCAGTGTCCGCCGTTAAAATTACATCGTACGATGAAGAAGGGACTCCGCATGTTGTCTCCAGTGAATTCGAGATGATTCCTGAGCTGGTGGAGGATACCCCGGAAGTAATAAGCAATTTGAAGCAGCTTCAAATAAAGCTCTCCAATGATATGGACCAGAAAGTGATTCTTGTTGAATGCAGAGGTCCGGGAGAGATAACAGGAAAAGATTTGGAGCTCGACAATGATGTTTCTATCATCAATAAGGAGCTCAAAATTGCGACGATGATGGATGGAGCAAACATCGACATCGAGCTGCAGATAGATCTCGGCAGGGGTTACATACCGGCAGAGATAAACGAGAAATATATTGAAGTTCTGGGAACAATCCCCATAGATGCAGTATTTTCGCCGATTAAACGGGTCAAATATTCCATTGAAAACACGCGAGTGGGACAGCGGAGTGATTATGACAAGCTGGTACTCGATGTGTGGACCGACGGTACCATTCCTCCCGAAAATGCATTAGCAGAGGCAGCAAAAATAGCAAAGGACCATTTTACAATTTTTATTAATTTTGATGAGGATTCAATCGGCGGGGACGAAGATATCGACGAAGACGAAGAGAGGATACGGCAAATTCTCGACACGCCGGTAGAGGAGCTGGAGCTTTCGGTGCGTTCGAGTAACTGTCTCAAAAATGCAAATATTAGAACTATAGGAGATTTGACCCACAAAACTGAAGATGAGATAGCAAAAACCCGTAATTTCGGGAAGAAATCGCTCTTAGAGATAAAAGAGAAGCTTTCGGAATGGGGTTTGAACTTAGGGATGACCGATTACAGTAGCTTAAAAGACGCTCGGCAATTACGGCAAAGCAAGGAAGAGGAAGAAGATGAATAATCGTATCAGTTATAATAGACTCGGAAGAAAAGCAAGCCACAGAAAAGCACTACACAGAAATATGGTAACATCGCTTTTCCGGTATGAGCGGATTACGACAACGGTGAGTAAGGCAAAAGAGCTCAGGCGTACTGCGGAGAAGATGATTACCCGTGCGAAGATCGATTCAGTGCATAATAGGCGGTTAATCGCAAAAGATATAGGTGATAAAGCGGTTTTGGCTAAACTTTTTACGGATATTGCTCCGAGAAATGCTCAACGGCCGGGAGGATATACGAGAATACTCAAAATGGGGCGCAGACGCAACGATGCCGCAGAAATGGCACTCATTGAACTCGTTGAGCGGATAGAAGAAGAAAAGAAAAAGAGTACTGCGAAAAAGGAAAAAGAAGAGGTTAGTGAGGGGGCTTCTGACGAACAAGAAGAATAGACTCATCAATACATTGTTTTAAGGAAAGCAAAGCATCCTTTGCAGTTCATTCAAATTGGAAGGGATGCTTTTTTTTATCTTTTCTTTCAGGCTCTCTATTGATGATTCCTATCTGCCGATATATTATAAAAGTAGAGAGTCTCTAGTATAATGAAACCAGTAGTAAAAGTAGCGATAAGTCTATTAATTACAGTTGTTATCTTCAGCGTTTTTGTTATTTTCGCCTTTTCAGGGCTTTTTTCGTTTGTTGAAACTCGATTTTACAATCAGCGGATAAAAAGTGAGATATCCTCGGAGGTAAAAGATGCAACCTCTGCAATTGAAGCGTATAACCGGCATAATCGAGAAATTTTTCGCTCTTTTATTGCTGCTGATTATGTAAAACGGTCCTTCCTCCCGAACCAGAGTCAGGAAGACATCTTTCAGCGGCGCACAGCATATAATAATCTAACGACAGAGTTTCCGGGACTGCTCTTTGTCCGTTTCGTGGATACGAAAGGAAACATCCATTATAGCACATATGATGCAGATATGAAGCGTGAGGATGAATTCTCCGTCGTATACAATCGACTCAAAGATGTCGATACATCGATTCCGGAAGAGGAATTACTGCTTTTCGAAGAGAATTCTCCGAATTACATTATTGATGCCGCAAACAACAGACTGATTTATCAATTTCCCTTTTATGATCACGTTGATATTTTTAAAGGGACCGCTCTGTTTTATGTCTCGAAACGGGACCTGAAAAATGATCTAATCAAAAACAATGTACTCGAAGAAGGCCGCAGTTTTTCTTTCATAGACCGGAAGGGGTATGTTTTCAACATCGATGTGGAAAAAAACATCGAAATAAAAGAAGAGCTCGATGCAGTTTGGCAGTCGAAATCTGAATATACGACGATACAAACCGAGCCAATTATTGCCGCTGAAGATGAAAACCGGTTTTTCCTTTTCAGTACCTATAAAGAGGATCTCGGCTACCTCGGCTACCTTGTCCCCGAATCATTTTTTTCGCTCAATCAATATCTAAAAAACATTCTCATGGTATCTTTCTTCCTCACCGTTTTCTTAGTCTTGTTTCTGCTGTTGAGTATCAAACAGGATAAGGTGCTCGTTCTTTCCGAGAGGATTAAGCGTTTTCAGATAAATTTTCTCAAAGAGTACGTTGAAAACAGAGAGTCCGTTGACTGGAACAAATGGCAACGTGAATTAGGGCGCAAAAAAAGAGTTGTTTCATCTGAGATAAAGCATGGATTGGGAAAGTTGAACGAAGAACGGGAAAAAGAAGTCGATGAATTGATCGATAAAAGCTGGGATGAAATCATCTCGATAATCGGCGAGAAAATAGAAGTACCCGGGAAGGAGCCGGTTACCGTTTCCAACAAGATCGAAATTGAGAATCTCGAGCAGGTTTTAGAACGAATTCTGAAGAAGGGGAATATCGCGATTCCTGCTACCGGGCAGCCTGCAGCTGGAGATGATCGCAGGGCAGCCGGACCGCCGAAAGCCCCGTCACATGCACCAGTAGACGAAGGTGAACCTGTCTCTGATTTAGAAGAGATTCCGCCTGAAGAAACTTCCGGTGAAGAAACGGAAAAAGCGGAAGAGGTAACACCGGTAAAGTACAAACCGGGAGAGCCGATCGAGGTGGAGGAAGTTTCTGAGGAGGAGTACCTCGAGGAAGAAGCTTGCGAAGGTGACCTCGAAGAAGTCGAAGAAGTCGAAGAAGTCGAAGAAGTCAATACTGAAAAGGTACCCGACAGCGCGGCTTTTCTCGAGGAAGCCGAAGAACTCGAAGAGGTAGAGGAAGAGCCTCCCGAAACTGTTCCTGAACCCGAACCGGAAGAACCGGAAAAACTGCTGCCGGAGCAGGTTGAAGAACTGCCGCCGGAAAGTCCGGAAGAATATCCTGAAGTTGAGCCCGAGCTCGAACCCGAACCGGAACCGGAAGAGGAACAACCTGTCGAGGAAATTGAAGAAGAAGAAAACATTCCAGAAGAAGTACCTGAGATAGAGCCCGAACCGGAAGAAGAGGAAGTAGAAGAAGTAGAGGATATCCCTGAAACCGAGGTGGAAGAGGAGTTTGCAGTCTTAGAAGAAGTAAAAGAGTTGCCTTTCCAGCCATTCGCCCGAGAACAGCAGGAACAGCTCGATGAACTCGAAACGGTCGAAGAGAGAAGAGAGGAAGATGCAGAGCCACTGGAGATGGTCTCCGGCGGCTACAATTACTCGAGTCTGTTTGCAGGATACAAGCCGGGGGCTTTTAATCAAAGTTTCAATTGGAAGGCCTCTTTTGTGGATGAAGAAGCTGCAGCAACAGAGGAGTATGTAAAAACGGAGGAATCCGGTCAAGGGGAAATAGATGAACCGGAAGAGCTGCAGCCGGAAGATCTTCAGTCTCAAGAACTGCCGCTTGAAGAGCTTGAGGGTGAAGAAGCGGAAGAAATCGGAGAAACGGCGGAGGTTACGGAGGTTACTGAAGAAAAGCCCGAAAATATGGCCGAGGATGCGAGTGCTCTCCAATTCAAGAAAATCATCGGCACATTGCTAAAGAACAAAAAAATTGAGATTATCGATTTAAGTCAAATCGTCGAAAAGTATGAGGGCAAAACGGGCAAAACAGATGCAGTAGAAGCTGATTCAGACGGCGTACCGATGATCCGGGAGGATATCTTAGAGAGCAACCGCGATGAGGGAGATGAACAGTTTCAAGCTTTGGTAACGGATGTATCGAAATCTTCTGTTTCGCAACAAGAAGATCGGATGCTTTCTATAGGGGACCTTTTTGAGTCTGAAGAAGTCGATCTCTCACTATCATTTTTCGCCGACGAGCAAAAGGACGCTACCGAGAAAGGCGAGGGTGAAAAAGAGAAGCAGAGCACTCCGGAGAAGGCATCAACCGGAGAAACTGTTTGTTTTTCCTCCGATGGCTTCAATTTCGAACTTTTTTCAAAAGCGTTTTCCCCGCCGCAAATGCAGGTAATGAAATCACTTCTTACGATTTCAAGAGAAACAAGAGCAATTTTTGCGGCATTGCTGCTCGAAGAAGATACTGTTCTCTCTCTTTACAATTCCGTAGGGTTCGATGAGATCAGTATTCAATCACTTACATTCGGCAAAGAAGAGCCGTTCTATAAGGAGTATCTCCAAAACCGCAAATGCATTGCCCTTAAAATGCCGGCAAGTGTGTTCCAGCCTCTTGCATCAAAAATTAGCCGGATGGACCAGAAGTATTTGCAGGGAAGTGTCTTTTTTCCGGTCAAAGCACATCAAACACAAGGCTATCTCTTCTTAGGGCTTAAAGTCACTGAGATAAGTGTGGAAGAAGTAGCCGAAAAACTCAACAACCTCTGCAAAGAACAGGTATAGCAGTGCCTGGGTACCTAGTTTTGTAACACAATGATAGTAATTTCCTTGACAAAGTGCTAATATTACTATATATATAGTGCAACATCAAAGTGGGGGAAGATTATGTTTGTATTAACTGCAATCATACTTTCTCTCGCTGGTTTGGTTCTAGGTTGGACAATTCGATGGTTATATGCCAGATTTCAATTATCTTCTTCCGAGCAAAAAGCGGAAAGGATAAAACAAGATGCCTTAAAGGAGGCGGAAGCTAGAAAAAAGGAAGCAATTCTTGAAACGAAAGATCAGCTCATAAAAGAGAGAAATCAGCAAGAAAGCGAATTTCGAGAACGAAGAAATGAGCTGCAGCGGTTTGAGAAACGACTCCTTCAGAAAGAAGAAAACCTAGAAAGGAAAACTGCTGCTCTGGAAAACGAGAGCAAGTTACTTGCAGACCGTGAGGGGAAATTAAAGCAGAAAGAAATAGATTTACATGGGGAAGAACAGCGGTGGAAAGAAGAGCTTGAACGAATTGCGGGAATATCCGCAGAAGAAGCCAAAACGCTCATCATTCAGACCCTTCAAGATGAGGCAAAACATGACGCCCAGGTCTATGTAAACAAAATAGAACAAGAGGCAAAAACAACAGCGAACAAAAAATCCAGGGACATTCTTGTCACGACAATCCAGCGACTCGCAACCGATATCAGTTCGGAAGTAACAGTTACGTCGGTAAGTCTGCCCGGTGATGAAATGAAAGGGAGAATTATCGGCAGAGAAGGAAGGAATATTAGAACGCTGGAAACACTTACCGGCGTTGATATCATTATTGATGACACTCCTGAAGCTGTTGTAATTTCTTGTTTTGATCCAATCCGTAAAGAAATTGCAAAAATCTCTTTAGAGAGACTCATAGCCGACGGCAGGATACATCCGGCGAGAATCGAGGAAATCGTCCAAAAGGTTACAAAAGAAATCAGTCAGATTATCTATGAAGAAGGCGAAAAGGCGGTCTTCGATCTCGGCATTCATAACATGACGCAGGATGGAATCCGCGCTTTAGGCCGCCTCCATTTTCGTTCGAGTTATGGACAGAATGTTTTAAGCCACTCTAAGGAAGTAGCAATAGTAGCAGGGATGCTTGCAGCGGAAGTCGGCGGGGATAGAGAGATTGCGAAACGGGGAGCTCTGCTTCACGATATCGGAAAAGGGATCGAAACCGACGGCGACGGAAACCATGCTGAAGTAGGATCGGAATTAGCACGCAAAATGGGAGAAGATCCTCGAATTATCAATGCAATTTCCGCACATCACAACGACGTAGAACCTATTTGCATCGAAACAGTAATTGTCCAAATAGCGGATGCAATATCTGCATCCAGACCAGGGGCCCGGCGAGAGACATTAGACAACTATATCAAGAGGCTGGAAAACCTCGAAAATATAGCAGAAAGTTTTAGCGAAGTCGATAAGGCTTATGCAATTCAGGCGGGGAGAGAGTTGAGAATCATTGTGAATAATGAATCTACAAATGATAACAATATTCATGGCCTCGCTAAAGAGATTGCAAAGAAGATAGAAGTTGAACTGCGCTATCCGGGACGTATAAAAGTAACGATTATCCGGGAAACACGGATCGTCGAATACGCGCGATAGAGTATGACAAAGACGATAACCGCTCTGCTTCTTGGAGATATCATCGGTGCATCCGGGAGCAGAGCGCTTTTTATTCATCTCAAAGACCTCATAAAAAAGCATAAGGCGGACATCGTCGTTGCAAACGGTGAAAACGCATCAGACGGATTCGGCATAACTCCGGAATTAGCCGACCACTGTTTTACCCACGGTGTAGATGTTATAACTACCGGTAATCACATTTGGCAGAAACGGGAAATATTTCCCAAAATGGAAGAGACCGACCGAATTCTCCGACCGGAGAATTACCCTACCGGGGCACCCGGTAAAGGATATTGTCTTGTTACAGTGAAGGAATGGACGGTCGCGGTGCTCAACCTTCAGGGACGAGTAAGGCTTTCTAACGTGGATTGTCCGTTCAAAACCGGTAAAAACATTGTCAAACGGCTTCGAAATGATACTCCGATCATTATTATCGATTTTCATGCAGAGTCGGCAGAAGAAAAAGAAGCATTAGGGTATTACCTTCAAGGTGAAGTGTCGGCCGTTGTAGGGACACACACGCACGTGCAGACTGCGGACGAGCGAATACTCCAGCAAGGGACCGCCTATATGACCGATCTCGGGATGATAGGTCCCTCGGTAAGTATCATCGGATTCAATCGGGATGTCGCCCTGCAGCGGGTCCTCACTCAGCTTCCTATCAAAATGGAAGTAGAGGAGAGTCCGGCCCAGATAAACGGGGCGGCAGTGGAGATTGATGCTGAGACAGGGAAAGCAGTCTCGATAGAACGGATAGATCTGCAGTCAAACTACTGAATGAAAAATGACTTTTGGGAAAAAGCCTAAATCAATCCCTCTTCTGTCACTTCTCAAAGAGCGTTTTCCGGAGAGTTCTAAAAAGGAACAGTATGCTCGAGTGTTATGCGGGGAAGTTCTCATAGAAGGCGAGTGCATCCGTGATCCCGCACAGAGAGTACCTGCCGACAGCACCATAGAGTTTCGTACACAGCGGTTCGTCTCTCGAGGAGGGGACAAGCTTCAGGCAGCCCTTAACCGGTGGGACCTGAAAATTAAAGGAAAGATTATTCTCGATGCAGGAAGTTCCGCAGGAGGATTTACCGATTGTCTTCTACAGCATGGAGCAGGGTATGTCTATGCAGTTGATGTCGGCTACAACCAGCTCGATTATAAACTTCGACACAACTCGGCTGTCGCGGTGTATGAACGGACCAACATCATGTCGCTGCACACACTCGATCCGCCTCCCCACGGCGCTGTTGCCGATCTCTCTTTTCGCTCAGTTCGCAAAGCTGCTTCCCATATTCTCTCCCTCACCGTGGAGAAGTGGCTTATTGCACTCATCAAACCGCAGTTCGAGATACCTAAGGGCGCAGAACCAAATTTTAATGGCGTAATCACCGAAAACAAAGTTCTTGCTGGGGTCCTCTCATCCGTTATTGATGACTTATGGAAAGAGAAAGCGTATGTTACTGATCTTATGCAGTCTCCGATTACAGGGAGGAGAGGCAACAGAGAGTACCTGTTTTATATTAATGATAAACCTTCGCGCGGTGCTGCACAGCTTAAAGAACAGGCGAACAGTGCAGTATTCAAAAGGAGTTTCGGTTAAGCGGGTTCCCGATAAACACCCCTTCGGGGCCTAAATAGTCCTGTTTTTTTCCTTCGATAAGGATCTGAACGTTTTTTACCGATGAAAACTCGGTCGCAGTAAATACGATCTGTTTAAGCTGTGCACGCAAACCTTCAGAACCTAATGTGTTGAACTTAAAATCTTCATTGAAATTGAGAAATGCTGTTCCGTCTTTCACTGTTGCTGAAAGCAGCCGTGTGTTTTCCGGTATCAGAGAAATCAGCTCCTGGTTCAGTTCCGAGGGGAGGAGACCTCCTAAAAGCGCCTGTATTGTTTTCGTCAGAGGGGCATCAATGTAGTAGACGGGCCGAATTACCCCCTGAAGTCGGATGGTCCCATTGTCGTCGACGTCTATAAAATAGAGCTTTGCATTGCGCAGGTTTCGGGCCCCTTCTTCGGAGGTATCTTCAACCTGCGGTATACCGGGTTTTTCTTCTTCCACTCGTTTTTCCGGTTTTTTGCTCTCTTCCGGTTCTTCCGACGGAGGGACCTCTATTATCTCCGGATCTTGATATTCTTTTACTTCCGGGTCCTGATCTTCTTCGATCGATTTTCTCTTTACTTCCGGTGTTACTTCAGTTTCCTTTTCCTTTGTCAATACGTTTAAAAATCCGGTAGATTCTATGACATTGCTTATTGTTTTTCTGTTTAAAAAGAAAATAACAAGAACGAGGAGGATAAGGGCGACCCAAAAAAGACAGCCGATAGAAGATTTTTTCTTTTTCATTATATAGGTTATCGGCATGATATCCGCAATATTTGACAGTGATACGAAAAGTGCGTATAGTTTACAGGATATGAAAAAAATTATAGGAATATCAGCCTCTCCCGGTATTGTTACCGGAAAGGCGTTCCTTTATCTTGATGACACGATTAAGGTCCCACGATACGAAATCGATGAGGCTGAAGTCGATAATGAGTTCCAGCGTTTTCTCGATGCTGCGGAAAAAGCGAGCGAGGAAATCCAGGAATTAAAAGATCGGGCATCAGACTCCATGAAAGAAGAAGAGAGCCGGTTTCTCGATTCGCACATTCTCATGCTCAGAGACCCCGATTTTACCGAACGAATCAACAAAGAATTAAAAAATCAGCAGAAAAATGTTGAATGGATACTCTTTGAAGTGATGAAAGAGTTGATCGATAAGCTGAACTCGTCTCAGGACCACTACTTAAAAGAGCGCAGTATCGATATCCACGATGTATCGAAGCGGGTATTAAACCATCTTATGTATCGGGTGCGTATTTCGCTTGCCGATCTTGCAGAAGAAGTTATCTTGGTAACACATAATTTGCTTCCATCGGACGCGCTCCAAATGAACAAGCGCATGGTGCGCGGTATAGCTATGGATGCCGGCGGAAAGACTTCGCATACTGCTATTTTAGCGCGTTCTTTCGAAATTCCTGCGGTCTTAGGTCTTTCCTCTGTTTCGCAATACATAAACAGCGGAGATAAATTAATCGTAGACGGCAATAGAGGGGTCGTTATCATCGATCCTGATGAAGAGACCGAGAACATCTACAACAAGGCTTCACGAGATTGGCAGAAGCGGGAAGTCGAGTTGCTCACCCTCAATGAACTTTCTGCAGAAACCAGGGACGGGAAGCTGATAAAAATGGGTGCTAATATCGAAGTTGTAGAAGAAATAGATTCAGTGGTCTCGCACGGCGCGGACGGTATCGGATTGTTCCGTTCGGAATTTCTTTTTCTGCAATCGGGAGGATACTCATCGGAAGATACCCAGTACGATTACTACAGCAGAGTTCTTCAAGGAATGAACGGAAAACCGGTGAATATCCGCACGGTCGATATCGGAGGGGATAAGCTGCTTCCGGACCTCCAGCCCCTCGATGAAAAGAACCCTATTTTGGGGTGGCGGGCAATTCGGTTCTGTTTGGCCCACATTGATATTTTTAAAACCCAGCTCCGGGCTTTGTTCAGAGCTTCGGTACACGGAGATTTGCGCATCATGTACCCGATGATCTCCGGAGTAGAAGAGCTCGACAATGTACTTGCAATCGTCGAGGAGGTAAAAGAGGATTTACGTAACGAGGAGATACAATTTCAGGAGAACATCCCAATCGGAATCATGATCGAAATACCTTCTGCGGCAATGACTTCCGATATTCTTGCCAAAAAGGTAAGTTTTTTCTCAATCGGTACGAACGATCTCATCCAATATACTATCGCTGTAGATAGAGGAAACGAAAAAGTTGCCTATCTCTACGAGCCGTTTCATCCGGGGGTGCTTCGGATGATAAAAATGATCATAGAGAATGCTCATGCCCAGGGTATTCCGGTGGGGATGTGCGGAGAGATGGCCGGTGATCCCTTGGCCTCTGCAATTCTTCTTGGACTCGGTCTCGATGAATACAGTATGAGCCCGTTCGGGATTCCGGAAATCAAGCGGATCATCCGCTCGATCAGCATGGCCGAGGCGGAAGAGTTGGTAGGAATTATTCTAGATATGCGTTCCTATGATGAAATAGACGAGTTTGTAAAGCGGTGGATGAATGAACGATTCGATATTCTCACCTCTTAAAACCCAGGCCTCGGAAACAGTATTTCCGAAAGTTGTTATTGTGGGCAGGCCGAATGTCGGAAAATCGACCCTGTTTAATCGGTTTTTAAAGCAGCGGCGGGCAATTACCGATCCCACTCCAGGGGTTACCAGGGACCCCATCGAAGCGAAAGCGGAGATCGAGGACAACCCGGTCATTCTCATCGATACTGGAGGGTATTCCCTCGGAAAGGGCGATATGGACTACCTGGTCACCCAAAAGAGCCTTCATGCGATCGAAGGCGTCGATATTATTCTGTTTCTCGTTGCTGCAGGCGAGATAACTGCGGAAGACGAATCATTTATTGAACGGCTTCGTCCGCTAAAGGAGAAAGTAGTTTTTGTTGCAAACAAGGCGGATTCTCCCCAAAAGGACGACTTGGTGTGGAATTACTACGCCTACGGATTCGATACCGTAATCCCGATTTCCGCTGCCCACGGACGCAATATCGATGTATTAGAAGAAGAAATTGTGAAGCGGCTGCATGCCCGGCCGGCCGTATCCCCCGCTGATCAAACCGTACCTAGCCGGATCATCAATATTGCCATCTTAGGGAAGCCAAATACGGGAAAATCGACCCTTACCAACTCCCTTACCGGCAGTGATCATTCAATTGTCTCGCACCTCCCCGGAACAACGAGGGATGTCATTGAAGGCATGTTCGAATTCAGAGGTGTTACCTATCGGGTACTCGATACGGCAGGGATAAGGCGGAAAAAAAGTATTACCGAAAACGTAGAGTATTACTCGGTGAACAGGGCCATAAAAAGCATTCAGGATGCCGATATCGTATTTCTGCTCCTCGATGCTGAAGAGGGAGTAACCGACCAGGAGAAAAAAATCGCCGCACAGATTGTTAAAAAGGGGCGGGGAGTTATCTTAACGCTCAATAAATGGGACAAAATGGAAAATATCCCCAATCAATTTGAGGCGGTCAAAGACAAGATCCGATTTTTCTTTCCTGTACTCAACTTTGCTCCAATCATTCCGATTTCCGCGAAATATAATACCGGTATTGAACAGCTTTTAAAAACAGCAGGAATGGTATATCGGGAATTAGATCGGAGAATCGATACCCCCCGGCTCAACCGGAAACTGCAGCAATGGATGCAGCAGTATCAGCCCCCCCAAGATGGAAAACGGAAATATAAAATACGGTATATGACCCAGGTCCGGACCAATCCGGTCGGATTTGTTCTGTTTGTAAACCGAAAAGAGAAGTTCCCGCAGCAATACATCAGCTTTGTCAAAAACAAGTTGAGAAAAGAGCTTGGTTTTCATCATATACCGATTTCGTTAGAATTGAGGGAGCGGTAAACAGGAAAGCTTAGATTCCTGTTTTCTCTTTTCGTTATTTTGTCGATAAAAGAGAAGAGGAAAACAGCTATGAAAAAGTTTCTTTTCTTAACAGTGTTCTCTGCTGCAGTCCTGTTCTGCAGCTCCGCACTTCACGCTCAGATGGAGGGTTTCTCCCCTTCGAGACTGTTTTCTCTCTACTCCGAATTTCGTGAAAATCACGAAATCAGGTCACGAATGCGCGAAACAATATTTGCTCCCGCAAACCATGCGATAAATACCCGGGGCCGAATATTCTTTGATCCGTTTGCGAAACATCGGGTGTTTTTTCAGGTAAAGAAAAACCGGGATTACTTTTATCTGCTGTTTACCAATGAGAAAGAGTATAAATTTCCGCTTTTCAGCTCAGGGAGCTACATTATCAAGAGAAGCCGGCAGGACGGCAGGTTCGTTCAGGTAAAAATATTTATCCGAAATAATCCGGACTGTTTTATCCGCGTTTTCCCCGATGAAGACCGGTCTACAATGAATATGTTTCTCTATGGGACCCCCGTTTATCAGGATATTACAATACCGCTGTCGTTTAGCGAACTGCTTACTTCCCCATTTGCGAAAATCATGGACCTTACGGAAAACAGTGTTGACTGGGGCCTGATTTTTACCCCTTCTCATGTTCAGGAGAATAATGATGTGTATACGATGGTGGAAAAAATCAGAGAGAAACTGAACCGCCTGCAAGATCAGGATGACGGGGCTATGAATGAAGACGGTAGTTTCGTCTCTATTGAAGACCTATCCACCAAAGATGAATGGGGATTTAACTGCTCAGGGTTCGCCAAATGGATTGCAGACGGCGTTTCCGTTGTAGCGAAGGACCGCTACCTCACTATAGAAGAATTGAAGGTAAAGCACCCTACACTACGCGGAAATCGTTGGAGTGAGCGGTATGAAGACGAGCGGGACCCGTATTTCGGACTCGATTGGACGAGAAACATTGCTATGATTCTCGGGAACCGGAACCATCCGGAAGCAGCTGATATCCGCAAGGTACAGTTTATCGATTATATTGAGGATATTGGGTTTCCGATGGAAAAGCTCCACCTTATTCTCTATCTGTTAGCCCGCGAACACCCCGGCAAATTCTATCTCGGATCTATCAACAGCGATTTTGGTGATAAACCGATACTTAGACAACACTACCATGTGGTCACGCTTTTTCCCTATTTCGACGATGACGGTGATTTTCAGATAGCCGTGTTCGAGCGAAACCGCGAAACGTCAATTGAAGCACTTCTAAAACACTACGAACGGGAGTTTATTCATCTCGTCTCCATTAAATCGTTCTCCGATTTTCACCTTCCTCCGCTTCCCCCATCCGTAGAAGGATAGTGGGTAATTGTTGAATATAATAGAAAAGTATTATATGGTTGATCTGTAGTACTGCATCATGAGCGAGGTTCTATGGGGATTCAGGCAGTCGCCTTCGACGTGGATGGAACTTTATACCCAAATATTAAAATGTATCTGCGCGCCGTCCGGTTTTTTTTAAACCATCCTCTTCTTATGTATCATTTCAATACGGTCAGAAAGAAGATTCGTTCTATTAGGCCGATAGATAATTTTTGGATACTGCAGGCTGATATGTTGGCCGAGTTGACCAACAGTACCAGGGAGGAAGCCGAAGAGGCAATCGATAAACTGATGTATGACGAATGGGAACAAATTTTTAAAGGGATAAAGGTGTTTCCCGAAATTCCGGGTATTCTTCGTTCGTTAAAACAGGAAGGAATACGGCTCGGTGTACTCTCCGATTTCCGGGTCCACACCAAGCTTGCCTATATGCAGTTGGAAGGGTTATGGGACGGAGTAGTTTCTTCCGAAGAATCCGGTTACCTAAAACCGAATGCGGAACCGTTTCGCCTTCTCTTAGAGAAGCTGAATTTGCCTCCGGAGAGTGTACTGTATGTGGGGAATCACTATCATTATGATATAATAGGAGCAAAAGATGCGGGTATGAAAGCGGCCTATTTCACCAGTATGTATTCCGGCTCTAAAAGGGGGGCGGAAAACTGCAGGGCTGACGTTGTTTTTTCGACATATAAGAACTTTTTGCAGAAAATAAATCGAATTATATGAAAGATACTCGTTATCTGATATAATTCTAGTACTTCCCTTAAAAACCGCTTTTTTAAGGGAAGTCAGTAATCGTTAACTGGGGAGGGGAAGATTATGTTTTTTTCTGTGGGTAATCTCCTAACACTCATCATCGTTATTATTATTCTTGCCGTATATAGACAACTCGATAAAAATAATCGCTCGCTTGAGAAAGTAAAAAAATACTCGGACAAGATAAAAGAACAGCTCGATGAGTTTGTGGAGGGCAAGACGGTCCAGCTCAAGGACCTCTCGATCGATCTTGATGTTCACCAGAAGGCAGCGAAAGAGGTATTTAAACGAATTAAAGGTTTTGAAGACGATCTTGATGAAAGGGCGGAATATGTAGAGCAGATCAAGAACAGGATCGACGGATATGACAGTGCACTCAAGGAACTCTCTGAAATGACCGGCCGGGTCGATGAAAATTTGACCAGGCTTCAGGAAGAATCTGAGTTTGTTGATAAGGTCGGGCGGAGAGTACGAGAAGTATCTTCGAATATCGATGGGCTCGAGAAGCGGCTGCCGGAAATAGAAAACCGCTTCAGAGAGGAAAATGAAGTCCGCATGAAGCAGGCCGAAGATGAAATAATGGAATCGGTCCAACAGCGCATCGAAGGAATACAGAACACAGTCGATGAATCCGAAAAAATGGTAACCAATTTTTCGGATTATATAACCATCTTAGAGGCAAAACGTGATACTGTCCATGATAATCTCGTCGAGGACATGAGACTCTCTCTCGACGAGTATGGTGAAAAGCTCAAAGAGACCAACGAGAAAGCGCAGCAGAACATGAACGTAAACCTCGATCAGTTCAGGGAGAATATGGCCCAAATCGAACAGGATTATGACCAGCGGCTGAATCAGGTAGCAAAGCGGGGAAAAGCCCTCGAGGATGAAGTTTTCGTAACTCTCAAAGAGCATATCCAGAACAAGGCAAAAGAGGTCAAAAATGAACTGCTTTCTTCGATCTCGGAAGACCGGGAGAAAGCAGGAACACAGCGGCAGGAACTATTTGACCTCTTCGGGGAGACCCGCTCGGAAGTAACGGTTTGGAAGGCCGAGATCCGGAAGTTCGTCGATGATACGGCTGAAGATTTCCACAATAAATATTCTGATTTCGAGACCGAAATCGAAGAGAAGACCCAGAATATGATTCGGCGGGCGGAGACGACCCAAGAGCAGCAAAAAGAGGAGCTCGATTCATTTATCGAAGAGGTAAGTTCAAAAATGGATGAGTTTGAACAGGGGATCCGCGGCCGAATGAACGAGATGGAAAATACTCTCGAACAAAAGGAAAATGACTTCAAACAGCAGCTCGACCGCAGTGAAGAGTCCAATAAAAGTTATGCGGACTCCGTTATGGAACGGCTCGCAGGGTATACAAAAGGGCTCGAGAATAAGGTCAACAACATCATGCAGGATATAGAAGGAAGGATAACGGACTATGAGAACAATATAACCTACCGGTTCAACGAAATTGAAGGGATTAACGGCGATATTGACGAGCTCGAGAAGAATCTCCATACGGCTATGGAGCGGGTTACAGAGAAAATACAATCAGAGTACAATGAGTTTACCGACCATCTAGCTGCTCAACGGGAACAAGATAAGCAGAAAGCTTTTGAGGACATCCGCTCTATCAAGAATTCGATGGGCGAACTCGAAACCAGTCTCAATGAACTGAAGACGAGAGCGTATGATAACGTATCCGAAAAACTGCAGGTTTTTGAAGATGAATTTTTCTCGGACCTCAAAGAGAGAAGCGAGGGCATGGACCATAAATTCGATACCTGGCAGCAGGAGATACTCGATCGGCTCAAGGATTTGTCGGTAGAGTATGAGACGAAACGGGACAAGCTCGAACAGGAGTATCAAACGGAGCTGAAAGAAAAACTTGCCAATTTCCAGAATCAAGCATACGAACAGTTCGATAAGTTTGAAAATCAGCTGCACAGTTTTCAGGAAAATATCGAACAGAGGATAAATCTAACCGAGGGCTCACTAAACAATTTTGAGCAGTCGATGAAAAACAATATCGAAGAAGCAAAAGAGAACACAAAAACCTATTTCGAAAAAGAGTTTGCCGTGTATCACACTTCGGTAAATGAACAACTCAAAAAGTTTGAACGCGAGATGGAGACGAACCTCGAAGAACTAAGCGGAGACCTGGAGAACGGCAAGAAGGACCTGCTGGGACTGTTAGAAGCGGCAAAATCGGATGTAACAGTCTGGCAGGCAAAGGTGCTCCAGCAGATGCAGGAAGCCGAGTCGGATGTGCGGGAGCAGTTTACCAGTTTCAAGACGGAAGCAAATACCAATATAAGTGAGATCAAAGATGATTTTGCCTTGCAGCGGGAAGAGCTGATTCTCTCAACCCGGGAAGAACGGGATGCGATGAAGAAAGAACTCAAAAATATTGATGATAGAGTAACTGCTCTCCACGAAGAGTTAAGGCGAAAGAGCGAAAGCGCTCTGGAGAACTTTCACAAAGACTATGATACTTTCATGTCGGAGTTTCAGAAAAAAACCAGAGACGTTCAGCTCGAACTCGACCAGCGTATAAAGGACTTCCGAGTTGCCGTGCAGGATACTAGGGAAAAGATTGACGGGGTCCAGAAAAAACTGGGCGAAAAGATCGATGAAAGCCACAAGACACTGAGTGTCAATCTCGAGGAAATCGAGAAAAAACAGAAAAACTTTGTCAATCAGACCAAGATTTTTGAACGCGCGGACTCTCTAAAAGCAACACTTCAACAGAACATCGAAGATTTGCGGAATGAGATAACGTCTGTCGAAGCTCAAACCAAGGAAATAAAAGAGGCGGAGCGGAAATTCGAAAAAATCAAAAAACTCGGAGATGAGGTTTCGGCAAAATTGACCCGGTTTCTCTCCGAAAAACGTAGAATTGAGGAGATGGAGGGGGATTTCAAAAAACTCATCAATATGTCTCAGGCGGTTGACCTCAAACTCGACCAGGTTACCGGAAGCCACGATGAACTGCAGCAGATACAGGCCGAAATACGGCATCTCAGTGAACTCGAAAAAGATGTTATGCAGAAGTACGAGCGGCTCGAAGAAAAGCAGAATATCATAGAAACCACGATGCAGGGCGTGGATAAGAACTTTCAGCAGCTCGAGACAATCGAAAAAGATGTACGCACTATCGAAAACAATCTTGAAAACATGCCGAAACAGCTCAATGAAGTCTCACAAACCATCGAGTATCTCTCGGAGAACAAGAGTCGTGCCGACAATGCCGTGGAGCGGCTGGAAAGCCTTGAATCGTTGATGTCTGAAGTCGAAGAGAGAATTAATGTCATGCAGAAGGCGCGGGAGTGGCTGGCCCGAACCGAGACCCGTTTAGAGAAAATCAGTAAACAGGCGGAAGACCAGGTGAAGCTTCTCGGCGACCTTATCAAAGAGAGCAATAATGACAAGGGCAAAGGGGAAGGCGCACCTCCGGCAAAAGTGCGGGACATGGTGGTAAAATTAGCTCGTCAGGGATGGGGAGTTAAAGAAATTGCCCAAACAACAAAACTGAGCCGGGGTGAGGTGGAATTGATTCTAGAGCTGCTACCAAAAACGTAAGCAGCGGTCAATCTACCTCTTTACCGCTGTCTTACACGCTGATTTTGTCGATCTTTTCTGCCAGTGTAAGAATCTTTTCTCCGGCTGCCAGATCTTCGAGCCATGCCTGCGGCAGTGCGTCGTATCCATGATATGCCCCGAGCACCATTCCGACAATCAGTCCCCGTGCAGCTGAATCACCGCCCGCACCGGCATTTTGAATGAGTGCTTCTTGCAGATCATCCTGGTAGGTTACGATGAGATGGATCGTTCCCGGGAACAGCTTTTCGACAGGACAGGCCTGTCCAAACGTGGCGATTGTCTCCCGTGAATCAGCCCCTTTGCTCTCCATGCCTGCAGCGGCCCATTCCCGAAGCGCGCTCGATTCGGGGAGAGCATTTATTGTCGCTTCGAGACTTTCTTCTACACGCTTGCCTCCGAGTATCGATAAGACCAATTCTGCAAAAAAACCGCTGCTGTGCACGACGTTCTCGTTATTGTGCGTAGCTTCTGTCTGCTCCCTGCAGGTTTGTACTGTTTTGTTCCTGTCAGGTGCGAACCGGTAGATAAGGGGAGCAATACGGGCTGCACCGCCTAAATCGTGCGAAAGAGAGGCAGCTTCGCTTCCTTGCTTCCCCTCGTCGAGGTTTTTCACCGTATCTTTTGTGGCATGGTCCATGTAGCCGTCATACGAGCGCATGTAATCGGCCCAGCTGAGAAGAAAGTCGTTTTTTATGAAATCTGTATGTTCACGAAGATACTCGAGGAGAAAAAGGGTCTGATCGCCATAATGGGTAAACTCGCCCTTGCCCCGGTTGGGATGAAACCTGTTTACAATGGGAGCTATCAGTTCCTCAACCCTTCCCACTTTTTTATCGATAGCTCTTGTATTGTAGACCCAATGCACACCGAGGGAGTGTGAATCACCTAAAAAAGAGCCCAAAAGCATGCCCTTTTTCTTTTCTTTTGGTAGTGTATTACTCATACTTTCTAAGTTAAAAAGATCCGCTGCCGAGTGTCAAATAAAATCCAAACCCAAAATTGGTTGCATCGGGCGAAAACTCTCCCCCCGGTTCGCCAAACTCCATCGGTACCGAGATGCCGATTTCCAAATACTGAAACGGACTCCAGGACAGCGTAGGGATAACCTTAGCGGATGGCGCGGAAAGGCCCACAATTCCCGTAACCGAAGGAGTGAGTCCCGTATTAAACAGTTCCCATTCTAAAAGGCCCGCAACATAGTGCTCTCCCCTGTAGAGAAGCTCCTCTTCGGTAACCCGTTCTTGAATGAGAAGGAGGTCCAGCCCCCCGTTTTCAATGACGGATTCACTGCCGGAACCAAATCCGTTGTAATAATATTCTGCTCGAGCGGTCAGCTTAAGAGTCGGCTCCCGGAATTTTGCGCCTGTAGAAGAGGAGAAGAAAACCTTTTCATCCCTCTGTACGACACTGATCCCTTGGGGAAAGATTGTACTGCTGTCGCTCTCTTCGAGTAGATTTCGGCGTGTTCCGTAGGTTATTACCCCCTGTGTGTATATATCGAAATGCCACAGTTCCAGCGTTACGGAGATCGAAGGATTGATCCCTTCATCAATCTGATAGTACGCGCCCGCCTCTACTGTTACCGGAGAGATGTCGAGGACCACTTTTGGCGCAATGCCCACTTCATGCGGGTCTAGAGCATTTTCAGTAGAAACATAAAAGGAAATTTCAAGGATGGAGAATGGGACCTGAATCATTGCAAAAACAGGGCCTTCCGGATCGGCTTCTGGATCTAAGGGGTCGATGTAGCCGGGATTGATAACATCCGCCGGATTGAAAAAATATCCCCTGCCCCAAGGTATCCGGGTTTTGCCGACTTGAAAATAGAGAATGTTTTTCCAGTCGAATTGGGAATACAGCTCGGTTACGACGATATTATTTGCGACGAAAGAGTGGTCCGGAAGCTGCTCATTGAGATCGGTTTCTACATTAAAAGGGTAGAACAGTTTTACATTCCCGAAAGCTCTGAAATGGGGATTGGGCCGGGCGTCGAAGTTGAGATTTGCTCCTAAATCGATGAGGAGTTCGTCTTCATCAGGAGAAAACAGCTGCTCGGGTTGCGAGATTTCGTCATTCCACTCCCAGAGGGCTGTAAAAGTAGAGAAAAAGGAGCCCCCGAAAGAAATTGAGCCGGTATCTTCTGTTTCCATGGTATCGCCGTCAATGTCCCCTCCGTCAACGTTTGCTCCGTCAACATTGTCTCCCTCAACACTGTCTCCGTCAGCTGCCGATACCCCGTGAACAAAAAGGAGGGCGAATATGACGAACAACAACACTGTCCATTTTCCGCAAAACGGCGAGTATTTTTGCATAAATAACTCCTTTTGCTTTGCAGTATATGGATTTTTTATTATTTTTTCTATAAGTAGAAGTGCATAATGTGATAAAACCCAAAAAGCTTGACGCTACACAAAGTCAATTAGTATTTTAACGTAAGCCAAATCTAAACAGAGGAACACATGCCAAAGAAGGAAGAGGTAAATACAACAACAACTGCCGAAGAGAATAAAGCTAAAAGCGAAGAGCAGTCTGACGGCAGCGAAAAAAATACAGTCGATCGGGAAAAACAGGAGCTGGAAAACCGGGTCAAGGAACTCGAAGAAGAGAACAGCTCATTAAAAGATCAATATTTAAGAAAACAGGCCGATTTCGAGAATTTTAGAAAAAGGATGCAGAGGGAGAAGCAGGATGCAATTCAATTTGCAAACTCGAATCTTCTTCTCGATCTGGTGACGATCATTGACGATTTTGAGCGGGCCATAAAGGCCGGCGGGGATTCTGAAGATCTCGAGTCTTTCCGGCAGGGTATCGAACTTATTGAAAAGCAACTTACCGGAATGCTTGAACGCAAATGGGGCCTGAAACGGTTCGACTCGACAGGTGAAGAGTTTGATCCGGAAAAACACGAAGCTATCATGACCGAAGAGACGGAAGATGATACTTCGAAAGTACTGGAGGATTTTTTAAAGGGATATTATCTCCACGATAGAGTGCTCCGACATGCGAAAGTAAAAGTCTCAATGCCGAAAAAAGAAGAATCTGAAGAGGAGAAAGAATAATGGGTAGGATAATTGGAATCGATCTTGGTACGACAAACTCATGTGTTGCTGTGATGGAGGGGGGAGAAGCTACCGTCATACAAAATTCTGAAGGACAACGCACTACTCCATCCATCGTTGCATTTACCGGCAAGGGTGAACGGCTCATTGGGCAACCTGCAAAAAACCAGATGGTCACCAATCCGGAAAATACAATCTACTCCATAAAACGGTTTACGGGCAGAAGGTTTAATGAAGTGCCTGAAGAGATCAGAATGGTGCCGTATAAAATTGTGGAATCCGAAAACGGAGATGTTATGGTCGAAGTCCACGATAAAAAGAACTCTCCTCAGGAAATAGCAGCTGCCGTACTGCAGAAAATGAAAAAAACGGCCGAAGACTATCTCGGTGAAAAAGTGACCGAGGCAGTTATTACCGTACCTGCATATTTTAACGATTCCCAGCGCCAGGCGACCAAGGATGCCGGTAAGATAGCCGGACTCGATGTCAAGAGGATCGTAAATGAACCCACAGCAGCTTCGCTTGCCTATGGCTTCGGAAAAGCGCAGAAAGAGGAAAAAATTGCTGTCTATGACCTCGGCGGCGGTACCTTTGATATTTCTATTCTCGAACTCGGCGACGGTGTATTCGAAGTGAAATCGACAAACGGAGATACCCATCTCGGTGGGGACAATTTTGATCAGCGGGTAATCGATTGGCTTATTCAGACTTTCAAGAATGACTACGGAATAGACCTTGCCCAGGACAGAATGGCACTTCAGAGACTAAAAGAGGCGGCTGAAAAGGCAAAAATAGAACTTTCCAGCACGCAGAGCACTGAAATCAATCTTCCCTTTATAACAGCAGATCAATCGGGTCCAAAACATCTTCAGTATACCCTTTCCCGGTCCAAGTTCGAACAGATGACCGAAGATCTGGTCAATAAAACCAGAGAACCGTGCGAAAAAGCATTACAGGATGCAGGATTACAAGCCTCGGATATTGATCAGATTATTCTCGTCGGCGGATCGACGAGAATTCCGGCCGTCCAGGCAATTGTACAAGAGCTGTTTAAAAGGGAACCTCACAGAGGAGTTAATCCGGATGAGGTAGTAGCTATGGGCGCTGCAATTCAGGGCGGTATTTTAGGCGGAGACGTCAAAGATGTTCTCCTCCTCGATGTTACTCCACTTTCATTAGGTATTGAGACATTAGGTGGGGTTTTTACCAAATTGATTGAGAGAAATACAACCATCCCTACCCGAAAGAGCCAGGTCTTCTCTACAGCTGCTGATAATCAGACTGCAGTTTCCATTCATGTTCTCCAGGGCGAGCGGGAGATGGCTTCACAGAATAGGACCTTAGGACGTTTCGACTTGGTCGGGATACCTCCTGCACCGCGAGGGGTGCCTCAAATCGAAGTAACCTTCGATATTGATGCAAACGGCATCGTCCATGTGTCCGCCAAAGATTTAGGAACCGGAAAAGAACAGAAAATCAGAATTGAATCTTCCTCAGGCCTTTCTGAAGAAGATATAAATAAGATGGTAAAAGAAGCTGAGGCCCATGCGGAAGAGGACAAACGGGAAAAAGAGAAGATCGAAGCGAAAAACGAAGCAGACAGTCTCATCTACGCGACGGAGAAATCTCTTAAAGACTACGGTGATAAAGTAGACGAAGGCGAAAAGAAAAAAATCGAGGACGCTATTGCAGATCTGCGCGGGGTACTGGATTCAGGAGATGTTGCCGGCATGAAAGAAAAAATCGAGACCCTCAAACAAGCATCCTATAAATTAGCGGAAGAAGTATATAAAACATCTCAAGCTCAGGGAGGCGCTGAACAGGCGGGAGAGGCCGCCGGAACAGGTGCGGCAGGACCGGAAGAGGCAGGTGCCGGGGAAGCCGGTCAATCCGGGACGGAGAGTAGTGAGAAGAGTAATGTTGAAGACGTTGATTATGAAGTCGTTGATGATGAAGAAGAAAGTTCTTCATAAATAAAGAGATGTAGGTGTGGCTAAAAGAGATTACTACGAAGTGCTAGGAGTTCCGAAAGGGGCCTCTAAAGAAGAAATTAAGAAAGCGTATCGGAAACTCGCCATACAGTACCATCCCGACCGCAACAAAGGCGATCAGGAGTCGGAAGAGAAATTCAAAGAGGCTTCCGAAGCCTATGAGGTGTTAGGGGATGAGAAGAAGCGCCAGGCCTACGATCAATTCGGTTTTGCAGGTGTCGAGGGTATGGGCGGCGGCGGGGCCCAGGATTTTTCTTCCGTTTTCAGGGATTTTGAAGATATTTTTGGGGATTTCGGCGGTATCTTCGACAGTTTTTTTGGAGGAGGACGCTCTCGGCGCTCCACTAGACGGGACAGTGCCCAGAGAGGCCATGATCTACGCTACGATTTAGAGATTGAATTTTCGGAAGCTGTGTTCGGGGCAAAAAAAGAAATTTCATACACCCGGAATGTGGCTTGTTCCGCCTGTAATGGATCGGGTGCGGAAAAAGGAAGCGGGAAAAAGATGTGCCCCACCTGCGGGGGGAGCGGCCAGGTACGAAGAAGCTCAGGCTTTTTCTCCATAGCTTCGACGTGCCCCACCTGCAGCGGAGAAGGATATGTCATCGAGAACCCTTGCAATAACTGCAATGGTACCGGACTGGTACAGAAAAAGCAGAAGATAAAAGTTACAATACCGCCGGGAATTGCCGGCGGTAAGCGGATTAACATTCCGGAACAAGGCGAGGCAGGGCCGAACGGCGGTCCCTACGGTGACCTCTATGTGTATATTACGGTTAAACCGCACGAATTCTTCGAACGGGACGAAAATGATGTCTACTGTGTTGTCCCGATTTCAATCACCCAGGCGACACTGGGTGCTGAAATTTTTGTCTCTACACTCGATACGAAAAGAATTAAGTTAAAAATTCCCGCCGGTACTCAAAACGGCAAGATATTCCGCATCAGAAACGAGGGGGTACCCTATCTGCACAATGCTAATAGACGAGGGGATTTTTATATAAAGATTTTAGTCGAGGTCCCCGATAAGTTGTCTTCAAAGGCAAAGAACCTTATGAAGGAACTCTCTTCGGTTATAGGAGAGGAGAATAATCCGGAGCCAATGCGGCTGTCGGAACTACGGTAGTGAACCGAATGTCATGTAACGTGGTTGTTTCAGAATGCATTACGATGAGCCTACGATCGTAACCGGACTGGAGCTGCACAGACAGCTGCTTACCGTTAAAGGGCTGCTGCTCCCCGGGTTCAGTCATACAATGCGCAATGTTCTCTCTAACATTAAAATGTGCCGCGACCACCTTAGTATCACTGAAGACTGCGATACAAAAACCGAACTTCTTGCAGATATCGATAAACAAATCGAATTCGCCTCTCAGACCGTCCTCAAATTGATGGACACTGCAGTTTCAGACTACGGAAGACAGAAAGTGGTGCTGCATGTACCGGATGATATTGCGTTTCATCGTAGACTTCTCCGTACCGTTTGCAGAAAGGAACAAGTCTCCTATGTAGACCTAACCGGAGAATCATTTCCGATAACAGCGGATCCTACAGATGTGCTGCTGATGCTCGGGGAGTATGTAACTGCAGTGGTCCTCGACAGCCCCTCTCTTTCTGAGGAAAATCGCATCGTCACACTACTGACGAAACGTACCGAGACAGCCGGGTATCTTATCGCATCAGGACCTCTCTTACCGAGTTGGAAGGGTGTCCCGAATAACCGGCGCCTCCCTCTATCGAATGCACTGGCAAGGAAAACCGGCTGTACCGTCTCGATAGGAGCTCAGGACCACGACGCCGAAAGAGTGGATGTCCGGTATCGGTTCCCTTTGCAACAAGGTTTGACGCAGTAGAAAGCAGAAAAAAAAGCTTGCAAAATAGGTATTTGTACCTGATTATTATACGGAGGATGGTGCAGCATGAGCAAAGGGCCGTTTTTTAAGCGTAAAAATTACGTTATAAACCGTACGTTTCAGTATGGTCTTATCTCAACGTTTCTTATTTCGGTACTCGCAGCACTGCTTCTGTTTTCCGCCGGTTTTACACTGTACTACTGGATTTCCTCTTCCGTAGGGGACAATCTTTTTAAAGAGTTTATCGTCATTCACAAACAGATAGAAAAAGAGCGTGAAGTTGTAAATGAGGAAGGCAAGACGGTAACTGAGACCTACAACGAACAGAAAATACTTCCTCCGGTTAAACGGATATATATTATTCTCCCCCCTCTTCTCATCAACAACCTTCTTATTATGATCGTCATAGCGTTGATTGGTATATTTTTCTCCCATAAAATAGCAGGACCCGCATACAGGATGATCACCGTTATTGACGAAGTTCTGAAAGGAGATATATCGGAGAGAGTCAGATTGAGAAAAAAGGACAAGTTGGCCGAACTTGCCGATAAAATCAACCTTCTTTTAGAAGAGTACGAGAGAGCAAAAAAAGAGTAATCCTTTATCCCGGCCCGCGCCCTGCCGATACAAGAAAATAAACAGTCCAGTATTGTCACAAGGAGAACAGATTGAAAAACGTTATTCGCATCGCTATCATCCTCATGATGCTGCCGGTGGCTGTCGGTTTTTCCATTTCCGGAGATGCAGAGGATACCAATAATGACGGTGTTCCTGATCAATGGATAAGTGTTGATACGGAAAAAAATAGTACTACTGTAAAATCGGACCGGAATTATGACGGACGCATTGATTATCGGCTCGATTTTGATGAGTTTGGGAAAAAACTCTACGAAGTGCTGGATTTCAATCATGATGGAAAGATGGATGATTTTTACTATTATTCCGAAGGGGGTGTGCTCGAGCGCCGGGAAATTGATTCAAACTTTGACGGTGAAATTGATATCTGGGTCTACATTCATAAAGGCGTGTATATTGAAAAATATGAACGCGATACCAATTTTGACGGCACTGTTGATGTTATAAAAGATTTCAGTGAAGAAGAAAAGAAAGTAAAAACCGAGTGAAATGTACATTACCGGGTACAAAGCGATACAAGAATACATCAATAAAAATGGAGCGAAAGCCGTACTGTATGCAGCGGATGTAGGCACTAAAGGAAAAGAGCTCGTAGAACGTGCTCAAAACGTCGGTTGTACTATTGTGCATGTATCGGACCAAAAATTGAGTGCAATGGTCCCTGAATCAAAACACCGAGGGCTTGTTCTCGAGACAGAAAAACCGTCATCATCATCTACGAATTTACGAACACTTCTCGAGACCATACGGGAACAAGAGAGAAGCCTGCTCATCCTGCTCGATTCATTACAGGACCCTCATAATCTCGGGGCCATAATAAGGACCTGCGATCAACTTGCAGTCGAGGGGGTCATACTACCTGAGCGCCGATCGGTGAAGGACAACCGGACTGTTGCCAGGGTTTCATCGGGGGCTGATGCATTCGTGCCGATTGTAACAGTAGTCAACCTAACCAGAACGATCGAGGAGCTCAAAAAAGAGGGGTTCTGGGTATACGGGGCCGGTTTTGAGGGTGAGACAATCAGCAGTGTTGCCTTTCCTCAGAAAACCGCATTAGTTATGGGAAGTGAAGGGAAAGGGCTCCATAAACGGGCCGGAGAGGCGTGTGACCGGATAATTTCAATTCCCGCATACGGCCATGTCGATTCGTACAATGTTTCCGTTGCAGCCGGCATCCTGATGTATGAGATACGAAAACAACAAAAACTGTTTTGAAACAGTGCTTATTGTTTTATGCTGGAAAAAAGAACTTGTTGCCGATGTCTTTTCTATACCAGGCACCGCCGAATTTGACCTCACGGGCTCCTTCATATGCGGTAATCTGGGCGTCGAGAAGATCTTCGTGAAGTCCTACTACGGTAAAACAGCGTCCGCCTTCGGTAACAATCGTGCCGTTTTTATCTCTTTGTGTAGAAGCGTGGAAAACAAGCAGTTTAGTATCTTTAAAAGGGGGGAGAAAGGACACCGGAACGGCTTTTTTATACGATTCCGGATACCCGTCTGCGGCAATAACAACACCCAATGCCGAGTTGTCCGAAAGCCGCAGTGGAAACCTGTCCAATTTTTCATGGGCCACCGCATCCATGAGGTTCCCAAAATCGGAATCGATAAGCGGAAGGAGGACCTGGGTTTCGGGGTCTCCGAACCGGACATTATACTCGAGGACCTTCGGGCCGTTTTCGGTAATCATCAGGCCGAAATAGAGGACCCCTTTGTAAGAAAGCCCTTCCTGCTTCATCCCCGCAAAAGTCTGCCCTACAATCATCTTTTCTATGTCTTCCATCATCGCTTTGGTCACCCCCGGTACGGGGCAAATGGAGCCCATCCCTCCCGTGTTTTTCCCGCTGTCGCCCTCTCCTGATTTCTTGAAATCAGCACAAGGGGGGAGGACGATGTGCTGTTTTCCATCGGTAATCGCGAAAACGGATATCTCATAGCCTTCGAGATACTCCTCGACAAGGAGGCTGTCATTTTTTAGGATTTCACGGCCGAATTGGGCAAGCACGTTTCTATCGGTGGATTCGAGAACTCCCTTTCCACCGGCAAGCCCGCTTTTTTTTATGACTACCGTATTACCGCCGCCGTTCTTTTCGAGATATGCCGAGAATGTCGGATAGTCGCTGAACTCCCGCGCCTCCGCTGTGGGGACACCGTTTCGGACCATAAACTGTTTAGCAAATGTTTTGCTCGATTCGAGTTGTGCAGCTTTCTTTCCGGGGCCGAAAACCGGAACGTTCTCTTTTCTGATACAGTCGGCCAAGCCCGCGGCCAACGGTGCTTCAGGGCCGATAAAGACAAAATTGATCTGTTTCTCGGCTATGGTCCTGATCACAGATTCTTCATCGGTTATATCGAGTTCGGGAATATTCTCTCCTAAATCGTCCGTACCCGCATTGCCGGGGGCGATAAACAGACCGGATATTCGTTTTGATTTTGAGAATTTCCATGCTATCGTGTGTTCTCTCGCCCCTGAGCCGATTATAAGTGGTTTCAATATTACCTCCTACGATTAATCTCGCTTCTGTACGAAACCGCTTCAAGTAGATTACAGACTACAATTGGATAGTAGATATGCTCCAGTGTATGGATTTTTTCTTCAATGTGCTCTTTTGTTTCAGTTCCATTTCTTCTAAATGATTTTTGCAGGATTATTGGACCCGTGTCCATACCGGTGTCGACTCGATGGATAGTTATTCCCAACTTTTTATCCTTTGAATTATAACTTTTGTCAATACCATGGGCCCCGGGGTATTTCGGAAGAAGCGAGGGGTGAATGTTGATGATACGTTCTTTGTACGGTTCTAAAAGGGTGGGTGTGATCAGTTTCATGAACCCGGCGAGAACGATGAGATCTACCTCATACCTGGATATAATGGAGAGGATCTCCTCTTCGGCTTCTTTCCGTGGACGGTTGCGGTATGAGACGACATGGTCCGGGATCCCCAAATTTCGCGCCCGCTCGACGGCACAGGCATTCGGATTGTCGCAGATGAGGCATACTACATGGTGCTCGGACTTCCCCACCTCTTCCGCTACGGCTTGAAAGTTGGAGCCGTTCCCCGATGCAAAAATAGCGCAATTAGCCACGAAGGCATTCTCCGATCTTAAAAATCGATAGGCCTTGTGACGTGCACTCTTCTATAATGGAATCGGCTTGTGCCCGGTCGACAATAATGGCGATTCCTACACCCATATTAAAGACGGCGCGCATTTCATCGTCTGAAATATTTCCCTGTTCTTGAATCGATGTGAAAATCTGCGGAACGGGCCAATCCCAGGTCAAGGTGAGTGTGACTGAATCGGGAAGGACCCGGTTTATATTCCCGTATAGCCCGCCTCCGGTTATATGGGCGGCCCCTTTCATTCCGGAGAGGGAGAGCAAATACTCGAGCTCCCGCCGGTATATTCTTGTAGGAGTGAGCAGGGTACGGAACTGCTCGGGGTGTTCATCAAAGGGGAGGACTTTTCTTGCCAGGGTTAGCCCGTTGGAATGGATCCCGCTCGAAGGGAGGCCGAAAACAATATCTCCGGGACCAATTTCTTCTTTCTTAGGGAGAACTCGGGATTTCTCCGCAACTCCGAGGCAAAAACCTGCCAAATCAATTGTGCCTTCTGCGTAGAGATCGGGCAGTTCGGCCGTCTCGCCTCCGGCAAGCGTACAGCCGGCCTGTTCACACCCTTCGACAATCCCGTGCATAACAGCTTCGAGCAGCTGTTCATCGAGCTTACCGCAGGCAATGTAATCTAAAAAACTGAGCGGCATCACATTGCAGACCAGCAGATCGTTTACACACATCGCAACCAGATCGATGCCGATCGTAGAGAAATCACCGAGCGCTGCTGCCACCAATAATTTCGTTCCCACCCCGTCGGTAGTAGAAAATACGACCGGATGGGTATAGGAAGAAGTGTCAATCTCCACTCCGCCGGAGAACCCGCCGAGAGAAGAAGAGACTGCAGAAGAAGAAAGATTTTTGATATACTCTACAAACCGGTCTCCCCGTTCGATATCGACACCGGCATCTCGGTACGTATTGATCTTATTCATACCTGCTCCCACTGTGGATAGTGCCCGTTAAAACAAGCATAACAGTAATTTTGAGGATGTGAAACACAGGTGGCAAGCTTTTCGATGGGAAGAAAACGAACTGAATCGGCACCGATCAATCGGGCAATCTCTTCCGGCGTTTTGTGGTTTGAAATGAGCTCTTCCCTCGTCGGTATATCTATGCCGTAGTAACAGGGGAACTTTAGTTCCGGACTGCTCAACCGTAAGTGGATCTCCTTTGCCCCTGCTTCGCGGAGCATCTTAACTAAAATGGAGCTGGTTGTGCCCCGCACGAGACTGTCGTCGATTACAACAACCCGTTTGCCGTTGATAGCGCTCCGTACCGGGTGCAGTTTCATCCGGACCGCCAGTTCCCGCTGTGCTGTGGTCGGAAGGATAAACGACCGTCCTGCATAGTGGTTTCTCGTCAAGGCCATCTCGAAGGGAAGCCCGGACCGTTTCGCATAGCCTAATGCAGCGATGTTTCCCGAATCCGGTATGGGGACAACGATATCACCGATCGATGTGTCTCCGTCGGCGATAGCTGCTCCCATTTTCTCTCTGGTTTGATGTACCGACTCTTCAAAAACAGAGGAGTCGGGGCGCGCAAAATAAATCAATTCGAAAATGCAGTGATGCTTCTTCTCCGCATGCGCAAACTGTTTTGTGTACGTTCCTCCTTTTTGACAGACCACCATTTCTCCCGGTTTGACCGGTCGATAGTTGTCAATTTTGAGGATATCGAGACCGCACGTTTCTGAAGCAAAAACAATAATCCCGTTTTTTTCTCCCCAGTACAGTGGTCTGAATCCTAACGGGTCCCGGACGGCTAAGAGGGAATCGTTGTGCAGCATACTGAGGCTGTATGCACCTTGGAGCTGGAGGAGTGTTTCGGTGAGGGAATCGTAGAAATTACTCTGTCTCGAGCGGGAAATGAGGTGGAGCATGAGCTCCGTGTCCGAGGTGCTCTGAAAGATCGATCCGTCTGAAAAAAGCCGTTCTTTCAATGTTGCTGTATTTGAAATGTTTCCGTTATGAGCGAGGGCGATCTCCCCTTTATTACAATCCGCAACGATCGGCTGTACATTCTCTAAGTTGCTCGCCCCATAGGTTGAATATCGAACGTGCCCGATACCTGCCCGCGATTCTCTCGGTTTGTTGAGGTACTTGTGGAGCACCGACGATACCATCCCTAAGTCTTTATAGGCCACCGTCTTTCCGTCTCTGCGATAGGCTATGCCCGCACTTTCCTGGCCGCGATGCTGTTGCGCGAAGAGAGCATAAAAAAGCATTTCGGGAATTGCAGCCGGATAAGGGGAAAAGATGCCCGCTACACCGCAGGAATGCGTAATCGCATCATTTGACAGTATCACATGTGTATATATCACCAGGGGGAGAATAAGGTCAAGAGGGGTGCTACCTAACGGATTTTAGATAGGGAAGGGGATCGATAGGACGGTTATTTTCCCTGATTTCAAAATGGACGTGGGGGCCTGTACTGAAACCGGAGTTGCCCGAATACGCAATGGGAGTGCCTTTCGTTACGTTCTGATCAATGGCTACCAGAATTTTACTGAGATGGCCATATTTGGAAATGATGCCTTCGGGATGTTCGATGATGACGGTATGCCCGAATCGCCCTAGAAACCCGGTAAATACAACGTTCCCTGTTTGAAAGGCGTGGACCGGTGTGCCTACAGGGACTGCCACATCGATACCGTAATGAAAAGCGCCCCATCGGGGCCCGAAAAAAGAACTGATCAATCCTTGGCCGGGAGGCAGAAAAGCGGAAGCTATGAGAATATCATCAGGGGTGCGCTGTGTTCCTCTTTTCAACACACCGGTCTGCGGAGGTTCGACGGTCCGCTCATTCATGATGGTTTCACTGATGACTTTTCCGTTTATTGCGGTTATCGCGGAAGTGATCTCTTCAGTTCCGTTCTTGCCGGGCCGGATATGGACCAGTTCGGTACGGTAAAGGGAATCATCCCAGATGATATGTATTCTGTAAGGGACGGCCTGCCGGTACGTATGCATATACTTTGATTTGATCGTAATAAAAGGTTTAGGGACGATGAGATTGATCACATCTCCCGGAAATATCCTGGCTATATTGATATCAGGGTTCGCCTCTTCGATTTCACTCATGTTCAAACCGAATTTCCGGGCGATACCCCATATCGTATCGTTTGGAACAACGGTATAGCTTTTTCGTTCGTGTGTGCCTTTCTTGATGTAATGGAGTGCATCCGATTCTGAGACGATTTCCTGTTTCGATACGATGGCAGGGATGATTTCAACATGTTCAACGATAACGATTTCCATGATGGAAATTGTACCGTCTTCGTCTGTTTTCGGCGTGTACTCTTCGAATATTGTTTTTATTACCGACAATGCTTCTTCTTTCGAGTCGAGTGCGACCAGATTGGTGTTATCTGCCCGTATATACCACCCTTTTTTGTGCTCTTCGAGATATACCTTTAAGCTCTCCTGAATGCTCCCAGTAAAAAACGATGGATTCTCGAGGGAGGTTTCTTGAAACCGTACAAGATTCCAGAACAGAGAATCCTTGGTTATCCAGTAGTACTGTTGGTCCAAATTACGTGTAATTTGCCGAAACGCGTCCCTGTCCCGGACATATCCGAGTTTCCGGTCATCGATATAGACACGGTATCCTTCTATGGCGGCGGTCTGCTCTTGGGTATGAGGTTTGAGAGCCTGCAAAGAGTCGATCGGGGTGGCCATGATAATTGTCAAGAGGAGGATAATACTTGCCGTAAACGGTACATACATAAGCGAGGCGGAAAACGCTGATGATATTTTTAGGACCGTGCTGAAAATATTGATAACATGAGATTTTACCCGTGTGGTTAGGGCCCTCAACTGGGCGGCAGCGGAATTGAAGACACATAGTACTTTCTGAAGAAGCGGATGCCCGGCAACTTTTCGAAAGCACGCTGTTACTAAGCTGTCAATTATGTGACACAATCTTTTTACAAAATTCATATCACGGCCTTAGAGTAGAATTAACTCGAGGTAAAGTCAATATCAGAAATATATTCATCCGTTATTCTGATATAATCATCGACTGTTTTTGCATGGACGATTAAATTTCGGAGTGCGGCACCTCCCGGAAGACCTTTGGTGTACGCACAGAATTGTTTTTTCATCTCTTTTACCGCTGTGCTCTCTCCCTCGTAATAACGTGCTTTGTGAAGATGCCGCAGGGCCGTCTCGAGCCGTTCCTTAATCGATGGAGGTCCGGCAGGAAGGTCCTCATTACCTTGTTCGAGGAGTAATGCTTTGGTTTGGGAAAATACAAACGGGTTTCCCACAGCGCCCCGGGCAAACATAATCCCGTCGCAGCCGGTGGTCCGCAGCATTCGGTGTGCATCTTCGGGACGGAAAAGGTCGCCCGATCCGATTACAGGGACTTTCACAAGCCGTTGTTTCAATTCTCCGATATAATCCCAACGAGCGGTACCGCTGTACCCTTGGTTTTTTGTCCGCGGATGGAGGGTTATCAGAGAAGCGCCTGCTGCAGCTGCCTCATGGGCCGCTTCCCGGAACGTGATAGATTTTTCGTCCCATCCGGAGCGGAGTTTTACGCTAACGGAGCAGACTTTTTCTTTTTTTTCAATTGCTTTGCGTACTTCTGTAACAAGGCGGCCGATAAGAGAGGGGGTTTTCATCAGTGCTGCTCCAGCACCTGTTTTTATGACCTTCGGCACTGGGCAACCGCAATTGATATCGATGAGCACAGGAGCGTAGTCCAACGCTTTACAGGAAGCTTCGTGCATCGTTTTGGGATCAGAACCAAAAAGCTGAATTGCATACAGCTTCTCGAGATCGGCCCGATGCATGAGCTTTACGGTTTCGCTGTTCCCTCGCACAACCCCTTCTGCCGAGACCATCTCTGTAAACGTGAAGTCGGCCCCCTGTTCTATGCAAATATCTCTAAAAGCTCTATCAGAACATCCGGCCAGCGGAGCGAGAAACAGGGTCCCCGGAATATATAAGGCTCCGGACGAAATTTGTTTCACCAGAGGTGGATTCGAGGGGTTCACGTATTATGAGATATCGACTCCGAAAAAGGTGGCACTATTTTTAAAAAGCGCTTCCGCGACTTCCTCGAGAGGCTGTTCCCGTAATTCTGCAATAAACTCAGCTGATGAGGGAAGATATGAGGGTCGGTTGCGCTTCCCTCTATAGGCGGATGGGACCATGAATGGACTTTCCGATTCGATGAGCATCCTCTCTAGAGGCATATTTTTTGCCGTTTCGTGTAGATTTCGGGCATTTCGGTAGGTAACATTACCTGCAAACGAGATGTAGAGGTTCAAATCGAGCGCTTTTTCCGCATATTCCCAATTTTCGGAATAACAGTGAAGAACTCCGCCTTTTTCCGGCAATTTTTCAGCGAGGATTTCGAACACATCTTTACCTGCTTCCCGGTTATGAATAATGACCGGATACCCGAGTTTATCGGCCAATTCGAGTTGACGGATAAAAAGTTCGATTTGAGAGTCCTTATTGCCGAATTTCCGATAGTAATCGAGACCGATCTCCCCAATGGCCACTACGCGGTCCAGTTTTGTCCCTTCTTCGATTTTTTCTTCCCAATTTTTCCCCGGATTCGAAACTTCTGAAGGAGAAACGCCGATACTATGAAAGACGTGGTGTGCAGTAGAAAGATTTTCGTGCACCTGAAAAAAGTCATGAAGGTTGTTACAAATACTTACAATATGTTCTACACCTGCTTGTTTCGCTTCTTGTACGATGATCAATTGTTCAATAGGGTCTTCATTAATAAGACCGATGTGTGCGTGAGAATCAAAATATCGCATTTAATTTCCGTTATTGTCCGTTTATTATAAGAGATTTATTACCATGCACTTATGGATATTCAAAACTACAATAACACGAACTCCAGCTCACGTCAATAATTATTTGACAAATGTTTCGCCACATGGTAGGCTTTTTATGGCTTTGGAAAACGGTTGAGGAGTGAGTAGTGTCCGCAGCAAATCAGTATAAAAACGTCGAAAACAGAGTTACCGATTTTCTTGTAAAATATGTAAAGATTGCAGGTAATGCAATCGGCAGTTTTTTAAAGAACATTATTATTGTGGGGAAACAACGTTTTACCGTCATGTTTATTCCCCACTCGGAAAAAAAGATCTTCAATTTCAGGATATCGGTTTTCTCACTCATTTTTCTTTGTATCCTTCTTACCGGCGTTCTCGTTGCATTCTTTTTTGCCAGTACACAATTCAGCGGTCTTTCCCGACTGCTCTCCACAAAATCGTCATCGTTAGAAACTACACAAGCCAGTTTAGAGATCATTCGGGATGAAATTACAGAATTGAGAAAGGTATCTCGAAAATTTGAAGATACACTCTACACTACCCTCGACACACTCGGTCTGGAAAACAGTACGGGCGGTTCTGCTGCATCGGCCACCGGTGACCTCTCTTCTTTTATCGATATAGAAGAGCAGGAAGAAGGGGTCATGCGGGAACTCAGTGATATTCAAAGCATTAGTACGTTCTTAGATGAATCTGTAAGTTCTTTGGAACGGATCACCGAACTCCTCGTCTCCCACGGGGACCTGTTAGTGGAACTCCCTACTCTCTGGCCGGTAAAAGGGGGCCGGGGAAGGGTTACCAACAGATTTGGCCCGGCAGAACATCCCTTCACAAAAAAGTGGTATCTACATAAGGGAACTGATATTGCATTTCAACGGGGCTATCCTATTCTTGCTACTGCTAACGGTAAGGTGGTAGAGAATAAATTTGAACCGCTGGGGTTTGGAAATTACATTGTTATTCGTCATAAGTACGGGTTCTTTACTAAATACGCACATTTAGATAGGGTATATGTAAAAGAAGGGGACATGGTGACCCAGGGCCAAAAAATAGGCACTCTCGGGAGTACCGGCCTTTCAACAGGACCGCATGTTCATTATGAAGTGCGTATAGGCTCGCAAGTCGTTGATCCGGAGCGTTATCTTAGTATTTCCAGCGGTCTGAAAAGACTTACAAGTAAAGAGTAGGACATTAATGAGTGATCATCTAATAGCAGACGGTTCCTTTATAAATTCTATCGTAGGTGAAGGTACTCGATTTCGGGGTGAACTCGACCTCAACGGTTTACTCCGCATCGATGGAGATTATTCAGGAACGATCCGCACTCCCGGAAAGGTTTTAGTCGGAAAAAACGGACGGGCCGAGTGTACAATAAAAGCCGGAACAGTTGTTATCGGCGGGATGGTAAAGGGAGATATTTTTGCTGCAGAAAAGGTAATTATCCTTTCGACGGGTATGATTATCGGCAATATTACCTGTCCTAGGCTCATCGTGGAGGAAGGCGTACTGCTCGACGGAAATTGTACAATCTGTGCAGAAGAGCGTACAGAACCATCCGAGCAGAGAGAAGAAGAAACTGTATCTGAAGCAGCCCAATTTGCACAGACCGCCCAATCGCATATGAGCGGAAATGATAACGGAAATAATCAGGCAGAACATACGGAAAATAGCAAAGAGCTTTCTGCATGGAAAGGATAGATGGTTTCGGCCAGACAAACTTCCGCACTTCCGACAAAGAAAAAAGAAAGCTAAAGAAAAACAAAAGTACGAAAACAGACTTTATCTCACTGCTCTCGACCGCCGAGCAAACTACACCGGCCGACGAAACGAGTGAAAGCTGGGCTTCCTACGGTGTTGAGCAAGTTGATGAGAGTAGTGATATAGAAGAGTATCTCGACCAAATTCATGAAATCGGGGAGAAGGTCAAGGAAAATCCCGCTCTCTCGATGATCAAACAGTATAAACAAGCAGTGAGGAATTTTCTGCATGTAGTAATCCAAAGAAGTCTTTTGGTAGAAAAAACAAAGTTATCCGGATTCAAAGTATTAAAAACAAAGGGGCAGAAAGAGCTTACAATAGTTAAGATAATCGATACAAAATTGGAGAGACTGGCAGCCGAGGTCCTGCAAAGTCAGAAGGACCAAATCGACCTCATTGCACGGGTGGATGAAATATACGGACTGCTCGTTGATTTGATACGGTAATAGTGGGGAGTACATTGTGGCAGAAGCAAGCATAGCGGAGAATGGAGCAGCGGAAAACGGCTTATACCGAGTACGGGTCCTGCACTCGAGCGAGACTGAAATCTGTTCTTGTCCACCCGAGGTGAAGGTGGCTGATAAAGATATTGTAGTTATTCCAACAAAATACGGTAAAGATCTCGGGTACATACAGGGCAAGGTGGCATCTTGCCGGGCGAACGGAGATAACGGAGTCAATCCTATTGTACGCAAGGCTACGGATAAGGACCTGCAGATATACGAAGAAAATAAAGAAAGAGAACGAGAAGCGATCCAGATTTGCCGGGAAAAAATAAAGGCCCATAAGCTGGAAATGAAACTTGTTTCCGCACACTACATCGTTGAAGAATCGAAAGTTCTGTTTTTCTTTACCGCAGAATCACGGGTCGATTTCCGGGAACTAGTCAAGGATCTTGTTTCAGTATTTAAAATGAGAATAGAACTGCGCCAGATTGGAGTACGGGACGAGTCGAGAGTATTAGGTGGCCTCGGGGTGTGCGGGAGACCGTTCTGTTGTCATCAAGTAACGGATAATTTGAAACCGGTATCTATAAAAATGGCGAAGGAACAGAATCTTTCTCTCAACTCGATGAAAATATCCGGACCATGTGGGAGACTGCTCTGCTGCTTAGCCTATGAGTTCGATGTATATAACGAAACCAAGCGCGGGTTGCCGAATGAAGG
>CAZQKT010000003.1:0-58481 GCA_964594055.1 uncultured Spirochaetales bacterium
CCCAGGCGGCAGGGATGGACCCGTATGAACTAAAAAAAGGGTTCCACGGCAAACTGCTCCTCCACGGTGCTGTCGATGTGCAGGGGTGGCTCCAAAAAGCTACCCAGAAGGAGATCGAAGCCGAGATACACCGTCTTTTGGAAGAGGTAGGAAAAGGGGGCGGATACATCATGTCACCGTCCCATCACATCCAACCGGACACTCCACTCGAGAAGGTGTTGGCCTTTTACCGGGCGGCCACAGCACATCGGTAAAAACCATCTGTTGAACAGCTAAGAAATATACAATAACATTTACATCTTATATGAAAGACAATTCAACGATAGTTGAAACAGATCGCGTAGAATAGCGTTCGCAATTTAGAATATAGAGAGACGGACACTAACTTTATCACTGCAGCATATAAAGGTTGTTTGTCACAAAATCATAATGAGGATATACTATTATATAGAGGTGGAAACAACGTTCAATGAGGATTTCTGCAAAAGAACAAAAAGCAATTCGTGATACTGCGCTCGAAGTTTTTGGTGATGATGTCAAAATAACACTTTTCGGTTCTCGTGTCGATGATACAAAAAAAGGGGGAGATATCGATATTTTAATAGAGACTGAAGATACATTAGAAAAAGCGTTTCGGAAAAAGTTTCTATTTTTGGTTAAATTAAAGCAGCAAATTGGTGATAGAAAAATCGATGTAGTAGTGCGAGGATCCGATAGTGGGAATAAACCAATTTATGAAGTTGCCCAAAGTGAAGGAGTAGAAATCAGGTGAATGAGTCGTCAAGCGGCAATAGACATAGATTCCAGGCACTCATTCATGAATGTGAGATACATGTTAAGCGTATTATCCAGGCTCAATCAAAGGCTCGTACTCTTTTCCCTTTAAGTTCTGATACGTATTCGACCTTGACGGATGATGCAGTTGAACATATTGATCAGTTGGTCTACCGATTTACAAAACTGCAGGATGCCTTAGGAGCAAAACTATTTCCTTTAATAGTGTCTATTCTAAGAGAAGATTCTAAGACCTTAACAATATACGATGTTTTGAATGAACTTGAAAAACGGGAAGCTATTCCTTCAGCCGAAAGCTGGATGGTCTTAAGAGAGATAAGAAATCAAATCGCCCATGACTACGAGAATGATCCAGAAATGGGTAGTCATTATCTAAACGAAATATTTGACAAAGCAGACGAGATAGTGCACATAGCTGAACAAGTAATCGGTTTTACCCGCAAGTACATCCTTCCTTCTCTACCGGACTCAGTCGATTAGACTAAACACAAACTCATCCTATGATGCAATTCTGTAGACTGCCGCTGATATATTTTCGGATATTTCGACGAGGGCATACCGATTATCATCAAGGACCACAATCTTTACCGCCGTCTTTATCTCGCAGCAAGTCGGATTTCAGAAGATTTCCGGGAGTTCATAAAAGATTACTGGGCAATCAAACAGCGTTCTTCTTCTATGAGTGAAGACGATAAAGAAAGACTCATTAAAATTCTCCTTGCTTCCGAAAAGATAAAGATACCCCAGATATACAAAGAAACTCTTTCGAACCTTTCTCTCCTGGCTGGATTTTCCTCAGCGACAACAGAAAAACTATCATAACTCGATCGACTCCTTTCGGGCCTCTCTTACGATAAGGGGTATATTTTCTTGGGTTTCCGCTGTTTCCTCGGATTTTTCCTGGTCCAAGGTTACGGTAACTATGTCGATTTTGCGGTCCCCAATGGCAAATTGAATGTCCGTCATTGTTCTTAATTTTGCTTTGACCAGGCCGCTTCCTCCGAGGCCGGCCTCATGCTCTATAAGGAGATCGATATCTCCTCCGGACTTTGAATCGTCGGTCCGCGAACCGAAGAGATACACCTTTGCTGAATCACCGAAATGGGTCCGTACGGCATTTTTTATCGGGGCTATCTCTTCCTCGCTCAAACGCATCGCATCAGCCACTTTGTTAATTATAACATTTTTTCACCGGATTAGACAGCACTTCCAAACACTGCCTCACCCGGATGGATATTACGAAGAAACTTCTCCACCGGATAGCAGAGGACCTCCTCGCTCTCTATCGTTTCTTCTCCTCGATAGAGGAGAACGGTTTTGCATTCGGGATAATCCGTCCCGAAGGTCTTCAGCCCCCTCAGGTCTGATTTACGGATTATCCGGCCGTTTTTGACTTCAATAGCATAAAATCCTTCACTTCCGTAGAGAATGAAGTCGACTTCATTCCCCGCCTGGGTCCGCCAAAAATAAATCCGCATATCTGATTGCCGGTAATCGATCCATGCACGAAGATGCTGGAATACCATTCCCTCTAAAGCAGGACCGTTGAGTTCTTCCCGTGAGTCCAATACTCCTGTCGGTCGAAGTGACCGAAAAACTCCGCAATCGAAAAAATAGAACTTTGCATGTGATATTACCGACCGTTTGGCCCGCTTGGCAAATACAGGAATCCGGACTCCGATGAGCAAATCCTCGAGAACGGTTATATATGACTCTACCGTATTGCGCGTTGCAGTACATTCCCGGGCAATTGATGCTACATTCAAAACCTGTCCTTGTGAAAATGAAATGATTTCTAAAAAACGGTTAAAATCATCCAGTCTCCTTACCAGACCCTCCGTTTTGATCTCCTGTTGAATATACAAATCAATGTACCCTTTCAATGTCTGCATCGGTTCTTCAGCCATTGTAATGAGCGGCACCATTCCCAATTCAAGATTTTGGTCCACATCGAAGCGGTCTTCGAGCTCCCCTGCCATAAACGGATGTAACTGCCTTCGAATTGCTCTACCTGCGAGGAGGTCTACTCCTGATTGTTTCAATTTCCGGGCACTCGAACCGGTAAGAACGAATTGGCGTGATTTATCCGCTTCCATTTGCTGATGAACGAGAGAAAGCAATTCCGGGACCCGCTGTATCTCATCGATGATAATCGTTTTTTGTCCTTTTGCCGCTCTAATAAAATCTTTTAGCCGTTCGGGACGTGCACTGTACCTTCGCTCATTTTCTGTATCGAGAAGATCGATCCAGGCGGCATCAGGGTATTTTTGCCTAAGCCAGGTGGATTTTCCCGTTCCTCGCGGGCCGAATAAAAAGTAACTCCCTTCATTTTGGTCGAAAAAACGCAACAACAATGACATATTCAGTCCAATTTTATCAGAATAAGTGATAAATCTCAAGAAAATTATAAATAATTTGTGCTATTCCCCACCCTCCCAGATAAAGGGGAACTCCGGTCCTTCGGCCCCTGCACGTGCTTCGGCCCCTTCGACCTCGATAAATCCGGCGTACCGGGCGGCCAGTTCTGGGGCGGCAACCTCTACCTTCCGGAACTGTTCCCGGGCTTCCGCCATGCGGTCCTGCAGCTTGTAGGTACGGGCGAGGAGGAGATTCAGGAGGGGCACATTCGGTTCCCGATCGATCCCCGATGCGAGAACACCCTCGGCTTGATCGAACCGGCCCCGCTGCAAGTTGAGGTTTGCCAGGTTGATGTACGAAGAGATAAACCCCGGATTCTCCTCGATATTAGCCGTAAAAACCGACTCCGCCTTGTCCAGGTCCCCGAAGCGGGCGTGGAGCACCCCGATCCGGTTAGTGATGACAACCCGCTTTGCACCGTTTCCCGCTGCCTCGGCCTGTTCCTGCAGGGTACGCAGTGACTGGTCGTAGAGTGTAGTACGCAGGCCTTCTAAGGAGCGGACGAGTCGGGGTGCTACCGATTCGACAGAAGGGACGGCGACTGCAAGCGAGCTCTGTCCGGAGAGGGGAAGCGGCGGAAACTCGTCCCGCAGTTCCGCCACCGGGAGAAACTCCAGTTCCCGCCTCGGTTTGTGTGCTGCTACCAGCCGAGAAGCCTCGGCCCACACCGCGGTAAATCCCCGGCCGAGTACCGTCGTCTCTAAGGGAATCCACACCGTCCCGTTGTAGGAGAGGGTCTCCTGCCCGCTGTAGGAGTACATCCAGCTGTTCCCGGCAGGCTCTCCGGTGTCCATTGCCAGAAACACATGGCCCGGACTGGTCATGATTGCCGTCTTTATCCCCACCGATTCCAGAAGAGAGCCGAGCAGGGCCGTGGTGTCATCGCAGTCCCCGGACTTGATGAACAGGGTGGTACGGGGGAAGCGGACCGTGTCGATGACACTCTCCCGTTCGAGCACCTCGGATATGGGAGATTCAGGGTCTTCGATATAGGCGATCCCGTACTTGCCAACTGCATCGCAGATGCGTGCCGCCCGGACCACCATTTTTGGCAGCCCGGAGGCAGCCTCGTATTCCCGCTCATCGAGGACTCGGTGGGCGAACTGAGAGACCACCTCTTCGTTGGGTGTAATAAAGGCGGCGAGCTTCTCCGACCGGTCCCAGGAGAGGGCGGTCCTCCGGTAGAGGGTAATGGTCTTATTGACCACCGAGCTCACCTCGCTTCCACCCGAACTGCCGCTTACCTCGATCCGGGCTTGAATGGGCAGGTCCTCCTGAAGGGTGAAAACCTCTTCGTTTAAGAGCACGTTTAGGGGGACCGCGGCCTCCTCACCCGGGTTCAGTTCTCCTCCAACGCCCACCTCCCCGTCGAGTGCCGTTTCCACCGGAAAATCCATGTACTTTTTAATAAACACCGATGCCCGCACACCACTTATCGTTTCGCCCAGGCCGTTTTTAACGGTCACAAATCCTGCCGGTTTTTTTCGATAGGTGTGCATAAGAGAGGGGAAAAGATTCTCCAGTTCGGTTTTTACAACGATAAACTGCTTTTTCTTTCCCGGGGGGACGTTCGTCTCCCTGAGGAATATCTCTTTGAGTGATTCGTAGTTCCGCTTGGTCTCTTCATCGTAAGGGGCAAGGCTCAAGATGCGCTCATACATCCGGACCGTTTTGCTGTACAGCTCACGCGCAGACTCCGGCCCAACCGACCCCAGCACTTCCAAGGTGTTCCGCCGCTGTTTCTCGGCACTGTCCTTGAGGGAGGCGACCTCTATAGCATCGAGTCGGTCTGCGGCTTCCTGATGGAACGGGTCGATATCGAGTATGTACTGCCAGGCAGTCAGGGCGATTTCGAAAGCGTCCTGCTCTTCGTAGAAACGGGCTTTCTCCTCGAGCAGGGCAACGTTGTCCGGGTCTGCCGCGATCTTACGGTTCATCTCGATTATTTTTTCGGTCATCGGATCGGTAAGACCGTTATCTCGGACATACACCGCATCATAGAGCTTTATAAGGCGCCTTCCCATTACATCGGCTACATAGATCGATCCGGTAGAACTATCTACTGTAATCGAGGCCATCTGCGGAAGCGGCTCGCCCCGGTTGGTGGGAAGCTCGGTCATCTTCCAGACAGGCACCCCGTCCCGCCGGAACCGCCACAGCTGTCCGGTAGAATAGAGGAGAAAACTGCCGTCCGGATAGACCGCCATGGAGAGGGGACTCAACGGGTTGTCGCTGCTGACGATCGGCTTGATAGAATCGACAAGCTTCCCTTCCGGCGTGTAAATCCTTATCCGCCCCTCCACACTGTCGTAAATCCAAAGGTTCCCGGCAGGACCTGCCGTCGCTGCCGAAATATAGGCGTACTCGTAGGTGTAGAGGTCGAGGTCGTGGGCATCACGCCCCTCGATCCGAGTTGCCCGTTTCTTTACGATATCAATAATAACGACACTTCCGTCCGGGAGCGCCACGAACGGGCCGTTGACATCGAGTCCCACTCTGATCCGCTGGGGCCGGGGTGCTCCTTCGATAAGCCGGTACACCTCCCTTCCCGTGGAAGGTTTTAAAAACAGTGTTCCCGCCGGTGTGACGGAGACCCCATACGCAAAGTTATAATTGCCGGACTTCACAAACGATTCTCCGTGCTCCCGGACGATCCGCAAGAGCGGATCGAGCTCTACACAGCGGGAGATCAATCCCACCAGAATGTTGCTGTCAGGGGTAACTGCTGCTGAGTAAGGATAGAGCTGGACAGCCTCGCCCGGAGCGATGCTCTGCCCGATGACATCGGCCGGAATCTCCTCGACATAGTGGGGCGGCTCTTTCATCACCTCTTCGAGATACCCGTGAAACCCGGTATAGAGATAAAAAATCAGGTCTGAGAGGTGGTCGGACCGGGCAGCGGTTATGGGGCCTAACGCGGTAGAAGAGACCTCCGCTCCGTCGGCTGTACGGGTCATGGTAAGGGAGAGAGAGGACTGCTCTCCGGCAAAATTGGCCGCCAGGCCCGCTTCGTAATCCGGAGATCGGTCCCTATCTCCCTCCGCCATACCGGCTGTAACGGTAAAGTAGTCTTCATAAAAGCTGCCTACCTGCAGCAGTGCATCTTCGATTATACGTTCCACGAGCTCCCGGTTCTCGGGGGTGTCGGGGTTGACCAATGGCTCTTTGAAAATGATTTTCTCCTCTGCAAAGCAGAATGCCGCCGACAGGATTACTGCGGCTGCGGCCAACACGATTATTTTTTTCATCTATTTAAGCCCCCAGATATTTAGCCCCCAGATAAGCGCCCCGATGGAACCATCCTGTCCCCACGTTCCGCACCATTACCGGGTATCTACTAAAAGTATACCCCGAAAGGGGCAAAAATCAATCTACAATCAAGCCGGCCGAACTAAAACAAAAAATCTCGAATATTCTCATTATATGGATTTTCACTGCTTGATTTTAGCACTGATTTGTGTTTTGATTAACCAAACGTAGACGCTGCGGGGGTTTTTCTATGCTGATGCTGGGACTGAATCTTACTATTATAGGGATGCTAATTGTCTTTGTTTTTTTGATTCTCCTTGTCCTTTTGCTTGTTGTCATATCACGATTTGTGCAGACCGAAGACAAAAAGCAAAGGGGCACGGTTTCTCCTGAAACCGGAGAAGCAGGCAGGGAAGGGCCTGGCCCCGAAGAGCAGGAAAAAGAGATTGCAGCCGCAATTGCTGCAGCCATAGCCTACAAGAGATTACGAGAACAGGAATAGGGATACAACAATGAAAAAAATAGATGTGATGATAACAGCATTCAGGGACGGGTTTCAATCTGTGTTCGGAGCACGTGTAAGCACCAAAGATTTTCTCCCTGCACTCGAATCAGCGCGGGACGCAGGTATTACCCATTTCGAAGCGGGCGGGGGGGCACGGTTCCAATCACTTTTTTTCTATTGTAACGAAAATGCTTTCGATATGATGGACACGTTCAGAGAAACTACCGGCCCCGAGGCAAATTTACAGACCCTTTCCCGGGGGATTAATGTAGTCGGACTCGACTCCCAATCAAAGGACATCATCGAACTCCATGCCCTCATGTTCAAGAAACACGGAATGACCACAATTCGTAATTTCGATGCTCTAAACGATGTAAACAATCTCATTTTCAGCGGACAGTGCATCCACGAAGCAGGACTCGAGCATGAGGTGTGTGTTACCATGATGGAACTGCCTCCGGGGGCTTCACAGGAGGCACACACACCAGATTTCTACATAGATGTACTGAAAAATATACTCGATGCGGGTATTCACTTCGATTCAGTCTGCTTCAAAGATGCATCCGGGACCTCCACCCCGACAAAAGTGTATGACACGATCAAACTCGCCAGGAAAACCCTTGGAGAAGACCAAAGAATTGTATTTCATACTCATGAGACGGCCGGGACCAGTATTTTCTGCTATAAGGCAGCTATGGAGGCCGGGGCGGACCAGATCGACTGTTCATTAGCGCCTGTATCGGGAGGGACCAGTCAGCCCGATATCATCACCATGTGGCATACAATGCGGGACTCGGAATTCGAAATGGATGTAAACATCAAAAAGGTGATTGAGACAGAGCGGATTTTTAAGGAGTGTATGGCCGACTACTTTATGCCGCCTGAATCCAAAGCGGTCGAACCGCTTACCCCATTCTCCCCAATGCCGGGCGGTGCACTCACTGCAAACACCCAGATGATGCGGGATGCAGGCATTCTAGACCGTTATGCGGAAGTAGCCGATGCAATGGGAGAAGTCGTTGCAAAAGGGGGGTTCGGAACATCGGTCACTCCGGTCTCTCAGTTTTATTTTCAGCAGGCATTCAATAACGTGATGATCGGTAAATGGAAAAAGATAGCCGAGGGATACGGAAAGATGGTGCTGGGATATTTTGGGAAAACACCGGTAGAACCGGACCCGGAGATCGTAAAAATTGCTTCCGAACAGTTGAAACTCGAACCGACCACCCAATCACCTTTAGAGATTAACGATCAAGACCCCAATAAAGGAATCGACGCTGCCAAAAAATCCCTCGATGAAGCAAACCTTCCAACCACCGATGAAAATATTTTTATCGCTGCAACGTGTAAAGAAAAGGGAATCGCATTCCTCAAAGGCGAAGCTACACTCAATGTGCGCAAAAAATCGGAAGAGCAGGAAAAACCTGCCCGACAAAAACCTGTCCCGTCCTCATTCTCGGTTACCGTTAATGATCGTACCTACTCAGTAAAGCTCGAGGACGGACGGGCCGTTGTAGACGGAACGGAGTATCAGGTCGCAGTCGATGAAACCGGAGCGGATACTTCCGCCAAGAAAACAGCATCCGCACCACCCCCGGCCCAACCGGCGGGATTTCACCACGCAGCTTCCCAAAGCAGCGCCGGAAAAGAAACCGGAGAGACCGAAACCGTCACCTCCCCTCTCCCCGGAACAATCATCAGGGTCCTCCAAAAACCGGGCTCTTCGATAAACGAGGGTGATGTCATCATGATTATCGAATCGATGAAAATGGAAACCGACATCACTTCGCCTGCGAAAGGGATTTTACAGGAGATTCCGGTAGAAGCGGGCGGACAGATCCAGACCGGAGATGTGCTGGCCGTAATTTCAACCAAAGTGCCGGAGAAAAAAATAGAAGAGGCGGAAGCACCACAACCGCCGCAGTCCCCCCCACCCCCTCCGCAGCGGGTAATACGGCCGGCAGGGTCCAAAGCACCGACTTCGAAGAAAAAAGGTGAACGGCCGGTCGGAACAACAGGCATTAAAGAAGAAGTAAGAGCGCCGCTTCCGGGCCAGGTTGTCCGGATCGATGCAGAACCGAGTACCAGAGTCAACCAGGGTGATGTACTCTTGGTCATCGAATCGATGAAGATGGAAACCGATATCACTTCGCCTGTTACCGGAATCGTCGACAGGATTGCAGTGATGAAAAACGATCAGGTAAAAACCGACGATCTGCTCGCTGTCATTTCAACCTAGAGGAGAAATTAGATGACATTTTTACAATCACTGCAGAGCTTTTGGGTCTCAACCGGAATCGTTAACTTCACCATCGGCCAAGTGATAATGATCATCGTCGGCGGTGTTCTCATCTATCTTGGAATCAATAAACAGTTCGAACCTCTGCTTCTCGTTCCCATCGGGTTCGGGGGGATTCTCGCAAACATCCCTTTGGTGGGGCTTGCCTCTCAAACTGTGACCACCGTCGTCGGGACAAACCTCGTTACCGAGTTCGGCGGTTTTATCGGGCAGATATACGGATTCGGAATAGAAAGCGGGGTCTTTCCGCTTCTCATTTTTATGGGAGTGGGGGCTATGACCGATTTCGGCCCTCTTATTGCCAACCCCAAAACAGCACTGTTAGGGGCCGCGGCACAGTTCGGGATTTTTACGACCCTCTTAGGCTCTCTCGCTCTAACCAATCTGCTCGGCCCGCTCGGGTTCGATTTCAGCATCGCAGATGCGGCCTCGATCGGGATTATCGGAGGGGCGGACGGGCCTACTGCTATATTTATCGCATCGAAACTGTCCCCGGAGCTCTTAGGGGCGATCGCCGTTGCTGCTTATTCCTATATGGCGTTAGTACCTATTATCCAGCCCCCTATTATGCGGCTCCTTACTACAAAGGAGGAGCGGAAGATAAAAATGGAGCAGCTCAGACCGGTTTCGAAAAAAGAGCGGATCATTTTCCCGCTCGCTGTGTTAGGAATCTGTATTCTTCTCCTGCCCACCGCGACCCCTCTCATCGGGGCTTTGATGTTCGGTAACCTTATCAAAGAGAGCGGGGTAACCGAACGGATAGCCAAGGCTGCTCAAAACGAGCTTATTAATATCGTAACAATTCTGCTCGGTCTCGCAGTGGGGTCCAAACTGTCTGCCGATATGTTTCTCACCGTCAAGACGATCGGGATCCTTCTGCTCGGCCTGTTCGCATTTGCCGTCGGGACCGCTGCCGGCCTGCTGCTGGCAAAATTGATGAATAAGCTCTCGAAACACCGCATCAACCCGCTTATCGGAGCGGCCGGTGTTTCGGCCGTTCCTATGGCAGCACGGGTGGCCAACAAAGTAGGAAAAGAGGAAAATCCGAATAATTATCTGCTTATGCATGCAATGGGGCCGAACGTAGCCGGAGTTATCGGTTCAGCAGTTGCGGCGGGAGTACTCTTGGCTATCGTTCCTCTGCTTTAAGCCGGATGCTTATGGTGGGGAGCCTACAGGCTCGAGGAGATGGCCTCTTCGGTTGCGTTTCTGGTGTTGGCCCGCACCAACTTCCGTGCGATTAGTTTGGAAAGAAAAATACCGTAGTGGGGATAGTCTTTTACTACGGATATAAAGGAACGCCGCGATATTTTAACCAACCTCCCTTCGGATTCCGCCTTAACGGCAGCACTCCGCCGGTTGTTGAGAAGAAACGACATCTCTCCCATAAAAATATCCTCGGGGCCGAGCTTGCCGACAATTCGGTCATTATGGTACACATTATACGTACCGCTCGAGATATAGTAGAGGAAATCACTCCCTTCCCCCTCGTTAAAAATGACATCACCGCTTTTTGTATAGAGAACTTCTTCGGAAGAGAACCCCTCCGGCGTCGTACGTGCTTCCTGGTTCTGGTGTTTAATCAATATGATAACTTTGTTACCCTTCGTGTTGTAGTACAACTTGTGGGCAAACATCCTCGCCATTCGAATTCCCCGGCCATGGAGGGAAAAAGGACCTTCTTTTTCAATTTTTTCTTTTAACCGGGTAACATCGAATCCTTCACCTTCATCTTTGATGACGAACTTCGTTACGTCATCACTTATTTCCCATTCCATGTAAACCCGTTTCCGGGCAACTTCGGGGGTTTGACACTTCTCTTCCACCAGCTCTACAACACTTGTTCCCTGCTCTAAGCCCTCACTTTTCTCTTCGAATGTAATGCCGCAGTTGCCGTGTTCGACACCGTTTACAATCAATTCGGCGAGACAGAGCTGAAGGTGCATTTTCGCATCCGGATTTATGTATCCCCGCTGAGAGAGAATCGTGGCCGCAATACCGGCGTACACCGAAACAGCCATAATATCGTTATCGATAACAAAAGAACCGGTGAGGTTATCGACCAATTTTTCGGACAAGTCCCGATGAAATATTATTTGACGGTTCCCGTCGATGATCTGAACACTCTTATATATATGAGACCGGAGCCGCTGTTTATCGAGCAGGGCGAGGACGTTGAGGTTTTTCAATTTTTGATGCAGCGTCTCTTCTTTCTGTTCTTCCCGGTTGTAAATTCCTACAATCCCGAAATTGTGAAGCCATGAATCGGTCTTTATCTGTTCGATAATCGGTTCTAAATCGATTGATGTATCTGAAAAATTGATAATCACAATCTCAGGAAGATCGAAATTGAGGAACTCCATTATCTCCTGTTCCGTGGATGGGAAATGGAGTATATATGCGGACCGGTCGCCTTTTTCGAACTCTTCGGAGATAATGTTGTTTATCTCCTCATCGCTGCAGAGAACACCAATTAAACTCATTGTAAAAAAACCTCCTTCTAGTATCGGCTTGCCGAGGTATTGACCTTAATCATCTCTATATTTTATAGTCGTCGAGAATGCGTTCAAAGGAGTTTATTCATGAAAGCATATATCCAATCCATCAGCTCCTATATTCCCGAAAAGCGTATATCCAATGAAGAGCTGGCGCAAAATCTAGATACGTCTCATGAATGGATTGTTTCCCATACCGGAATTCATTTTCGCCATATTGCCCGAGAAGATCAAGCGACCTCCGATCTTGCTATTATTGCAGCCCAGCGGGCGATGGAGAAAGCAGGAGTTACCCCGGATGAATTAGACTTGATCATCTGCGGGACAGCTTCGCCCGATCACCCCGGATTTCCCTCTACAGCGTGCATCATACAGGACAGTATCCAGGCACACAATGCAGGAGCGGTAGACCTGTTGGCCGCCTGTACCAGTTTTGTATACGGCCTCGAGACGGCGAGGACGTTTATCGAGACCGACTCGGCACGTCATATCCTGGTTCTCGGGGCGGAAACAATGTCTACGATCACGAATTGGAACGATCGTGACTGTGTCCTTTTCGGCGACGGGGCCGGTGCTGCTGTCGTTTCTGCTAATACAACCGGCAGTGAAAGCAGCATTATCTATTCCCGGCTGCGGGCAGAAGGGTCCGGAGCGGAACATTTGAAGCGGGAAGCCGGGGGTTCCCGTTCAACGTTCAAGATCGGACTTACTCAAGAAGATGAGCTCTATTTGAAGATGAACGGTAGAAAAGTGTACACCTTTGCCGTACGGGTCATCGTAGATACCCTGCTCCATCTGCTCGAGAAAAACAACCTCACCTTTGACGACATCGATTACATCGTCCCGCATCAGGCAAATATCAGAATAATCGAAGCTGCAGCGAAACGGATGGGCATTTCTACAGATAAATTCTATATGAACATTTCCGAATATGCTAATACATCTGCTGCAAGTATCCCCATTGCTCTCAATGAGATGGAAGGAAAAGGGATGCTCACCAGGGGTAATAAAATATTAACCGTAGGGTTCGGAGGCGGACTTACCTACGGAGGGAACTACCTTATCTGGTAGGAGTAAACAGCGGTTATAGTTTTCAACTTTCCCCGGTGTTTTTCTCGTAAACTCTTTCTTGAATAAAAATATCGACTAACGCTTTATCGAGGTACCCGAGTTCAGCCTCGCCCTGCAATATCTTGAGCGCCTTGTCCACAGGAACGGCCTTTTTATAGGGCCGGTCCTGCGCAGTCAATGCATCAAAAATGTCGGCAATCGTCATCATACGGGATTGTATGGGGATGTTCTCACCGGATATTCCGTCCGGATATCCGCTCCCGTCGAGGCGCTCATGGTGCCATCTCGCAATATCGGGAATCAGCTGCATCGAACTCGTCCAGGGTATCTTTTTTAAGAATTCGTAACTGTGGATCACGTGCGATTCGATTTCCCGCCGTTCCTGTTCGCTCAAACTGCCCTTCTTGATCCGCAGCATCGCGTACTCATCTTCCGATAAATACTGCTTAAACCCTTCGAACAGATCGTAATAGGTTTTCCGGGCTATTTCATCGATTATGTGGGCCGGATTTTCCTCGAGCAGTTTCGGCTCATTCGCTTCGATAACCACCTGCATATACTCTTTTATTTCTTCGATCTTCCGCTGCTCTTCGGCTGCAATCTCTTTCTTCTTCTTGTTATACGCCTCTTCACCGTGGTTTTTTACATACTCGAACCGCCATTTGTCCATTTCCGATTGAACGGCCTTAATAATGTAAGCGAAACGGACTCGGATCAATTCGAGTTGGAACGCGTACAGTTTTTGGGCTTTTACCAAAACATGCTCCCGGACCCCCACCTTGCCGAAATCATGGAGAAGGCCCGCATAGCGGAGCTCTTTTATTTGTTCGGTCGAAAAATGAACATCTTTATACGCTCCGTTGTCACACCCGTTTACCGCCCGAGCTAATTCCACGGTCAGTGCTGCAACTCTATTGGAATGCCCGCTGGTGGTCGGATCGCGTGATTCAATCGCTTTGGAAGCAGCGCGGACAGATCCTTCGAACAGTGCTTCTATTTCATTGTATAATCTGTTGTTCTCCAAAGAAACTGCTGCTTGAGAGGCAAGGGAACGCACTAACGATTCATTCTCCGCATTAAACGGTTCTACGAGAGCATTTACTGCCTTTTTATCACTGAGCTTCTTTGAAAAATCTTTTTTCCTATTGATAAGCTGTATGACCCCGATAATCTTTTCTTTATGATCGAGCATCGGGACTGTGAGAATACTTTTTGTTCTATATCCGGTCGCCTCATCGTAACTCTTATTGAAACGTATCTTTTGCCGCTTCGGTATGCGGTACGCATCTTTGATGTTGATTGCTTCTTTATTCACCGCTACATACCCTGCAATAGATTTTGTATTAAGCGGCATTTTAAACTCGGTAAAATCAGTCGGATTAGAATCATTATGCGCGATTTTAAACAGCAGGTTTTGCTCGCCGGTATCTTCATCCGTGACCAGCAGATAGAGGCTTCCCGCATCCGCTTTCGTTATCTCTCTCGATTTCAATAGAATCAAATCGAGCAGTGTATCGTTGTCCCGTTCGGCGGACAAGGCTATCCCGATATTGAGAAGCTCTTTGGTAATGGTATCTTTGACCTGCATAGTCTGCTTTTGTTTCTCGACCCGGGACCGCAGCTGCAGGTTTTCAAAAAGATTGCGGAATGTGCGTTCGATCATCGTATGCGTCGAGAGTGTTCCGATTTCCTGGAAGATCAACTCCTGTTTTAGCAATGGACCGAGTTCATCTCCGTCCGGGTTCCAGATAATAACTGTTCCCGGCGCGCAATTTGTCTGGATCATTTTTTTATGCTTTTTTATAAAATCAGTATCGAGAAGATATGCTTGTACTGCTTGGGAATTGGTATATTGTGAAAATGATGTTATGCGTTGAAAGAATATATCATCTACTGAAGCTTTTTCAAAAGGAAAATCCGGTACACCGGACGAGATACATATCTGCTTCATCCGAAAACCCTAAACCATTATACATTAAATCACAATACAACGATACGGGAATAACGCAGATAATAGAGGTAACTGGTCATCGGCTTTTGAAAAATAGAATGGAGTGCCTCCCGGTACACCGTCATCCGCTCCGTATAGATTTCGGGCACAACCTCCCGGTCGGTTTTGAAATCAACTATATGGCCCTGTTCCTCATCTTCGAAGTAGAGATCGACCCGCCCGTTAATAAACAGTTCTCCCTGTTCCTCTTCTCTTCGAAGGAGAAACGGAAGTTCGGTTTCGACGGTTTGCGCCTGTGCCAGTCTCTCTCCGAGTGCGGAGGAGAAAAAGTTTTCAGCAAGGGATTCTGCTGATTGTATCACATTTTTATGGTCCGCTTCGGGGAAATCCCTCATCAACGACGACGGGATTGCATTGCCGGTATATGTATTCTTAATTCTTTGCTCGATAATAAAATGACATAACGTGCCGAATGCAGCCGCTCCGCCCTCAATATCTTCACTCCCCTTACCCTGTAAACCGGTCACCTCCGTATAGTCGAAGTCAATCGCAGAAAACTCTTTTTTTCTAAATGAAAAAGTGATTTTCCGGGCATTTTTATAGTAAGAACCAAGTTTTTCGATATCTACCTTTCGTTGTGCCCGGGAATGCCTCTGCAGTTCCTCCTCGCTTACAGTACCGATTGTCTCGAGAGTAACACCTTCGGCCGGCGGTCCTGCAAGGACCTCTCCGCTTACATCCAACCCAAGGCCGTCAAGAGCGAGATTCAACAGTGAGGTAGCCCGCCCCTTTTCCCCTCTATTATTTCTATTGTGAACCCCGGATAAGAAAAGATGGCACTCCGCCCGTGTCGCGCCGACATAGAGAAGACGCTTTAACTCGGCCAGTTCCATTTTCTTATTCTTCTCTTCAACAAGGTTATAGAAATAATTAACTTTTGTTGTATTTCCCACAGAGGCATGGTCATCGGGAAGATTAAATGTAAGCCCATACTTCTCGCTTATATGGAAGAATGCTCGCTTCTCCTCTCCTTTCCGTCCGGTATTGCCCATATTAGCAAGGAACACTATAGGGAACTCCAGCCCCTTCGCTTTATGGATTGTCATGATATGGACACCTGCTTCGATATCTTTGGGCAACTCCATCTCTTCGAGCCTCTCATATTTCCCGAGATTAACTCTGAGAAAATCGAGAAACTCCGCTGTACACTCTCCGCGTTTTTCCGACTGGTATGCCAGATGCCACAGATAATCGTAGAACTCGAGGTACCCGTGATACGCGGGTCTTTTTAGGACCATGTATCGATATCCATAGTGATACCAGATCGCGGTAATCAAATCTGTAACAGGGACTGTATCGACCCGGGCCTGAATAGCGAAATATAGTTCTCTCCCCTGTGTGTACTTTTCCTGATCTTCATCCGGAACGGGAGCCAGGCCGGGTTCCCAGCAAAATGGGGCGCTGTTTTCGAGAAGAATCCGGACTGCCCCGCTGTCGGATAATCCTACGAGGGGGGAACGGAGCAAGCCTGCATACGCAATGCGGTCTTCCGGATACACTGCAAGCTGGAGTAGCTGATAGATATCGTTTACAGGCGCTTCGAGAAAAAGAGTACGTACACTGCCGGTAACATAAGGAACATCAAACCTGCGCAGCATCCGTTCGTATTTTACCTGATTGCCGGTCGAACGCAGGAGAACCGCTATATCATCATAGCCGGCATATCGTGTTTTTCCTTTATCAGATATCTCTAACTCACGCTCCTCGACAATCCTTTTAATAAAAGAGGCGAGATAGTACGCCTCTGCATCATCACTGCTGAGCGTCCCTTCTTCAGGATTCGGATCAAACGGCTTATAGAAAAGCGTGATCCGGGGTGAAATCTCATGAGATTTGTTTCCGGACTCAAGCGGTTCGAAACGGGCCTCATAATCTTCTCCTCCATTATGAAAAACGCCCGGAAACAGATAATTGAAAAAATCGACTAATTCCGGCTCACTTCGGTAATTAGCAGCGAGATTGATCAATTCGCCGTCATTGCTCTGCAGTTCTTCACCCAGTTCACGAAATACCGAGACATCAGCTCCCCGAAATCTATAGATCGACTGTTTCTCATCCCCCACAAAAAACAGTTTCCCCTCTTCCAAATCAGCTGCTGCAGGACGCTCGTGATGATACTCCCGTTTCTCTGCTAAAAGATAGAGAAGTTCTTTCTGTAAACCATTGTTGTCCTGAAACTCATCAATCATGATGTATCGATATTTTTGTTTGTAGTAATCTCTAATGTCCCGATTGGCCCGGAGGACCTCCACCGCCATTTGCTGCACATCCTGATAGGAAAGTACTCCGCGTGAGCGTTTTTCCCGGTGTATACGGGTCCGGAAAAGATCTACGAGCTGAAACAGGCGTCGCCGTTCCTTTTTTCCCGACAGCGTAACTGCAATAAGAGAGATTTCTCCAAACAGCTCCCGGCATGTTCCCGCCAGTTCTTTAAACCTGACCAATTCCGGATTGCTCGTTTTTCCCGGTAATCGGAAGGTACATGTTTCCACCGTCTCTTTCAGCCTCTGATACTGCAGAGCTGATCCGTCGAGTTCGTCTTTCACAGTACGAAAATCGGGCAGCGCTCGCAGAGCATCCTGGGCCTTTTGAACTGTTTTGCTCGTCCCGCCTTCGATAGATACTATTTCTGCAATAATCCGGACCGATTCAGACAATACAGCTTCCAGTTTTTCCTCTAAGTGACGTTCCTGTCGGGCATTCATGGCGGAAAAATCTCTTTGAGAACCGAGCGGCAAGTAGGTACGGGCCGCCTCAACAAAGAGCTCTTTCCACACCTGTTCGAATCCTGCATCTCGAATCAACCGCTTGACTACCTCATCATTTTGATATTCGAGAATGAAGGAGAGCGCCGTTTGTTCAGTTATCCTTAAAACTTCGTATTGGTCCTGCAAAAATGCCGGGGTAATACCGTAGAGTCCCGCATATTCCCGGACAATGGAAGTACAGAAACTGTCGAGGGTTGATATTCTCGCCTTATTGAATTTTGCCAGCTGTTCGGCAACGTGCGGTTTTTGGATCTGTTCGGAGAGCATCGAATAGATCCGTTCGTACATCTCCGCCGCTGCCTTTCGGGTAAACGTGACGGTGAGAATGCTTTCTACATCTGCAAGGCCTTCTGTAATAAGACGGACATATCGGAGGGCCAAAACTGTGGTTTTACCGGAACCGGCCCCTGCTTTGACCACCGTGTTTTTGTGAGTGCCGATAGCCGCTCTTTGCTGATCATTAAGCCTTTCAGTCAAGGGTATACTTCTCCCGGCAGACCGCCCGAAACGCGCATCCTCCGCACTCGTTCTCAGTTACTCTGTAATCACCTTCTTTCATGCCGGCAAGCACTCTTTCCAGCTGCAACTCCATTAATTCCACGAGACGGTCCAGGCCGTCACGGTCGAGCCAAGCACCCTTAAGCTCCTCCCCGAACAGATGCTTATACGCCCCGTCTCTCATACCGTAGTAGGAACAACTGCTCACCGGCGTTCCGTTTTTTTCGAGAAGATATGCATAAAAGGGCAGCTGATAGGTGACCGGGAGCGTATCATTACCGACACAGTCCTTTTTTGAAAGACGAGCGCTCCGTTTATAGTCTATTACCGCGGTCCCCTTTTCATTTTTGGAGAGTCGGTCTATTCTGCCTTTCAAGAGGACCGTATTTTCTTTTACAGTGAGGGTCTCCGTTTTCTCGAGTTCATTGATTTCATATTCCGGAAATGTTTTCGCTTCCTCGCAGAGGAGCCGGTCTGCCATGCGATGGACGGTTTCAATAAATCCTTCCCAGACCGGCGGAAAAAATGTTGTCTCCTCTTCTTCCCAGTGCTGTGCGGCTGCTGCTACCGCCTCTTTTAGGAAGGACCGGTATTCATCGATTTTATCGGCACGGAACACACCATGGGTTTTCTTGATCTTTTGAAACAACCTGCAGGCAACTGTGTGAGTAAACGTCCCTGCTAAGAGAGGATCAAAATAACGAGGCGCATACTCCTGTTCCTGCAGGTTGAGGAGATAAGCCAGCAGATAATGAAATCCGCAATTCTGATAATCGGCGATATCGCTTTGTCCGAGTGTGAGAAGCCCGTTGTCGTTACGGCGATTCAAGGCGAGGCGGTCGGCAAGTTCCGGGGACGGTATCCGATCGGTCGTAAAATCATCACCTCTTTCACTGAACCCGGTCGTACGAATAAATGAAAACCCTTCGTATTGTACCGCGTACAGTGCATTATGAAGATTCCGGTTTTTTTTAGGGTCCTTCCCTTCCCACAGCAGCTTCTCGTGAATAAACCGGTCGCTCTCCCGTGCTCTCTCTTCGGTTTTAGTATAATAGCCCGGAACGAGTTGCCTTCCTTTCAGACTCTCCTTACTGCAGGTCGGAGAGACCTGTTTTCCCGAACATTCATAGAGTGAAAGAAAGTGGTCCGTTAAATCGATATCAGTTAATCCGGTCCGTTTTTTTTGGTCTTCGCGCAAAAACGGGTATCGCGAAATAGTAATTTCCGTGCCTGCCTGGGTAACTCCGGCGATGAAATGATGATCGGGACAAATACCGGCAGCAACGCGGTAGGGATACACCGGAATTCCTTCATCCCGAACAAGGGGAACATACAGTTCATTTTTCAAAGCATGTATAAACATCTGAAACGGAGGAGGAGTGGTAATACCGGTTATGCCGGCTGCTGTATCATCGAGGTTATCGAGTACCGTAAAACAGCGCTGCAGTACTCGCAACCCGTCCCCCTGCCACGTATTATTATCAATGAATCTAGCTATAAACCCGTTTATCCTTCTTTTCAATTCTTTGTAATCAGGGGAATTGACGATAGAAGAAATTGAAGCGGACAGTGTCTTAAAAAATCCAAGGAGTGATCTCCGGTCAAGCCGCTCCAGGTTCTTTGTCCAAATATTATGCAGGCGGCGGTCTACAGAATAATTACTTATACAGTGATTATCGATCCCAAACCGAATAAGCCGCCTTCCTAACTGTGGTGTTTGCCAGGGATACCCCTGATGTAAAAGCAGTTTTTTAAGGGAACTTAAGCTGTAGTCTGTCTCATAACATTCCTGCAGTAACAGAAACAGCCTCCCCGGCGCGTAATCGAGTAGATTGTTCCCCTGCCTGCGAAGAAGCGGTATTCCGCGTAAAGCGGCTTCCCGAAACAAGAAATCCGCCGTATCTTCCGTTACTGCGGTAATTGCGATCCGGTCCGGCTCCGTTCCCTTTTCGAGAAGCTGCTCCACTTGATTGAGGACCCACCGTATCTCATAGATCTGATTATCGAAAAGCAAAAGATTCGCTTTTTCTCGAGATCGAAAACGGGTGTGGTTTACTACTTTGATAAACTCGGACTGTTCGATGATCGAGCTGTACTCATAAAAATCATCGAGTACTTCGGGAAAGGCCAGAACTGCATGTTCGGTCATACTGAGCACCGGTAACCGCTCATAGCCGGGTTCGAACAGCCCATTTTCATTGAGGAAGGTCTTATAACGGCCGAAGAGGTACTGCATATCATGGACCAATTCTTTTTGCACCGTTTGAAGATTTACTGTATTGACCACAGAAAGACCGGGAAGTATCGACACGATATATGAAAGAAAAGAGACGGAGTTTTCGAGAAAATCGGGATTGACAAGGGAGCGAAGAATCGGGCCCCTCTCCGGGGAGCTGTTCTCGGACAACAGGTCTGCGGCAAAGAGGGACCGTATCAGTCTATTCGCCGGTTTTTCTTTCCGCTCTACAGTGAACTGTTTCTCTTTAAATTTGTCCCATGATAGAAAGCGGTCGGTGCGCAGCGCCCTCGGCCGGGGGCCGCGAAAAGCGGGGCCGGAAGAGGAAGAAAAATCCGTACGGAGCATTTCTTTCCGCCAAAAGGAGGCAACAATTTCAGAAGGAAAGATATAGTGTTCTGCGATATGTTCGAACAGTTCCGCCCAACACAGATTCATAATTACTCAGCGTATACAGTGTACTGTTATGCTTTTTTTAAGCACTGATCAATTTCGCCTATATATACTCGATGGTACTGTTTTGCGGGATACAGTCTGTCTAAACTTTCATCGATAAAACAACTCGGTTTTATATCATCAACGTATACCTTTCGACAAACGAAAACAAGTCGGGCCTCTTCGAAGCTCACGGTTTGATGCGCGCATGATACCGGAGTAAGACCGGTCTCTTTGGCTTTATCGACGTCTCTGCCCGAATGGGTACCGCAAAAATTTAGTGCATCTTTGTATGCGGCATCGAAAAAGGAAAGGGTGTAGTAGTCTGCTTTTTCCATAAACCGGTAGGTGTGCCTGTTCGGCCGGACGAAACAATAACTTACCTCCCGGTTCCAGAGATAGCCGAGACCGCCCCATGCCGCGGTCATCGTATTCCAGCTGTCAATGGTCCCCGCGGTAATGAGCATCCACTCTTCACCGATTAATGTAAACGGGTTTTCCCGAACATGTTCTGTAGATACGGCTTGAAACCCATTGCTCATAGTTGACACTCCTTTGTTTTTAGGTGGCACAGAAAGAGTACCATCAGCTGTTGATTTATACAATAATGGTGCGGCCAGTGTACTGATAGTATCAATGAGGAGCTCTACTCCAAACGGTTTTTCAAGGCACAGTGACGCACCTGATTCGAGCAATCTCCCGCACTCCCAATCACATCCAATGCCTACAATAGCCGGGGGGATTTCTACCGGGGGGACCTTTTGTTTCACGGTTTTTATCAACTCATCACCGGTAATACCGTGCAGATCAAAGCCGACAATCATCATATCATACCGGTTTTTCTGTAAAAGAAGCAGGGCATGGGTCCCGTTGCTCTCACTTTCCACTCTGCAACCGAAATCCTCTAACACTGTTTTTATTTTTCTCAGTAGAGGAGGGCCGGAATCTAATACCAGTATATTCATTTAACTAATGCACATACTACTTTTAGTTGCATTTTGTCAAGAAATCTTCACTACTATGGCTTGGTAGATTCCCCTTTTAATAGAGGGTAAAAAGATGAAAACAGATGAATATCGATAAAATTGGCGAAGAAATCAGAAAAATCCGCCTCTTGAGGGGCTATTCACAAGAAGCACTCGCAGAAAAGATCGGGGTTTCTTATCAGCAAATCCAAAAATATGAAAAAGGGGACTCGGAGTTAAAAATCAATAGACTCGAATCCATAGCGGAAGCACTTGATGTGCCCCTTTTCGAATTAATACATCTCAGTTCGAGTGAGCTTTCGGACCCAAAGCAAAAGTACAAAGGAAGAAATCAAGAATTATTCCAACTTACCAAGGATGAACAGGATTTTTTAAAACTTTACAGAAAGATAAAGAGCCCGGAACTGCGAAAATCGATAATTGCATTGATAAAAAGCCTGCCCAAAGAAACGGATTAAAGACTGTCCCCACGGTCTGCACCACAGGTCCCGCCGCTAAAAACGGTTTACAAAGTTGGAAAACAGGTATAAAACTAAAATTATCCAGCCTCTTTTACAACAAAGGAGTTTTATCTATGGAGTTAAATCATAAAGAAATACCGGTCCAATTTCTTTCCACTCTTCCGGAAGGTATAAAGCTTGTAAACCGAAAAGGTCATTCCTTTTTAGTGGTAGAGGAAATTTACGACGATACGGGAAAGAGTCTCATCTCTAATACCGTCCGGATCCACGGCGAGCCCTCCATTAAACTGAAAGTCGTCATGGGAAATACCGAAGGGACCATTTATCTTGATGCCTTCTGGGGCAGCCATGCAAAACTATACAGTTTTGTGCCGGACCTCTCTTCGAGCAAAGGCCGAGTGAAAGCCTTCTCCCCAATGACCGGAAACTCTCTTATGACCGCCTGGAAATGCGATCAAGAAGGATGTGACAGCGACAGCGCGATTTTGCTTCACCTCCCCGGGTCACAGAATAAAATCTATGTCTGCTCCCGGCTCGGCTGCCCCGGCCATCATCTTGATATAAGAGAACTTCCGGAAAGTGTGACAGACACAGTCAGCAACATCAATTTTTTCGGGGAAGGAGAAGACGAGTTTTTTCAAGGAATTTAAAAAAAGGAGATTTCAAAAGGAGGTTTCAATGGATGAAAATAAAGTAATCATTGAAGCAGATCAGTGTAAAGGATGCCGGCTCTGTGTAGAAACCTGCCCAAATCACTGTCTTGTAATCGGCTCCGAAATTAATGTGCTTGGGTATCAGTACGCCAAGTTTGACAATCCCAACTGCACAGCCTGCGGCCTGTGCTTCTACATGTGTCCCGAGCCGGGTGCAATAACCGTAATAAAAGCCGATAAACCAGGCAAAACGGAAAAAGGGACCAAAAAATGAGTAGAAAATTAGTAAAAGGAAACGAAGCAGTCATTTATGGTGCTTTGCTGGGGGGAGTAACTCATTTTTTTGGATATCCAATTACCCCTGCCAGCGAAATAGCTCATGCTGCTGCGGCATATCTTCCCCAAGCAGGACGTGTCTTTCTCCAGGCGGAATCAGAAGTAAGTTCAATAAACATGGTCTATGGGGCCGCTTCAGCAGGGGCACGGGTGATGACGGCCTCTTCCGGACCGGGTATCTCTTTGATGGCCGAGGGGATTTCTTACATTGCCGGGGCGGAACTGCCCTGCGTTATTGTAGACATTCAGCGTGCCGGACCCGGCCTGGGAAATATCTGGCCCGAACAAGGGGACTATAATATGGTAACAAAAGGGGGCGGACACGGTAATTATAAAAACATCGTTTTTGCCCCCAATTCCGTCCAGGAAATGTGCGACTTTACCTATAGAGCGTTTGAACTAGCCGATACCTATAGAATGTGCGTTTTTATTCTCTCCGATGCTTACATAGGCCAGATGATGGAACCCATTGCCTTCGATGCAAAACCGAAAGAAGGATTGAGAAAGAAATGGGCGGTATACGCAGACCGAGAAAGCAGAAATAATCTCGTTACCTCGATATTTATGAATCAGCAAATCCAGGGTGCTCACAATATCAAACTCCAAGATAAATATAAAAAGGTAGCAGCAGAGTTGGTTGAATATGAAGAGTATGAAACCGACGATGCGGAAGTGGTTCTGACTGCTTTTGGTATAACCTCGAGAATTTGTCTGAGTGCTGTACAGAAAATGCGGGAAGAAGGGTACAAAGTAGGATTGTTTCGCCCTATTACTCTTTCTCCTTTCCCCGCTAAACGCATCGGAGAACATGCAGATCGGGTCAAGACGATGGTTGTAGCGGAATTGAACAACGGACAAATGGCCGACGATGTGGAACACTACAGTTTTGGAAAAGCACCGGTACTGAGATATAACTGGTATGGCGGGATAATTCCGAGGACCAATGACATAATCGATACGATAAAGAGAGATTGCTATGGTAAAGCTTAAAAAACCGGAATCATTTTATAAAACGTTTGAAAGGAAAGGGGCAGGCGAAGTAACAACCCACTACTGTCCCGGCTGCGGACACGGAAATATACATAAAATCATTGCAGAAGTTATTGAAGACCTCGCTATTCAGGACAGGACCGTTTTTCTCTCCCCCGTCGGTTGTTCTGCATTTGCCTACTACTATTTTGACACCGGAAATGTAGCGTGTGCCCACGGCCGGGCCCCGGCCGTCGGTACCGGTATCAGCCGGAGCCTTGATGACAGTGTTGTGATCTCCTATCAGGGAGACGGAGATTTGGCGGGAATCGGGACCGCGGAAATCATTCACGCGGCAAACAGGGGCGAAAATATGGCTGTCATTTTCGTAAACAATGCGATTTACGGCATGACGGGCGGACAAATGGCCCCCACTACTCTTATCGGGCAGAAAACTTCTACAACACCGAAGGGAAGAAACCTTCTCTCGGAAGGCGGCCCGATCCATATGTCTGAAATGATAAACGATACCGAACTGCCCTTGTTCATAGAACGGGTTTCCTTAGCTGATGCATCACGGGTCTTAAAAGCAAGAAAGGCAATCCGAAAAGCAATAAGAAACTGCGCGGAAGGCCGGGGGTTCTCTTTTGTAGAGGTCCTCTCCCCCTGTCCTGTCGGATGGAAGATGAATCCCATGGATGCGCGAAAATGGATAAAAAACTCCTTAGAACAGGTTTTCCCCGTGCGTAATTTCAGAGACAGAACAGCAGTGAACAGCAGCCAACCTCAGTCTGATCACACAGACGAAACGGAGCGTGAGAAAAGCGGAGCTTCCGTTGGAACAGTAGAAAACCTGGTTTTCGATCTTCTCGATCTGAAAAAGGACTTTGTAGTACCCCGGCGGGAAACACCGTTAGAAGATCAACTGGTAAAGATCGCCGGTTTCGGAGGTCAAGGGGTGATGTCCGCGGGGATCCTCCTTGCAAACTGCGCCATTGCTGAAGGGGGCGAGGCCACCTGGCTCCCCTCGTACGGTCCTGAAATGCGGGGAGGGACGGCAAATGCCGGTGTTGTCATATCGCATAGTACTATCGGTTCTCCTGTCGTCGACGAACCGTCGGTTTTGCTGGTCATGAATGGGCCGTCTCTCGATACTTTCGAAGAAACGGTCCAGCCAAACGGGTTGATCATTGTCGATTCTTCCATGGTAACAAAAAAGGTAACACGGAAAGATGTACAAACCATGTATGTTCCTGCCACCGAAATGGCGAAAGAGACGGGATTTCAGCGCGGGGCCAATATCATTCTGCTTACGGTATACCTCCTTAAAAGCGGGGTAGTCCGTCTCGATACGTTGAAAAGCATAATCCCCATCTCGATCAAACGCAAAGAATTTGTAGATGTGAATATCAAACTGACCGAGGTAGCAAAGCGTTTCTATGAGCGAGAACTATAGGGTCCTGGTCATTAACCCGGGATCGACATCGATTAAACTCTCACTATTCAACAACGAGCAGGAAATAATTTCCGAGAACATCGCCCATGCATATAAAGAAATACTGCGTTTCGAACATATCGTTGATCAAATTGATTTCCGAAAAGAGATTATCTATCAATTCTTCGATGAAAACAGCATTGACGATCAGGAGTTTGATGCTGTAATCGGAAGGGGGGGGTTGATTCATCCTATCTCAGGCGGAGTATTCGTCGTAATCGACGAGATGCTACAAGACCTGAGAATTGCAAAGTATGGAGAACACGCCAGCAACCTCGGAGCATTTTTAGCACGAGAAATAGCCGATAACGCCGGCTGCCCGGCCTATATTGCCGACCCCGTCGTCGTCGATGAGATGGATGATATTTCCAAATTGTCAGGTGTTCCGGAAATACAGAGACTGAGTAAATTCCACGCGTTGAACCAGAAATCTTCCGCTAGGAGTGTGGCCCGCAAGATCGGCAGACCGTATGAAGCGTGCAGCTTCATTGTCGCCCATATGGGCGGCGGAATTACCGTGGGTGCTCATAGGAGAGGCCGGGTGGTTGATGTTAACAACGGTCTCGACGGCGAAGGGCCCTTTACTCCTGAACGGGCAGGAACGGTCCCGGCCGGACAATTGGTATCGATGGCCTTCTCCGGCGCTTACACGGAACAGGAAATTCGAAAAAAATTGACCGGCAGCGCGGGGCTGGTCGCCTACTGCGGAACAAACGATCTCCGCGAAATGCTCATGCTTTGTCGAGATAGAGACCCGAAAGCGTGCCTTGTATTCGACGCTATGGCATATCAGATAAGCAAAGAAATTGCACAGTACGGTGCGACCCTGAAGGGTAAGGTCGATGCGATTATTCTTACCGGCGGCATGGCCTTTTCGGAGGAACTGATCACCGCGATAACGGAGCGGGTAGCGTTTTTGGCACCGGTCGAGGTCATCCCCGGTGAAAGGGAGATGGAAGCTCTGGCCCGGAATGCTTTACAGGTCCTTCGGGGCGACCAAAAAGCTAAGACATATGAACAGGAGAAAGTACAGCACCGAACTCTTGTCTGACCTTCATAGCAGCGTCAAAAACAACAATATCAGCTTGTTTCCCCGGTTCGAGAGATCCCCGTCGGTGCTCGAGGCTTAGTAACCTGCACGGATTAAGGGTTGCGAACCTGACCGCATCGCAGAGAGGGGCCCCGGTCACCTGCATAAAGTGTTTGACCACATCCGGTATCAGCCGGTTCGACCCGATAAGGGTTCCCGAATCCCTGTAACGGACACCGCCTCTACCGGAAACAACCGGTTTACCGAAGTAGGTAAGCGGGTCTTTCCCATTCTGCAGCGCCGCCTCTCCCGCTGAAATGACCGCATCACTTATAAGGATTATATGGTCATGATCGAGATTTTGATAACAGAACCGCAGCGTCTCATCGTTTAGATGGACCCCGTCTCCGTTAATCTCTACATACAACTCGGACTCCCCCCCTAAAAAAGGGACCATGGCCAGCCCGGACCTTTTATGGGAAATCGGTGACATTGCGTTGAAAAGATGGGTAATTGAAGCTCTGACCTTCTGACCGTCCCTTTTCCGCCTTTCCTGCCGTAACGCGGTTAGAAACCTCTCAGTTTCAGCGACCGAAGCATCCGAATGCCCAAAGCAGGGGACAATACCGTTCTCCGCCATTACCGGGATAAGGTTTTCGGCATTTTCGACCTCCGGGGCTACCGTCATCAGCAGGATGGTCTCATCAGAAGAGGCAAAGAGTTTTTTAAGGAACGCGGGATCAGGGGGATGTACGAGGCCGGGAAGAATACCTCCTCTCTTTCGCGGATTGATAAACGGCCCTTCCACATACAATCCGGGTGCGGACATACCCGGCGGAAGCCCCTCGGAACTGTTTCGTTTCTTCTGTACTGCCCGTAAAGCAGTACCTGCGGAGGCGAGGGCCTTCTCGTCGGGCTGGAGAGTCGGTACAAACAGAGAAACACCGCGGGAGGCCAAAAAAGAGGCTGTTTTCTGCACATCATCGGGCCCGGCAGTCTCAAAACCGTACCTGCCGCAGCCGTGGATATGCAGTTCAACGAGTCCGGGAGAGATGTAATTGCCCTCTACATCATAAAAGGGGACATCTTCGGGCAGAGTACGCTTCCGGACTTCGGGAAGGACCTCGCTTATAATACCGTTACGAACAACAACGGCGCCTGCCGGAAGTATTGTGCGGGGAAGGATGATTTTTCCGTTCCCTATACAAAAGGATCGGGCCACTGTTTTCAATCTCTATTTGTCACCTTCTTCGGGGACGATGCAGATAAAGGAAAACTCATCATCGGTGCTGCTTCGAAACTGATGGAGCGTGTTCGCGGGAAGATATGCGATTGATCCGGGCTCGAGCGGGGTTTCTTCTCCCTCATGAAAAAGAATACCTTTTCCTTTGAGGACATAATTTATATGGGGCCAGGGGTGACTATGCTGTGGTGTGAAACCACGGTTTAAAAGCGTGAACACCCGCATAACATGGCCGGCCCATCCCTGTTCCGGTCCGATAGCAGTCTGTTTGATCACTCCCTTTGCTTCTTCCAACGAAATCTGTTTCCGGAGAATTCTATCGATATGTGAAATAAACATGCATGCCTCCTAATTCGCTACGACCGGTTTCAAGCTGATGTCGAGGTCCCGTTCGTGTTCTAAACTCAACAGTTGGTCTCTGAGTGCAGATACCGACACGGATTGAGGAATAATGATGTGTGTTTTCATGTGAAACATAGCTGCCCCCGTCCACGGTGCTGCAGACGTATCTGTTTCGAGGTCTTCTATATTAATATTGAATCGGTGCAATACTGCACTTACCGCATGTACAATTCCCGGTGCATCGAGAGAAAAGGTTTCGATAACATAGGGGCGCCCCTTACCGGCTTCTTCCGGAGCTTCCGTGCTCTTGATTTCGACACGCAGGTTTACTGTATTGCCGATTTCTTCTCCTTTACTTTTTAACGTTGCAAGGGCATCATTGCTTCCGGAAATAAGCATGATGATTGCAAACTCACCCCCTAACACCGCCATTCTGCTCTCTTCGATATTTACACGATGCTGCTCGAGTTCTGCAGTAATTTCATCGACAATTCCGACGCGGTCTTTTCCTATTGCACTGAGCACAATATACTTATCGTTCATGGTACGCCTCTCTTATAATGCTACTCGGTCCGTTTCAGCATATCCATGTGAGTATACCATGTCCATAGGAGATTGAGCAAAATCGCCCGGCATCCGGTACTTCTGTATTATGCGTTTCCGTTGAACTCGGCTACTGCATCGAACATTGTTACGATATTTTCAGGCGGCACATTTGCCATGATGTTGTGCACCTGCTGAAAGACGAACCCGCCGCCCGGGTGCAGGATTTCGCACTGCTTCAGCACATGGGTCCTGACCTCTTCCGGAGTTCCGTTGGGAAGCACATGCTGAGTATCACACCCGCCGCCCCAGAGGCATAACCTGTCTCCGAACTCCTGTTTCAGCTCCGCTGCATCCATGCCGGCAGAGCTTGTCTGGACCGGATTTATCGCATCCAGCCCGGCATCGATCAAATCGTTTAAGAGCGGACGCAATCCTCCGCAGGAGTGGAGCTGGACGGTTTTTCCGCTTACCGTTTTTGCATATTTCCACAGCTCCTCATGCCTCGGTTTAAAATACTCCCGGTACATATCGGGAGAAATCTGCGGGCCTGACTGCATCCCCAAATCATCCCCAAAAAGTATGTTATCGATATACGGGGCCAATGCCGGAATAAAGGTATCGATATTTTTTTTATGCACTTCTACTAAAGCATCGAGGAGTTTATGGGTTTTGTCGGGTTCAGCTGCCATGAGCATCATAAACTCCGGGATACTGCAGAGGAAGCTCGAAATTTCTAACAGATTGCCGCCGAAGAGAAAGACAATATACCTGTCCGTGGATTCCCGTAAACTCTTTGCACCGGCAGTCAACTCTTCCACACTCGTCTGCCCGAGATGGGGCGGCGAGGGAACGGACCACATCACATCGGCAAGGTCCTCGTTTATGCCGGAAAAATCCTTTGGAACTCCCTCTTTGTAAGGCCAATAGATCTGGTCAAAGTAAATCATCCCTTCCCGCTGCACCCCGCCGTCCACACCCGAGGGAGCTTTCAGGACCCAGTTGCCGTTCTTTTTTTCTACGTCGACCCAGGACGGGATGAGTGCCTCAGTACCGTCCGGCATGGTCCACTCTTTCCAGTCATCATCAGCTAAAGCAAAACCACGGCCCATCTCGATCGTATTAACATCGAAACGGTCCAGTACGTCATCATCGACAACGGCAAGCTGCTGAATCATGTCGTATATTTTAATCGGTTTCTTAGGAAGACCGAGATACTCACGTAATTTTTTATATCCTAAAGCCATAATACCGCTGCTTCGATGTCCGCCGAAATCTATCGGTACCTGGTCCGGTTCCCGGTGGTCCATAGCTGCGGTTACCCGTTCTCGGCTTGTCATTGTATTACCCTCCTTGTCGGCATCATACATAGCGTACCTCCCCTTATTTCTCAGCGGCAATGGTAAATCCCCGGACAAACTGTTTCTGCAGTGTGAGCAGGATAATTACCGTAGGAATTGCCGCAAACACAGCACCTGCGATATATACCGTTGCCGGCACTCCTCCCCTGCTTCCGATCAGTTTGGAAAGGGCGGTCATGACCGGCCGGAACCGTTCCGAGAGCACCAGCCCAAAGAGAAGGTCGTTCCAGGTCCAGATAAACTGGAAAATAAACACAACGGTAAATGCGGGTACGGACATAGGGAGAAATATCCTGAAGAATGCTCCCCAGGTGGAAGCACCGTCCACCTTGGAAGCATCAAATATTTCCTGCGGAATGGTGTAGGCGTAATTACGGTATATGAACAAAGCAAACGGAACACAAATCCCGACGTAGACGATGGTAAGCCCCAGCCTGGTATCAAAAAGTCCTAATGCGCTCAAGAAAAGATAGAGCGGGATCAAAAACATCTGGAACGGAAAAAGATTACCGATGAAAATCCCAAGAAACCAGGATTGGGGCCGCTTGAGGTCCAAAAACACCAGTGCGTATGCCGCCATCCCCGCAATAAAGGCGGAACCGGTGCCGGCCACTACTGCATACAAAAGACTGTTAAACAGGTCCCGGGCGATTTTCGCTTTCTCGAGCGCGTATCCGAAGTTGAAACCCATGTTCTTCGGTATTTGTTTCAGCTCCGGAAGCTGCCAGAAGGACAGTTCCGCAAAGTTGTCCGGGCTTTTTATTATGGTGAAAAAAGTCGTCACGAGCGGGAACACCCACACCAATGCAATAATAGTGAGTATGATATAGATAATAGATTTCGATGCTGTCCTGCCCATCATTTTTTCTTCCTCTTTTCAGCTTGCCCGGTGGACACCAGATACCGATAGGTAAGACCGAGTGTAATAATGGAGATGATAACGGCGATGGCCGAACCCAACCCCATTTTAAAGAGCAGAAAAGATTCCCGGTACAGTGAAATGGCCAACGTCTCCGAGGCCCTTCCCGGCCCTCCCTGCACCATGACCCAGGGAATATCGAACATCCGAACCGTATTGATTACCGAGTTCGCGACCACGAGCAGAGTAATCGGGGCGAGAAGGGGGAACGTCACGTTGGTGAACACCTGCCAGTGTGAAGCGCCGTCGATCATGGCCGCTTCGATCGGCTCTCTCGGGATCGTCTCGAGCCCTACCAGAAACAGAATCAAATTGAGTCCTAAAAATTGCCAGGTCCACACCCCGATCATCAAGAAGGTATTTATCTCCGGATTGGTTATCAATGCCTGCGATTCCATTCCCGCTGCAACCAAGAAAGCATTGATCGCCCCCTTCTGACTTGCCAAAACGCGCTGCCAAAAAATTCCGGCTATCGTCGGAGAAAGTGTCGAGGGGATAAAGAAAATTACCTTATAGACGGTCTGCATCCGGATCCGGCTTATCATCACGGCAATGAACAGGGCCAGACCGACCGGAAAAATTAGGGTCCCTACTACCCAGAGTACTGTGTTCTTGAGTGCATTTAGCAGTTCAGGGGTCGAAAATACTTCGATATAATTTTTAAGGCCTGCCCACTCCGGCGGGTTGATCAGGTCCCACTTCATAAACCCAAGATAGGTGGTGTAGATCACCGGGACCAGCTCCGCCATTGCTACGAGAACAAGGGCGGGGATGAGAAACAGGTAGGGATTGTCTTTTTTGATTCTTCGTTTAATCATACGTACCGTTAAAAAATAGCCGGGACAGCACGGGAATACCCGAACATGCCCCGGCGTTGATTATTTGTTTATTTAGTAATCTACACCGTAATCGGGCCAGATTTCTTTCGCTTTTGCTTCGATACTCTCGAGTATGTCCATATACTTACCCGGTTCTACCAGCATGGTATTGAACTCGTCAACAGCATGTTCGACGATTTCGACGGGGGTCGCTTCCCAGTACCGGACCAGTTTCGTGGGATAGTTATCGAGCATCTCGTACTCTTTTGCCAGAATCGGATCGTCCTGCTTGATCATATCCATTGTAACGTTGAGGGTGGAAGCAAACCGCAGCTCTCCCCAGAGAATGTCGGCAGCACTGTCGGAGCTTGCGTACCATTTGAGCCACTCTTTAGCCAGTTCGAGATTCGGAGTGTTTTTCCCTACACAAAGGGGAGCAACCTCGAGAATGATCGCCCCTTCGCCTTTCTCAGTTGCTGCGGGAGGTATCATTACCCCGTAATCTTCTTCCGGTACGAGTCCCTGCTGCTGAAGGATGCCGCCGTACCAGTCGCCGAACGGGGCCATGGCCAGACTTCCCTCTTTGAGCATCCGCGGAAAGTCTTCGACATAAGTCGCGTCCATCGGTGCATGATATCCGCTCTCCAGCCAGGATTTCCAGATTTCCATCGCTTCTACCATGGTATCGTCTGTGTAATGGGCCTTTCCGTTTACGAGGTCACTATAGAACTGCGCATCGAGGCGGTAGAGGATCTCCTGGATGACGATAAAAGATGTCCATCGGGAGTTGCCGATGCTGTTCCCGATTCCGCTGATGCCTGCCTCCTCGAATGCGGCAAGCTGTTCTTCGAACTCTTCCCAGGTCTCGGGCGGTTCGAATCCCATCTCCTCGTATGCGGCCTTTGAGTAGTACCACACCCAGTAACCGGTATTAAACGGAAACCCGTACGTTACCCCGTTAAAGGTAAGTGCTTCTCTCATACCGGGAGCGAAATTATCTTCTACTTCCGCCCATACATCGCCCAAATCGGCAATTAAATCGGCTGCCAGGAGTTCCTGTGCTCTGTAGCCGAACCACCATTTGAATACTGCCGGCGCACGGTTAGAACCGAGGTCGACTTTGACCCGAGATTTATACACCTGGGTCTCATATTCTACCGGTACACCTTCGATACCGATATCTTCTTTGGACGCCTCGCCGAACTTTTCCCAGGTGGATTGCCATTCCGGGTTGTCGTGAGCTATTTTGATCTCACCTTCCATTTTTTGTTCGCCGGCATCCGGTTTTTCCGCTGCTCCTTCTTGAGCTCCGCCTGCAAACAGCAGTCCGCCGACGAGCAAAAAAGCAACAGAAAGTACTAATATCAGTCTTTTCATAACTCCTCCTTGTTTTTGGTTATAAAGTTTATAACTATTTTACCATGGATTAGTAAAATGTCAATAATAATTTAGTGAATTAAATAAATTTTTTAATTGTAAAAATTGAAATTTTTTAATAAAATGTAAAAATGAAGCGAAAAGCAACCATTGTGCCCAATTGACAGAAGGCCAGTATGTAAGGTAAATTTTTATTAAATTTTTTTAATCGGTACGCTTCATTATTAGCAGGACACAGCATGATGAAACCGACATTAAAAGACGTGGCAGAAGAGGCAGGGGTATCGATATCGACTGTATCGATGGTCCTCTCCGGAAAGGGGAAAATATCTGCAGAAGTAAGCAATCGAGTGCTCGAAGCAGCCCGTAAGACCGGTTATCGGAAAAAACAGTATACCGCTTCGTCGAGTAAAAAACGGTCGAAATACATAACGATTCTCAACTACCTCTCCTGGGATTACGAGTGGCTGTTTGTCAAACCGTTCGTAACCGAACTGGAATCGGTGTTCTTTAAAAAATCGTATTTTACCCTTTTGATGGACATCACCCTCGAGATGGATACTGAAGAGCTGTTTCGCAAAATCCTCGCCTCCGGGGCAGCTGCGGTGTGTACGATCCACTACATCAACGAACATCTTTTCGAGATGCTCGAAGAAATCGGCATCCCTGTGGTCATTATCAACAACAGCAATGTCCAGAACAAATTTCACTCTGTGTGCGTGGATGATTTCCAAGGTGCTTATGAAGGGGCCATGCATCTTATCGAGTTAGGGCATACAAACATCATATATGTAGAATATGAACGCAACGATGTGCCTACCGTTGTTGCCGACCGGTATATCGGTTTTAAAAAAGCGGTGGATGAACACGACATTCCGTTCCCCCCCGGCTCCAGAATAACCGTAACCGACGTTCTCGACCTCGTTCAATTGGAAAACAAACTGGCCCCCCTTTTCCGTTCCGAGACAAGACCGACTGCCGTTTTCGCCCATGATGATTATATCGCCTCGAAAATCATCTATGTACTGTTGAAGTTCGGCCTCTTCGTCCCCGACGATGTCTCGATCATCGCTCCGGGAGACACCCTCTCCTACCGGGAAACGTTCACCCCCCAAATTACCACGTTGAGCATCAACACCGCTTTAATGGGTAATTTGGCCGGAGACCTTGCGATGAATCTTCTCCACCACGACATCGAGGACCTGCGGGTGCTGAAAGTAAAACAGCAGCTCATCGAGCGGGGCTCCTGCCGGCGGGTTAATACACTTCAGGATTAACTACCGGCAACTGTCCCTCCGGGTCCCGATTTCGGCACAGGAATGTACACTGCAATGCTTCCGAATACGATGGGCCGTAAGTGACGAAAATATCACGAACGGTCATAAAGGAATTGATTATTTCGGCCGCGGTAAAGCGTAAAGCTTCTATATCTCAGCGGGAAAAATGTTTTCCGGTCGCTAGTTCAACACACTTGTAAGCGCCGTCATAGACACCGATTGCTTTGTTATTGATAATGTTGTTACAGTACAGCGGCAACAGATCACGGTCCCGGCTCAAGAGGTCAATGGCCTGCAGAGTTTGCGGTATTGTCCGCGTTTCTATGGTACCGTCTCCTATCTCCATGCTGCGTACCGCACCCCACATCTCATGACCCCCCACCCGCGCATTAAAAATTTTTGGTATGGGATAAAAAGCGAGTTCACTGGGTTTTGTGATTAAAACATCACTGACCCGCATGAGGTAATTACTGCTGTAGACCGCGTGAAATGTGTTATCAAATAAAAAGACATGCAGCCCCTCGGCAGTGCCGTTGCGGATCGTATCGGCATACTGCTTTGTATCTTCCCAAGTGAAGTGGGTGGTAAGTAGGTTTGTATTCTCCTGTAATTCACTTTGCAGCCACTGCCAGTTGTTGTGATGATCTCCCAGATTGACCAAAAGAGTAATTTCTTTTCTCTCTATTAAGGGGAGAGCTTCTATTGGCTTTTCCAGAGCTTAAGGTAGCGAGCATATCTAAACAAGTAGGGTACGGGAGTGAAAGCTACTTTGGGACCTTGTTTAAAAAACATGAAGGTATCAGTCCCCATAAGTTCAGAAAACTTCACGGCATTGAAGAAGGAACAGGGTAGAGACAGTGTATCGTCTTTCTTTGCGGATTTTGAAGAAATTTTTAGACGTTATGGTGAATTTTAATTTTGTTTTATCTTTTCTGAAGCATCGGTAACATTTTCGCAGTAATACTCTATGTGGGTATACAAAATTCTTTCACACTGAAAAAACAGAATCCCGAATATCTTCCCCGGGAAAAAACATCCTTTATAAGGTGTTCGAGCAGCATTTCACTGATTTTTGCAGCCGCTATGAGGATGAACATGTTCCTCCACAACATCGGCGAGATCGTCGGAGAATTCCACATCTCCCCCAACAACGAGGAATTGCAGGAGAACCAAGACTTAAGCTACAATCGCCAGGATTTCTGGGGCCACCTGCGATGTCCACACCATCCTCCTCCTCCCCACGCGCATCTTCTGGCTCAAGGACAAAAGCCTGGCCGAACCGGATTAACTTGCTGGGGAGATCATAGAGGATCTTGAAGCGGGACTTGGGGCGTTCCGGGAGATTGCGGGGGTGTTGAAGGAGTGAGTGAGGGATTGTTGCTTGGTGATACTTTTCTATGGTTTGATAAATTGGTTAAAAATTGTTTGACAAAAGTAGTATCATATATGATATTATGTGCACTGGACTGCTGTATGGGGTATCAATGTATCATAAATTGTTAAATAACCCCAAAAATGTAAAATTTAAGGATCTGCTTGATATATGTATTAATAATTTCGGTGATTATAGAATTAGAGGAGATCATTTTATTTTTAATACTCCATGGGCAGGAGATCCCTATGTAAATATCCAGCCAGATAAGAAAAACAAGAAAATGGCAAAACCATACCAGGTAAAACAAATTAATAAAGCTTTAATAAAGCTTTATGGAGGCAATTATGGAGATGATCGATAAATACACTATTAGGGTTCAATGGAGTGAGGAAGATGAAGCTTTTCTTGCAAACTGCTTAGAATTTCCTTCATTAATGACACATGGAGATACTCAATTAGAAGCAATAGAAGAATTAAAAGTAGTTTTACAATTTGCAATCGACGATCTACGGGATAAAGGAAAAACCTTACCTGTACCTATTGGAGAAAGACAATTCAAAGGAAATATCTCGTTAAGAATCCCCCCAGAAACACATGAACAACTTTTTTATAATGCGAACGAAGAGCAGTTATCGTTAAATCAGTACATAACGACCGTTCTCGAAAAGAATTTATTTGAAAATAAGATTCTTACTACAGTGAATGATCTCAATGATATGGTGAAAAGTTTATCTACTGAAATTGCCAGTTTACGCTTGATAAATAGAAAGATTTTGCCCGCCTCAGAGTTTCTTGAACATTGGTTCAAGTAAGCCGCTTCGCGGCCGATATACCCGTGCACTCCATCAATTGAGCATCTTACAATATCCAGGAAGATGTAAATCCCGAAAACCTTGTAACAATGTTCGAGGCAGCAAGAAGCGCATTGTAAAAACGCCCTTAAAACAGTAGGGTTAAAGCATTCTGATAAAAGAATGGAAGTAAAAGGCTGAAAAACAGAGTGGACCACTACCTCGGCATCGACATAGGCGGGACAAAATGTGCCGTGATACTCGCAGAGCAGGAACTCGGTGCAAACGCAAAAGCAGTCCGAAAAACTGCCGGCACGAAACCCCGGATCATCTCGAAAGAACTGGTCCCCACGAGAGATGAGCAAGCCGGCACAGCTCAATCGCCTCGGACCGTCCGAACACCTTCAGTTACGATCGGCGAATTAATCACCCTGGCCCGGACCATGCTCGACCGGGAAGGCCTCGCCTTCTCCGATATCAGCGCGGTCGGGACAAGCTGCGGCGGGCCCCTCGATGCAAAACGGGGCGTAATCCTCTCTCCTCCCAATCTGCCCGGCTGGGACGAAGTCCCCATCACTGCGATAATCAAAAAAGAAACCGGCCGGCCCGCCTACTTGCAAAACGACGCCAACGCCGGAGCACTGGCCGAATGGCAGTGGGGGGCAGGCAGGGGCTGTAAGGACCTCATTTTTCTCACATTCGGGACCGGTTTCGGCGGGGGAATCATCCTCAATGGAAAACTCTATTCGGGTACCAATGATATGGCCGGTGAGATCGGTCATGTGCGCCTTACTGATTACGGACCGGCAGGCTACGGGAAACCCGGCTCCGTCGAAGGGTTCTGTTCCGGTGGGGGCATCGCCCAGATTGCCCGCACCGAAATAACCGCCCTTCTGCAGAGTGGTGAAAAACCGCCCCGATGGACAGCGCCCGTTGCAGATCTCACGGCAAAAACAGTGTGTGAAGCTGCCGCCGCAGGGGAGCCCCTTGCCCAGCGGATACTCGAGATTACAGGCTCTTATTTGGGCCGTGCCCTGGCCATCCTCGTCGATATCCTCAATCCGGAGCGGATTATTTTAGGGAGTGTCTACTATCGATGCAGAGAGTTCCTCGAACCGGCACTGCGACGGACTCTGGAAGCGGAAACTCTGCCCCGCGCCCTCGAAGCCTGCAGTATCGTTCCTACCGAATTGGGGGAGGAACTCGGAGATTATGCAGGGATAAGTGTAGCCGCCGCGGGAGATAACAATTAAATATGTTCCATCATCCACGGCCTGAGCGGCTTGAATTAACAGTATTTATAGTTTTATTATACATATATAAATGGATTTCGAGAAAACAATAATTATTAATCACGTCAATACTCATACGGATAAAGACTATCGAAACAGAGTCCAAAAACATCCCTTATTCGGAATCTTAAAAACCAAAAATGAAACCGACACTAGATGACCTCATAGAACGGTATCCCAGGCTTTCCGTTTGCAGAGAAGATGTGCAACGAGCATACGAACTTCTTCTCCAATGCGCCCGCGGCGGCGGGACCATCCTCGTCTGCGGGAACGGGGGGAGTGCCGCGGACAGCGAACACATCGTAGGGGAGCTTATGAAGGGGTTTCTCGAGAAACGGCCGGTCGGCCGGGACTTGAGGCACCGGCTCGAAGAACTGGACCCCGAAACGGGTGCGCACCTTGCCTCGAGCCTGCAGATGCCGATCCGTGCAGTCTCCTTAACCGGCCACCTCTCTCTCTCGACCGCATTCAATAACGATGTGTCGCCGGACTGTACCTTCGCCCAGCAGGTGCTCGGGTTCGGCAGGCAGGGTGATGTCTTGATCGGTCTAACCACTTCGGGTAACTCCCGCAACGTGGTCCTTGCTGTCTTGACCGCCCGGGCTCTCGACATGAAATCCATCGGACTTACCGGCGAAGCCGGCGGAAAACTGGCCTCAGCAACCGATGTTTGCATCAAAGTCCCTGAAAGGGAAACAGCGCTCGTACAGGAACTGCACCTCCCTGTCTATCATACGCTTTGCGCCATGCTCGAAGATGCTCTCTTTTAAAAGGTTTTATTTGCAGTTTTTTGCGATTCGCACTACTATAAGTGAGACAACTATGTGTAAGGAAGAGGATAGGAACATGGAAAACTCCCCGCTGCCGAAATCGATCGAAGAGAGTTCGGTGCTCTTCGCCCTAAACAACTCGGAAGATATCAATAGATTAAGTGACGTAATCCGGTTTCGGAAACTACAGTTAAAGAACTGCTCGAGTGAAGACCGGGCAATCCAGCTTATAAAATCGAAAAAGCCTGATCTCATTGTTTTAGATAAACAATTTTCCAATCTCGACACGTTTGCACTGTGCAGACAGCTCAAAGAGAAGGAGGAAACACAGCATATTCAAATTCTCTTCTACCTTTCGAACGGAAACGACGATGCCACCATCAAAAGAGTGTTCGAAGCAGGAGGGCAAGATTTTATCAGTAAACCGTTTCATGAAGATGTAATTCAATCAAAAGCAAATACCCTGATCGAATTGAAAAAGATGCGCGAAACCGTGCAGGAACTTATCCGGACCGACCCACTCACAAACCTGCCGAACAGAATCGGAGCTGAAGCGACGATTGCCTACGAGTTTAAACGCACCAAGCGGACCAATCTGCCTTATTCGATTATCATTGGAGAAATCGACAACATATCTTCAATCCGAAAATCCCAGGAGGATGCAGATCCGGAAGCGGCCATAAAAAATGTTGCCGATGTTATCTCCCGGTCCATACGGGGACAGGACACCGTATCACGCTGGGGAGAAAACCGGTTTCTCCTTCTTTTGCCCCAAACCGACCGGAGGGGCGGCGTTACGTTGGCCGATAAACTGCGGTCGAAAATCGAGCACAAGCAGATACAGCTGCAAAACGCAGTAACTATGTCCTTCGGGGTTGCAGCTTGTACGGGGAAAAGCGCCTATGAACAGTGTATTAAAAGAGCTACGAATGCTTTCAAGAAGGGGAAAAAACAGGGCGGAAACTGTACACGCTTCGAAGATTAACCTCTCTCTCAGAGGTTTTTCTTATTCCTTGCCAGCCGTTCCCCGGTATTGGCATAACATACCCAATCACATATATTGATAACGTGGTCTCCGAGCCGCTCCATAAATCGGTTGAGAAAAAGAAGCGTGGAACTGTATTCGACTTCGTTGGGATTGTTCTCCATCATGTTTATGATATCTCTATACAGTTCCTTATGAAGGTTGTCAATCGTTGCATCCTGATCTGCCGCTTTTTGGGCTTTTTCAGGGTTCCGCTCTACAAAAGCATCGATAGATTCCTTGAGCATCCCCAACCCGATTTCAGCCATTTCCTTGATCTTCGGAAGTGCGGGGTCCATTATTTTTTCAGGCACTTCTTTCGCCGCCTTTGCAAGATAACTTGCGTGATCGCCAATCCGCTCAATATGATCGACTATCTTTACTGTGGTCATAATTTCACGTAAATCGTGGGCGACCGGCTGCTCTGTAGCGATTATACGGATACAGTTTTCCTCGATTTCAATCTGCATTTGGTCGATTACATCATCTTTTTTTATTACCTCATCCGCAAGTTCGGTATTTCTCTGCTCGAGAGCAAATAAAGCTTTTGATACAGCTTCCTCAACGAGTACTCCCATCTTCGTGATGTTATCCATCAATTGATTTAGCTCTTCTCTGAATCTAATTCTTGTTTCCATATACTATTCCACCCATAATTTTTTAGCCGAAACGGCCGGATATATAATCTTCGGTCTCTTTGTTCTTTGGATCAAGGAACAGTTCCTGTGTTTTCCCAAACTCGACAAGGTGCCCGGCCCGCTCGTCATCCATCATGAAAAACCCGGTATAATCGGAGACTCGAGATGCCTGCTGCATATTATGGGTCACGATAACTATGGTGTATTTTTCACACAACTGCAACATCAAATCTTCAATTTTCATGGTTGCAATCGGATCGAGCGCTGAGGCCGGTTCGTCCATCAGAATGATGTCCGGTTCAACCGCGATTGTTCTCGCTATACAGAGCCGCTGCTGCTGCCCCCCGGAAAGCGAGAGAGCGTTCGCATCGAGGCGGGATTCTACTTCTTCATAGAGGGCCGCCCGTTTGAGGCTGTTTATTGCAATATCCTGCAATTTTTGCCTGTTTCTCAACCCGTACATCTTCGGTCCATAGGCGATATTCTCATAGATACTTTTCGGGAAAGGGTTGGGGGCCTGGAACACCATCCCCACTTTTCTCCGCAACCGTACCGGGTCTACATCCCCGTCATAGATATTTTTTTCATTGTAGAGGATTTCTCCTTCGACATGTGTTCCTGGGATGAGATCATTCATTCGGTTCAAACACCGTAAAAAGGTCGATTTTCCGCATCCCGAGGGACCGATGAGTGCGGTTATCTTATTACGATAAACCTTCATATTCACATCGCGTAATGCTCTCAAATTCCCATAATAGAAGTTGAGATTTTTCACTTCCATTACTAAATCCAGTTCAGTTACCAAATCCGGTTCCGCATTTGCTACGAAGCTGTCATGTTCCATCTTTCTACAAGTCCTTTTCGCTTATTTGCTTTCTTTCGAAAATTTATACCGAATATAGATGGCTATTCCGTTGAGTGCGAGCAGAATGATCAACAGTACAACGATTGCCGCCGGGTTCACACCATGCCGAAATTCTTCTTTAGGAAAATCGGACCAGGCAAAAATTTGCAGAGGGAGGGCACTGAACGAACTCATCAGACCGGTAGGTGGTGTGAATATCGAAGTCGCCGCCCCGATCATAATAAGGGGGGCGGTCTCCCCCATCGCGTTTGCCAGCGCGAGGATGGTCCCCGTCATAATTCCCGGTATCGATTCGGGAAGCACCACGGAGCGGATCATCTGCCATTGAGTTGCACCTATTCCCAAAGAGGCATGCCGGTGGGAGTCGGGGACCGCTTTGATTGCCTCCTGGGAAGAAACGATTACTATCGGGAGCACTCGTAAAGTAAGTGTAAAAGCTCCTATAAGAACAACTCCGTGCGGCAGGCCGAGTGTGGTGACAAACAATCCAAGACCGAGAAGCCCGTACACGATGGACGGTACCCCCGCCAAATTTGCTATGTTCATCTCGATAGCGCGTTTAAAAAAATTTTCTTTGCTGTATTCTTCGAGATAGATCGCGGCACCCACCCCAAGGGGCAGTGAAAAGACGGCAACAAAGGAGACGACCATTGCCGATCCTATCAGCATCGGATAAATGCCCGCCTTCTCGGGAAAACGTGAGGGAAGATTGGTAATAAACTGCCAATTCAGCCAGCCCCACGCGTCGACAAACACGTACACAAGAAGAACTGAAAGGGAGACGATCCCGAAAAAAGTGGCAAAAATACAGAAGCCGATGAAGAATTTCCCTTTGATACGTTCCACCTTGATATTGTCCTTCACATTCGAAAACGCAAACACCGTATTACGTACCACTTCTTTATTTCTTTCGATTCGTGTTCTCCTCTTCATTATTGATATTTCTCTCTGTATTTTGTTTTTATGTATTGACTTATGATGTTGAGCAGAAACGTCATTACAAACAACATCAGCCCGATGGCAAATAAGCTTTTATAGGCGACGGAGGTCCCTGTTACATCACTCATGCCGATTTCGACCATCGCCGCGGTCATCACCTGGACCGGTTGGAGGACGGCTTCTCCGAGCTTGAGCGGATTGACGATCCGGGCATAATTACCGCCGGCAATGGTTACCGCCATCGTCTCCCCGATGGCCCGGGAAATGCCCAAGATAAACGAAGAGACAATGCCGGAAATCGCGGCCGGTATGACGATCGTTGTTGTTACCTGAAACTTGGTTACTCCCAGACCGTACCCGCCGAGACGAAGACTCTCGGGGACGGCCCGCATGGCGTCTTCACTGATGCTTGCAATGGTGGGAATGATCATAATCCCGACAACTATTGAAGCACTCAATACATTAAAACCGGATATGCCGGGAAAAATGTGTTTGAGAAGCGGCGTTACATACACGAGCGCGAAATAACCGTAGACAACCGTGGGCAGCCCTGCAAGAATTTCCAACGCCGGTTTGACCACGGAACGAAACCGGGATTGGGCGTATTCACTCAAATACGCGGCCGCGAGAAGCCCGACCGGAAGCGAGATACAAGCAGTCAAAAACGTAAAGGTCAATGTCCCGCTTATCAACGGAAGAACTCCAAAATTGGTCGGTTCTATTAACGGGTTCCAGCGCCGATTGGTCAAAAACTCAAAAATTGATACCTCTCTGAAAAAATCGATGGAATCCACCAGTAATACGATAATGATACCGAGGGTCGTACCGATTGAAAGAAGCGCGGTAGCCAGAAACCCGGTTTTGATAAGTTTTTCTTTAAAATCTTCTTTCCTGTTCTTCAGGATCGATTCTTGCCGTTTAAAATCACTCATGATGGTTGTATAACCGTAAAATGGGTGGAGTAAGGCACGCTACCTTACTCCACTTTGTAATTTTTTGTAATTAGAGTTTAAAAACCACTATTTACCATATTTGTCAATAGCGGCTTTCAATTTCGCCAATTGTTCTTCTTTGTCTTTCGTCGTCATAGGGACGTAGCCGACTTCTTTGATCAGCTCGGTATCGATCCGCTCGAGATAGAATTCCATGAACGCTTGTACTTCCGGCCGTTCCAACGCTTTACTGGAAACGTAGACGAAGAGGGGCCGGGAGAGGGGTGAATACTCTCCGCTTTTCGCAGTCTCTATACTCGGCATCACTCCCTCCACTGCGAGGGCTTTTACCTTGTCCTTGTTTTCCAGATAGTACGCCATACCGAAGTAACCCAGTGCGTATTTGGAATTGCTTACCGCCTGGACAATCGTATTGTCCTGCTCTGTTTTTTGAAAGTCAGCGCGAGAGGCCCCTCCTTCTCCCATGATCTCTTCGGTAAAATAGTCGAACGTTCCGGAAGCGGCAGTCGGTCCGTACAGTTCAATTTCTTCATCAGGCCAGGAAGGGTCTACATCGCTCCACTTTTTCGCAGGGCTGTCCGGTCTCCAAATGTGGGCAAGCTGTTCAACAGTCAGCCCGTCTACCCAATCGGCCTCCGGATTGACCACGTTGGTAATAGCGTCGGTCCCAACCATAAACTCGATCGGTTCGATGCCGTTCGCCTGTGCGCCCTCAATTTCGCTTTCCTTAATAGTACGGCTTGCGTTATTGAGATCGGTCTTTCCCGGGATAAAAAAGTTCTTAAATCCTCCCCCTGATCCGGTGGATTGGATGGGGATTTCGACTTTCGGATGGACCTTCGCGAACTCTTCGGCCATTGCCGTTGTAACCGGGTACACTGTGCTGCTTCCGGCCACTTTTACCGAACCGGACAATTCTTCTGAGCCGCCTTCCTGTTGTCCGCCGGCAAAAGTCACTGCTGCGGAAACAAGAATAATCAAGACAATCAATAATCCTTTTTTCATGTTACTCTCCTTAAAAAGTTTATTTGGATATATTTGTTGGGTCTATATAACTAATGATTTGTTATATTTTTGTTAGGATATCCTTAATTGTTGGTTAGATGTGCTGCTTGACGCCCGGGCCATAACAGTCTACTGTTTTAAACTGTTGGCGCATGAATACCAAAAATAATAACGAGAAGGGACCGAAGCCCGTCCATCCACGTGTGATGCTTGCGGTCTCCGACCTGGAGAATGTAAAAAACCTCGCCACAGCAACGCACAAGATATGTGCCACGTTTCATGTCGGTGTACATATTATTCATGTTTGTAGTGGTTCCTCTTCTTCGGCCGGAAATGCATGTCTTTCTGCAGCGGAGTTATCACTGCAATCACTGCCTGTACTGGAATCCACAATCATTCACTCCGACAATATTCCTAAGAGTATTAGCGGTGCTGCTAAAGAGCATGATATGAGTCTCCTTATCATCGGCCAGCATGGAAACCGGAAAAATCCGAAACTAAAATACGGCACGACAATAGATCCGATCTTCGAACAAGCCCCCTGCGATGTCGTGGTTTTAAAAAATTACATCGAAAAAGAGTACTCTCATATTCTCATTCCCCTTGCAGGAGGACCGAACAGCGGCTTGGCCTTAGAGATCGGGAGCATTCTATCGGAAAAAAAAGAAGGTAAAATCACACTCCTTACCGTAAACAAGCTCATTACTTCCGGAAAGAAAAAAGCTATTCCCGAATTGAATCTCCAGTCGTTTTTGGAAAACCATATCAAACGGCTCCATATCCCTGAAAACCGGGTAAGCATCCGCTCAATTGCGACCCGCAGAAAGATACCCGAAATCATTATCAATGAAGCGGCCGGACATGATATGGTAGTAATGGGCAGCAGCTACAGTTCTCTCTTAAACCGATCTTCTTCTGATGGTATTCCGGAAACGGTCGCCTCCTCTCTCGATATTCCTGTTACCATCGTAAGAGCGGAAAAATCCCTGATCTCCCTGGTAAAGAAATTGTTCTAAAAACGAAGTCATGACTTGATTAAATTACCGCTCATGACGACAATAAGTATAATACACCATGGAACAGTACGAGAAATATCTAAAAAATCTTCCGGTTATTCCTGATGTGGCGGCCAAAATCCTTACGATTCCGGAAGATGCGAAAAATATTTCTTTTAAAGAACTCGAAGAACTGATTAAAATCGACCCCGGCCTTACCACGAAGATTCTAAAGGTAGCAAATTCCGCCCTCTACGCAAGGCAGCGAGAGATCACCACCCTCCAAATGGCAATAACACTTCTCGGGTTCAAAAATATCAAGAGCTTAGTTATTCTCACCACCGCATCAAACGTTTTTGCCAAACAGAGCAAAACCGAGTTTTACAAAGAGTTCTGGAAACACTCCGTACTTACAGCGTTTTTGGCCAAAGAGATGGCACGGCGGGACTTGAAAAAACTCTCCCCGGACGAGACATTTTTAGCCGGTTTGCTCCATGACATCGGACAGGTTGCTATGTTTCATGGAGAACCGGGAGAGTATCAGGAATTACTCACAGTGAGGGAACAAACCGGCGCCCAGACTACGTTTCTCGAGCAGGAGCGTTTCGGGACAGATCATAAACAGATCGGCGCCACCGTACTCGAAAAGTGGAGTTTTCCCGATATCTTTGTCGATACCGCGAAAGAACACGGCATGGTCAATATTACTTCCGAACACCGGACCCTTATTATCTGCATTAGTTTAGCGGACATCATAGCGGACATGCTGTCCCGAGGAGACCTGTCTGAACGGAAACAAAAATCGCTCGATGAGTATAAAAAACTGTCAGGGATTCCGGAGGAGCGCCTAATTTACTACACCAATCAATTCGTAGAGAAAGTCTCCGAAGATCCGCTGTTTAAAGAGTGTCAAAACCTGTTCCATTTTACCTATCAACCTGAATCCAAATCCGCCTGAGGTCCTGCCTGCATTCGCCCTCCCGTAACGTTTAGTTGTAACAAGGTTTGAGGCAGTACGTTTTAGTCACGGTGCCAGCAGTTTTATCACTTTTGCATTGACCCCGAAATTGATCGAAAGCGACCAGTATCCGGGGTCCCCGGTGACCGTATCCCAGCTTTGTGATCCGGTAACGCTCATGTAGTAATCAGTATGATTTTTAACGAGATCGAGTCTCCCCGCCAGTTCCAGCTGAAATGCAGGATTTTCAGGGTCATCCCGAAGAATTCCTTCCCAGGACCCTCCTCCTGTCGCAGTAAGGGAGGCCCCGAGCGAGTTCTCTTCGGGCAGACCGAACCAGGAGGAGGCATAAATTCCGCCTTTTGCGGCCAGAACACTGTCGGGAGCGTAATATCCGTTGTTCTCTTCGATGGAAGGGACAACGGAATGATCAAAAGTCACCGTCTGCATGATGTTCAGATTGGTCCAGGGTGTATCGAAGAGGTGGATTTTAAACACCCCTTCCCCCAATACGGTACCCATGATGTTGCCGTTATCATCATCGGTAAACTCCAGTTTCCCGTACCCCCTGACGGAGGTATTTTTGAAAACAGGTACTTCCAGTCCGGCCAACGAATAAAAAAGAGACAACTCACCGGTATGGGAATTGACCGGGTCCCTCTCCGGTGCAAATGTATCTTTTATCGTCCCGTAGAGGTAGGAACCGCGGGCGGTAAAGTAATCGAGCGTAAAAAGCAGTTCTCCGGTGACCAGGGGATAGGCGTCCCAATATCCTAGAAAGTCACCCATGGGGAGGGTTTCGTCTCTCTCACGTAAGATATCATCTTTGAAGAGCTCTGAACTGAGCATGACTCCGGCCTCCGGAGTTACCGTCAGGTTTATAAAATAGAGTTCGATGGGAAACCCCGCCTGTACGGTGTGTATCTGATACGAAGTATCTTCCTCTCCGTCATACGTTTTATGGAGTCTGATTGCATCGAACTGGTAGGTCCCGGTAAAAGAAAAGATAGTACTCACGGGGACAAGCAGTGTCGCCTCCCCCTTAAGCCCGATCATCTGGGGGTCGCCGATAAGCCGGGTGGAGAACGAGAACTCATCGGGATGCCGACGTGCAAGCTGATTGTAAAACGTGGTCGCATTGGGATAAAACGGATCATCATTGTACACTTCCCGGAACATCTTCTTGGCCCGGCCCCAGTCGCCGTACCGCTGACGCACCACACCGAGATTGAATTTTGCATCGATGTTCCAGGGATCGATATCGAGTACTTTTTCGAACTGCTGTGTGGCCCTGATAAGATTGCCTTCTTCGAGAAAATATTTTCCGAGCTCGTATCGTATTTGATACGTATCGGACTCTATCCGGTAGAATTGCCGCTTCATTTTATCGATCATAATCCGATGCAGTGCGTCGAGATCTTCTTTTACCTGCGGTATGAGCGCGACTACTTCTTCGCTTACTTTCTGATACCGCTCATCGAGCAAGGCGATGTCCTCTTCCACTGTTTCGGGGGACGGCAAGAGAAATGATTCTCCCCCGCCTTCTGTCTGAAAAGACTCGAACGACTCTTTGATCTCCGGAAAATAGGAGAGGTTTTCGACAATGGGCTTTTCATTCGCTTCGACGAACGTTTGGAACTTGTCCCACTTTCCCGACCAGAGATAGGTCTCCGCCAATGCCGGATAGGTGGGGGGTTGGGTGTTTTCCAGACCTTCTACCCGGGTATACATCGACTCGGCAGGCTGAAATCTCGTTTCGAACTGGTAGATTCTTCCCAGTACATGCCCCGCCAATACAGGTTCTTCCCGAAAGATCGACTCCAGTTCCCTCACGAAAAAATCCCGTTTCCACTGCCAGTCGGTCCCTTCCGTTACCTGTTCAAAATTGCGGGCTTCCTCTTCGGCCTGCTCCTGCAGTGCTTCCACCTCTCCCATGTCCCCACCGTAACGGCCCACTTTGCTATTAATGAGATCGAGTACCGCCTGTTCTGCGGTAATAAAACCCTGGAGGGCCTTGCCCGCTTCCAGATATTCTTGTTCCGCCGCTTCGGTTGGTTCCGCTCCGTCCGGACCGGCATCTGTGGACGCATCTTTTTCTTCAGCACGCCGGAAATCCCGTAAAGCCCGCGTGTAATTGCTGACCAGTCCGTCCAGTTCCCTTTTTTTATCGCGCAGACCGGAAGAAAACCGATCAAAAAAGGTAAAATAGAGATGTCCACGGTCGAGCATCTCGAGTATGTCGGCATTATTCGTTTCCAGATCTAAAAAATAACGATAGGCGTAGGTAGCGAGAATGTAGAGGTATTCCTGGATAGCGTTGTCCCGCCGGCCGTTCCAAAAATAAGTTTCGACGAGCATTCGACGCAGCTCCAAATTGTCCGGGGCCTCCGTTACACGCTGCTCGTATGAGTCGATGACCTGTTCCCGTAAACTCTGTTTCAGCTGATAGGTTTCTATGTACCGATTTAATCGGGGTGTTTCGACAAAAGACGAAGTAACAGAAGTCATAATTTCTTCCGCTTTTTCTCTCTGCCCCTGTCGGGTATAGAGGTTTTCCAACTGGAGGCAGAACCCGATGTGGTGCGGGAACAGGGTTGTCGCCCGCCTATACACTTCTGCCGCTTTGTCCGGGTATCCGTTTACGATGAAAATCTCGGCAAGTTCTTCCATTGCAGCGGGGCTTTCTTCGGCCATACCGTACGCTTTTTCGAAGTATCGGTCAGGCTCCCATTGTCGGGATGCTGCTCGAGCCCCCGCGTATAAAAGAAAATCGATTCCTGATAGTTTCCGGTCCATGCAGATATTTTCCCTGCCTCCGACCAGAGATCGACCCGTTCCGGGACCCGCTCCAGCAGCTGTTTATATATGGACAATCCCTGGGTTATGTCCCCGTTCCAGATTCTGTTCTTCGCGGTGAGGAGCGGATAATAGGTGTTCTCCGGATCGAGGAGCTGGGCACGCTGCATTAATTGGATGGCATTCCGGTACTCTCCGAGCAATGTATACACCAGAGCAAGCTCCGCATACCGTCCCATCTGTTCCGGCTCCTGAGCAATGGCCTGTTCATACGCCGCTACGGTTTGAAACTCAATGTCCTGTTCGCCGGCAAGCGTCTCCGGGAATACGTCGGGCAGGGGGGAGCCGAGGTCTGAGACCACATCCTCCCGGACTAAAAAAAGATTATCCAGATAAAAAAAGTACTTTCCGTCGTATTTTCGTTTTTCACGCACTTCGAACCGCACCCGGTGAATGCCGACATCCAGTTCGACAGTACCTACTTCATTCCAGTAATAAGCAGGGACATACACATCCCGCACATGGATATTTTCTCTATAAATCGGGGTCGGATCCCCTTCGTCGATCGTATAAGTAAACGGTGAGGTATACGAAGGGGAGAGGTCATCCTGAGGGCCGGGAGGGGTCCCCCCGTACCAGAACCGAAATGTCCCCGGTTCTTCTAGATAAAAAACATACTCTGCGAAAAAGGTGGAACCGCTCTCTAAGGCTGTAGTCCGATTGAGCTGCAGCGTCCTCGAGGCCGAAGTCCCGTAATACAGCGTCGGCTCTATTGCAAAGTTGGTAGATACCGCATCTTCTCCCTCGAGAAAGATGATATTTCTATTCTCCTCGGGGAATTGGGGTTCAATCTTTTCCTGTGCTATACTGGTATTAGGATTTATGGTTGAAAAGAAAAAAACAGTAGCTATAATAACAGAGTGAATAGTTGTTTTCATAGTAGTAGTATATGACAACATGACAGCAAACACCAAGAAAAATATCATTATAGAAGCGGTTTCCCTTCCGATTATACTCTTTGCTGTAAATATGTTTCTTTTCCCGGATAATCCCGGCTTCTCCTCGCTCTACGGTATTCCCTATCTCACGGCGGCCCTTTTTTTTGCCGCGTACGGAGGGCTTCTTCCGGGGACTATTACCTTAGCGCTTTCCGCTCTGCTGATAGCCCTCCCCGCCCCGTTTCTCTTGAGGCTCCTCGAAGGCTCAGCCGTACAAGGCTACTGGAACGGACTATTTGAGCAGACGATGGTCCCTCTATCGGTTTCTTTGCTGCTTATCTATGTTTTTTCGATGCTCCACAAAGGGTATACGGATTCAAACCGGAGGCTTTTAGCGAAACTGAAAACGATGGGGCAGACAAAACATCTGCTCTCCAACAAAGCAAAGGCACTCGAACAGGTAAACAGTGAACTCGAAGAGAGGATATCCCGACAACAGGAGTCGATCACTGCCCTGTACAACCAGATAAAAAAAATTAAGGCGGTAAGTGTCTCTGCCGTTATAGAAGTGCTGATTGAAACGGTTCGGATCTTTACCAAAGCGGAACAGCTTTCCGTCTGGCGTTACAGCACCGTCGATAATAGACTCAAACTGACCGGTTCCGAAGGGTGGAAAAGCGATGAATCGGCATTTACGGAAATCTCCTCTCAGGACAGTATCGAAGGATGGGTGTTGAGGAACAACCAGTTTTTCTCAATACGAATGCTCCTGCAGTATGAAAACCTGAGGAAGATCGATCAAGGCAGAAATATACTGACCATCCCCATCCATTTTAAAACCCGGATTTGGGGTATTCTCAACATCGAGAAAATGCCTTTCAATAAATACAACCTCTACACCGAACAGCTTCTCTTTATCATTGTAAGCCTTATCGAACCGTCGCTGGAAAATGCCGTTGAATATGAATCGTTGATCCGAAAAGAGGAAATAGATGCGGTAACCGGACTGCCCCTGTTCAGTTCCTTTTACCGCATGCTCGAAGAAGAACTGAACCGAACTTCTCTAGAACAGGGTAAATTGAGTGTCATTATTGTGGAATTGATCAACTACCCTGAACTGACTCGGGAGTTTTCCCACGAAAAAACCCATCTGCTGCTCTCCTCGATTGCCAAAGCGGTACAAGATTCGACCCAGAGTCAGGGCCAGGCGTTCCACTACAAAGAAGAAAACCAGCTTGCCTTTATTTTCTCAAATCTCGATTATGACGGAGCATCCCTCTTTTGTCTCGAAATCCTAGGAAAAATGAACGCGCCCGATTGGGTAATCGATTATACGGATGTTTCCTTAGAGGTGATTGTCGGATACTCTTCCTATGCAGGAGATGAGACTGCGGAAGAGATTATCGATAAGGCGGAAAATCTACTTCACATGCAGAAGGTGTAATGCGCTCGAAAGGGTATGACTATATAACACACGCCAACCGCTACTTTCACCCGCCCACTTTCAAGGCGGCCCTCCGGGCCATTGAACAGGGACTGCTCCCGCCGGAGGCGTATCTGTACTGGGCCTCTTCGGTAAAACCGCTCTATGAAGAACCGTTCGATACGTATGAAATCGACCGTATCCTTGCCCGCAAAGACAACGATCTAACCACGATTCTGTTAATCATCAGCATTCTCCAAAAACTGATTGTCTCGAAAGATTCGGAGACGGCCCTGTTTGCTGCGGAAAGCCTCAACCGCATAGAAGTCAAATTTTCGAGCAGGATCGAGGAGCTGCGAAACGGTATTGAGGCGAACCCCGAAGAACTCTCGTACCATCGACAACTCGGTAAAACCTACTATGAGTTTTCCCAAATAAGCAGCGGTAGAGAAACAATACGCAACTTTTATCTCAAAGAAGCTTTTGATCAGATGAAACTGCTGCAGACCAAAACGAGTTCGCTCCAAAAAGCCGACTACGTCCTGCTTACCAGAGTCCTTATCGAACTGAACATCTACTCCCAATCGATAGAAACCGTCAACAAAGCGCTTTCACTATATAAGGATGATCCCGATCTGTGGCTTCTCTGGGCGGAAAGCGCGTTTTACCTCAATAAAATCGATTTGGTACTGCAGGTGTGCCGAAAATTGTCACGTATGACCCTCTACCCGGAAACAAGAGCAGTCGTAGATTTCTGGGGCCGAAAATTATGAACAGGAGATTACGGGTCTGTCTGGTCTCGGAAGGTTCTTACCCCTTTATTACAGGAGGGGTTTCCGCCTGGATGCACGATCTTATCCGCGGTCTTCCTGAAATCGATTTTGTCCTCTATACCATCTCTCCAAAAGAGGACCAGGAGATGCACTATACCCTCCCGGAAAATGTGGTCGAAAACAAAGACCTTGTCGTATGGAAACGGTACGAATCCTCGAGACATCCCCACAGCGTGCACCAGGTAATGAAAACCGTGGAAAAATTTCACAGGGGGATGTTCGCGGACGCGCCGGACAATGCCAACGAGCTGCTCTCGATGCTTCCCGAAGAATACTTTCTCCACCGTGATGCCGTACGGAACGAAATCGGATGTAACCTCATCGCTTTCGGGAACGAGACAAAAAACCCTCTCTACCCCTTCTCCGACTATTTTTGAGCGTGGGGCTCTGCCCACACCATGCTCTTCACTACTTTGGGGAGCAGCCCGCCTGATGCCGATATCTATCACTCGGTATCGACCGGGTTTGCGGGGCTCGCCGCACTTGCTGCCAAAAACCGGCGGGGGAAACCGTTTTTGCTTACCGAGCATGGACTCTACCACAAGGAGCGGGAGATGGAAATTCGGAAGGCCCAGTTCGTCCGGGGATATCAGCGGGACATGTGGATTAAAATATATAACAGTTTGAGTAAAATCTGTTACCGTAACGCGGACAAAATAACCGCGCTCTTCGAAGAGAACAGGCAAAAACAGATCGACCTGGGAGCACCGGAAGAAAAATCTGTCGTCATTCCCAACGGAATTGACATCGGTCGGTTTTCGATTGGGCGGCAGGAGAAGCCGGGGTTCCACATCGGTCTGGTGGGACGGGTCGTGCCGATAAAGGACATCAAGACCTATATTGCCACTGCAAAAATCGTACTGGAGAAAGTAAAGAACGCGACCTTTTACTGCATCGGACCGACCGATGAAGACCCCGCCTATTACGAAGACTGCAAACTTCTGGTAAAAAGTCTCAAAATAGAAGATCGGTTCCTTTTTACAGGCAGACAGAATGTACTCGAATACTATTCTTTCTTGAATGTCGTCCTTCTGACCAGTATCCGGGAGGCGCAGCCGCTGGTCATTCTGGAAGCGTACGCGGCCGGTGTCCCGTTTGTGGCGACCCGAGTGGGAAATGTAGCGGAGATGCTCGACTATGACGAGCGGTTTATCGCCCCGTTAAAAGATTCCGATAAACTTGCAGAGGGAATTCTCTATATCTACAATCATCCCCAAGAGATAAAGCAGCTTATCGATTCCAATAAACGGAAGGTGCATAACTTCTATAACAAAGATGATTTGATGAAAAAATATCTCTCACTCTACGAGGAGATGAGCAGGTTATGAGGTTTCATGTGAGGTATTAATGGCCGGGATCGGGTTTGAACTGAAAAAAGTAATTCAAAAGGGTAATATCGGCTCCTTTATAAAGGCCGCTTTCTCCGGCATTATGATTGTGGCCGGTCCCTGGATCATCTCCATTTTTACCATCATTATCATCAAAAGAATCACTTCAGCTGCGTTTTCTGAGGCACCCCAGCTCTTTATTGCAGTCATCGTCTACACCTATGCGTTCTCTCTTATCATATTCGGAGGGTTCCACTACATCTATACCCGCATTCTGGCCGACTTGATGTTTGTAAAGGAGAACCGGAAAGCCGCTTCTCTGCTTCTGCTTTTTTCTCTCGCTATAGGAGTTATTTCCGGCGGGGGGGCGTTCCTCTTTTTATCGTTCTTAGAAGTGCAGATCGCCCATATCCTGCTTTTTAGAATATCGGGAGCTGTTCTTTTCGCAGCCGTCAACATCATCTGGCTGTTGATGCTCTTTATTTCGCTTGTGACCTGGTACGGGAGAATTCTCATTAGTTATGCCGTAGGTATGGGAATTGCAATCGGTGCGATGTTTCTTTTAGGGCAGGCCTTTTTAACGGCAGGTGCAGTGCTCGGTTTTGCCGTCGGGCATGTCGTCATTACGCTGCTCCTTTTTATCATAGCCTTTACCAATTTTCCCCCGCTCGGACTTACTGCAGGCAGTGAGCTGATTATCCCCTACATCAAGAAGTACAAATCTCTTTTTCTCACCGGCTATTTCTACTACTTCGGGTTGTGGGTAGATAAGATAATCTTTTGGGTTTTCTTCGGAAAGCGTATTGCCGGGACGATGCTCACATTATACGAACCGTACGATATTGCAATATATCTGTGCACCCTTACCATGATCCCGGGGCTGGTCTATTTTACCATATTCTCCGAGCCGACATTCTACATCTACGTAAAGAAATTTCTGCTCGCCCTTACTACATCCAAACTGCGTACGATCCGGCAGCGGAAATACCTGATGTTCAAAGAGATGAAACAGAGCCTGAGAGACCAGAGTTCATTTCAGGCGGTCATTACGATTAGCTGTATCATTCTCGTTCCGGTCATTATCCGCTTGTTCCCGACCATTTTGAGTGTACCGGTCATGCTGATTACTCTCTCCGGCGTATTTTTCCATCTCCTGTTTTTGACCTCGATCAATCTCCATTTTTATCTCGAGTTCTACCGGTACACATTTTACGCTGCACTTATCTTTTTCATTATCAATGCTGCAACAGCGCTGCTCATTGCGTTTTTCGGTCTTACCTTCCTCGTAGGTGCAAACTATCTTATCTCCACCGCTGCGGCCGGCTTGTTTTCTCTCGGACTTCTCTATCGCGAGGGGAAAAAGGTGGACCGTTATATCCTCGCCGGTGTACGAATTATGTAGAACAAAGGGGTAGCATATGAAGCATGTAAAAATCACAATGAAAACCCTCCTCTTTTTGCTGTACGGGATGAGATGTCTTTCAACGCCGGAACCGGCAACGGCAGACCCGGTTTATACAAAAACGATACTCGGACTGTACAATTCCGAACACGGACAAACCGCAGTAGAAAACGAGATCAATTTTTATCTGGTAAAACAGCTGAAGCCGTTGGGGCTTACCGTGGAGTTCTACGATATAAATAAGGGTATCCCGGAAAATATAGAAAATTATCGTGCAGTAATTTCCTGGTACCGTGCGGGGACGATGAAGCGTCCCTCCGCATACCTCGATTTTATCCGGGAGGTAATACAGTCGGGAAGAAAGTTCATCGTACTCGGCTCCTTAGGCGCGTATGGGGACAGCGAAACCGGTGAATGGCTTCCGAAAGCGGTCATAAACCGGTCCTTAAGCCTTTTAGGCCTGCGGTACCAATACGAATGGACCGACAATGCAGATGTTCTGACCATCGATTATATCGACCGGGAGATGTGTGAATACGAGGCGGCGCAGGATGTTACCGTATCGAGATTCTACTATCGGTTTGTCCCTGCGGACAGGGACCTGAACGTCTATCTCTCCCTCCATAGAAATGACCGGGAGTACGGTCCGTCCCCGGTCATTGTCTCCAATTCCAACGGCGGTTTTGCCTTAGGCAGCTACCTCTATCATATCAAAGATTCGACACTCACGATGCTGCTCGACCTCAAAGCATTTCTTACCGCGTCCCTTTTTCCGGAACCATCGCACGAGCGGATCGCTCTTATCGTGGATCCATCCAAGCCTGTTACTGAAAAAGTACTCTACAATACAGAAACTATCCTCGAGAGGGCGAAACTGGAATACGAAGTAATATACCAGGATGGTTTGACCGGAATGCTCGCTGAAGACCTCAACCGTTTTACTTCGATCGGGCTCATCCTGAGAAACGATACCGGTATCGAGCCCAATTTCTTTAAACCGTTTCTGAAAAGAGGCGGGGGGATTGTTTCTCTGTTGGGCGGGAATTTCAATACACTTGGCGAGGTCCTTCCTCTTTCTCCCGAACAAGAGAGTTACGCTGTAGCACGGGGCTACAGATTTTCGCCCGATTTCACTTTCGGCGAGAATCTCGCCCTTATCGACCGAGACATCCCATGGGACGCGTCCCAGTCCAGACCTTCACAAAACAGCGATATACTCGCTACCGATTTCAAGGGCGATATCCCCCTTCTCTGGAGCAGCCGGGTCAATGAGGGCCGCGTCCTGGTGTGGAACTGGAACGGATTTCAGGAAAAAGTATACAGGGGGTTTCTTCTCGAATCGTTTCTCTCTATCAGACCGGTCGCAGCTGCCGGCACCCCCGGGGTTGCTACCATGTTTATCGATGACTGGCCCATCCCTATGTACAATGTTGTCAAAGACCCTCTCACCATCACGGACACGGAGTTCTATACGAAAAAATGGTGGCCGGAGCTGAAATCATTCTTCACGACCTACGATATTCCCCACAGCTCCTATATCATTTTCGAGTACAATATGAATACTACGCCTCCCTTTACAATAGAAGAGTTTTTCATAGGGGAAGGACAGCCGTCCACAAAGATCGGCAGAGAGATACTGGAATCTGAACACGAACTTGCCCTGCACGGGTACAACCACGCCTCTCTCATTCTCGATGACCGTAAGCCGGGTGTCGGGTACTGGCCCGATACAGAAACAATGAAACAAGGGCTTCACGCCGCGAAAGAAGAGTGGATTAGATTATTCGGGGCGCATGCGCTTCCGAGATCGTACGTTGCACCGAATAATTATATTTCTCCCGAAGGGATCGATGCTGTCCATGAGGTGTTTCCGTCAATTCATGTAATCGGAACCATGAATATTGGAGGAGGAAACCAAACGGACAGTGAGTTCGGAGAGGATTCCGACCGTCCGGGATTATATTACCTGCCCCGGGTCTCGTACGGGTACATGCTCAACAATTTTCTCGAGCTGTCTATCTCATCCGCGATCGAAGGATACGGGATCTGGACCCATTTTACCCATGCTGATGATGTCTACGATCCGTACCGTTCAAGGGGAATGAGCTGGGATGAAATGTTACAGGAGTTTCACAAAACGGTCCGGTTCGTCCGGCGGCACTTTCCCTGGCTCGATTATGTGACCGTGGAAAAAGCGGGCAGAATCATGAAAGCGTACGACAACATGAATGCCGAGTTCAGATGGAACTCCGAAACAAAAACGCTTACCGTTGCTTCCGTGCCCGGATTCCGGTTCCGGGTCCGTCAAAATATCGAAGGGAAGAGTGGGAAAGCGGCCTCAGTCGCGGGGGGCACGGTCCTCTACCGCTATAAAAACGGTCCTTTTATTATTGTAGAATCGACAGAAGGAAAATGTACCGTCACTTTTTAAGAAGCAGGTCGGGGGGGATGGTCTAATTGCCGGACTGCCGGGGTCGACCCTCCAGTGTTTATCCCAATAAAACCGATACTCTTCGGCCTCCCCGATCGATAAGTACGCAAGGACGGTTTTTCCTTCTTCACGAAGGGCCTTGATCTCCGATGCGGAAAAAGCGCCGCGGCTACTGCCGTCTCTCGAATAATCGATTACTACGAGATCGAACGGTGCTCCTTCGAGTTCAACGAGTCGAATATTCTGCAGCCAGTATGCCCATGAATCCACGGTCCTTGGTCCTTCCGTCTGAGAAAGAGATGCGGCCTTAGCCCGGCTTTCCCCCGAGGTATCCGAGAATACTGCACAAGAACCGAGACCAAAACCTAATAATGCAGTGGGAACGGTAGAAAAAAACCTTTTTTTAAAACGATACTAACCAAATCTAATTCCATATAACGTTCACTTGAGTTGCGCCCTCGTTCCTGAAGCTTGCTTCAATATTTGGCGGAGAACACTATGCTATATTTTTTTTTCTATAAAAATATAAAGAAAATTTTAAAGCTAAATTATCCGATATTTCCTGTTTTAATTGAATAATTTTATTGCTTAGAATTGTATCATATGCAGACTTATGGAGACTGAAGCATTTAGAAAAATCTACAACAGCTCCATCTTTATGTGGAAGTTTTTTATGGGGAGAAATATAAAAATATTTAAGATATGAAAATTCTGAATCATGAGTAATAAAATTGGTATGTTTAAGTTCTTCTATTTTATCAGGCGCTGTCGCAGAGTTTATATCTCGTAATGGGCTTAGAATAATACTTGTTAATTTTATACCGTTTGCTTTGTCAATTTCACAAGAATGCGAAAGAATTATCGCTGGTCCAATAACTGGGGCAATTTTAAACCCCCATGATTCAATCGTTCCTGCAGCGTTTTGATGGGTTAAAATATTATTGATATTCATACAACCAAAATATTGAACTTCAGAGATAATATCTCCTTGTCTCAAAGATTCCTGTTCAATATCTTGGTCAGATAAAAACATTTCAGTCATCTATGCCATCATTAAAAAATATTTCATCAGATTTATCAATTATTTTTTGTGATAAATCCATAATATAATTAATATTATTTGTATCAATAATAT
>CAZQKT010000004.1:0-9877 GCA_964594055.1 uncultured Spirochaetales bacterium
GGGATTCTATCAGCACGTTGCGACCAACCGGTTCAAAAATCGAAAATGTCTTTGCACTAAACAATAGGGTTTTCACATGGGTCAACGATTTTCTCCTTATAAACGAGTTTAAAAATTACATTCTTTCCATGAAGACTTTCCCCGACTTGGTCGAAGAGGGTATCGAACACTACTCGCTCGGTGATTATGAACAAGCGGAAGAGACACTTCTCGAAGCGATATTACTCGACGGTTCCCACTTTCTCCCCTATTACTATCTTGGACTTCTCCACTACGCACGGGAAGATTTTTCCTTAGCAGAGTATTACTATCAATCAGCAAGAATGCTCGGAGCGGACCCGGCGTTGATTCACTACGCGATGGGAGTGAATGCATTTGCAAACGAGCGTTACACTACTGCCCGGGAACATTTAGAACAAGCAAAAGAATTAGACGGTGCTGCATATAGAGACAAAGCAGACAGTCTCTTAGAGCGCATTGAAGGGATGGAGCTAAAAGACGGCGGTCAGGGAATGTAGCGCCTGGTAATCCGTTTCACGGCCCATTCCACCTCCAGATTAGGAGGTGGAATGGGCTTTACTATTAATTTTGTGATTCTAAAAAGTTCTTGATAGTTGATCAGTTCTTCCGGATGCGATTCGATTTCTTTTATCAAAATTTCCTGAAGAAGATACTGCAGCATCTCCCCCCGTTTTATATTTTTCTTTTTTGCCACTTTTTTATCTAAAATCATTAAATCTGAAAAAAAACGTTCTTTTACGGATTCACCGTTCTTCGTTGTGTCATGGCATCTCATAAGGTCGACAATTCGAGGGAGCATGTGGGTAAGAAGCCCGTAATCGTTGAGGGTACTGATTATCTGTTTTGAGTGTCCGGATTGAAGAATTTTAAACACCTCCTCGGTGATTCTGGAGCTCGAGCAATCTTTGAGAAGATCTATGTGTTTTCTAATGTTCCGTTTTAAGCCGCGGCTCAAAGAGAAGCCGGTCACTTCGCTGTATTTTATCGCCCGCACCATTCGTACCGGATCTTCTGTGAATATCCGCTGCAGCGGTATAAGGGCCCGAATTCTTTTTTTCTGTATATCTTTATACCCATGTACATAATCTATGATCTGCTCACGTTCGGGGCAGTAGTAGAGCCCGTTTATACTAAAATCCCTCCGTTGGACATCTTCTTCAATTGTTCCGAACCGATTAGTGTCTTTTGAATCTGCCCGAAACGTAGAGACTTCAATAACAACACGCTTAAATTGGATGTGCACAAGTTTAAACCGCTTTCCGATTACTCTGGAATTCCAAAACAGTTTTCGTACATTGTTTGGCTTTGCATCAGTGACAACATCAAAATCTTTTGGCGTTATCCCTAAAAGGAGGTCCCGTATTGCCCCGCCTACCAGATAGGCGCTGTGTCCATGTGCCTGGAGTCGCCTGATTACCAGGAGTGCGTAATTGTCGATAAGGTTACGTCGTATCCCGTGCTCTTGGACGGAATAGACACAAGCTTTTTTTATTATTTTACCGGTTGCATCAGTTTTATAACGTAACAGCAAAATCTATTGTTCCACTTTGGTATAGTATCTGTTCTTTGTTTCGGATTTAGTGTATTTTGTTAAAATCAACCTAGTCAAGAGATAAAAACGTTTCAAAGAAAATAATGATTCAGGGCATAGTATGAAGAGGAGTAAAAATGGCAAATGTAATCCAACCGAAGCTTTTGAAAGGTTTCCGCGATTCACTCCCGGAGCAGGAAATCCGGAAAAAGAAAATTGTTAGCACTCTCGAATCCGTTTTTGAACGATACGGGTTTGTCCCGATAGATACACCGGTTTTGGAGTATGCCGAAGTCCTTCTCGGAAAGGGGGGAGGAGAGACCGATAAACAGGTGTACCGTTTTCTAGACCATGGGCAGAGAGATGTTGCCATGCGTTTTGATCTGACCGTACCGTTTGCCCGGTTTATGGCAGGACATCTTCAAGAACTGTATCTTCCCTTCAAACGGTACCACACTTCGAAAGTGTGGAGGGGAGAGAACACACAACGGGGCAGATACCGGGAGTTCATCCAGAGCGACTTTGATATTGTCGGGGTGGATACCCCTTCTGCTGATTTTGAAATTATGCAGGTCATGAAAACATCGCTTACGAGGATCGGAATCGATCGGTTTACAATCCATTTTTCGCACAGAGGACTGTTCAATGATTTTCTTGCAAAAGAGGGCATTTCGGATAAATATAGCGAGATCCTGCGGATAGTAGATAAGCTGGCAAAAATCGGTAGAAATGAAGTGCTTTCTCAATTGAGTGAGGAAACCGATCGAGATAAAAGTGAGCGGATTCTCGAGTTCATACGGCCCGAACACAATTCGGAAAAAACACTCAAAAAAATAGCATCGTTCATACCGTCGGAGAACGAAGGCCTGCAACGGCTCCGTGCTCTGTTTACTCTCCTTGAAGAAACAGAACAATCCGAATGGTTTCTTTTCGATCCCTCGATTACAAGAGGTCTCGATTATTATACAGGGTTAGTCTACGAGACATTTTTAACCGATGCCGAATCGATCGGCTCCGTCTGTTCCGGCGGCAGATATAACAACCTCGCTTCGCTGTACACAAAAGAAGAACTTCCCGGCGTCGGCTCTTCAATCGGGCTGGACAGATTATTGTCTGCTTTGGATTCAATAAGCATTGAGCAGGAGCGGGAATATACCACAGAGGTAATCATCCTCATGATGGATGAAAACTTTTTAGGATTTTATCACAACCTTGCCGGCCGTCTGAGAGACGAAGACATCAACTGCGAGGTATATCCGGAAAAGAAAAAACTTGCAAAACAGTTTCAATATGCAGAAAAAAAAGGAATCCCTTTTGCAGTTATCTGCGGTGAAGATGAACGGAAAAACGGGACCTACACGCTCAAGGACCTGAACAGGCGTGAGAACAGAGAACAGCTCTCTTTTGAGGCTGTTGTTCAAAACGTCAAATCATAGAGCCTCAACTAATTAATCCTTTTATCCGGTCATCCAATGCAGCCTGGTCCGCAGTAAATGATGCCAACCCGGCAAGATTGAGCAGTGTATCGACAGCAATCTCATCCTTTTGAATTTTTTTCTTCCACCGCTCATGCTTCGGGATTTTGCCGTCTTCGGCTATGTAATTCAGTTCCGCCTCTTCGAGAATAGGGAAGAGGTCCCCACAACCTGTCTCATGGGCCCGGTTTATAAGCTCCTCTCCTGACGGCGGTGTTTCCTTCTCCACACTTGCTGCAAACCGCTTTACTTCATCACTTACCTCGAATGCTTTCTCGAGCTTTACCTCGCTCGGATCGACTCCTGCCGCCAATTCTACTTCGGGTGTATCTTCGAGACGCGATTTTATTTGAGATACATTCAGGCTCTGTTTCGCCTCTCCTGCTACTTTTGTAGGCATAGTAAACACATCCACCCCTGCCAGATCCTGTACCTGTGTGCCGGACCTCATGCTTGCAGCAATCTGCTTGGTAGCAGTTTTCCCTTCATTCCGCAGCTCCTTGAGATGCCTCTGGCTGGAGATAGTAGCTTTCTCTCCGACATTGGTGCCGGTCCCCAGTCCGTTGTCCGCGATGTAGCTGTTAAGCCTCCCTAAAAAGACATTTCCGTAGTGAGGTTTTGCTACAACTGCAGCGATGTAATTGTGGCGGGCGGAAAAACCGAGTGTAAAATTAACGGGGACACCGGTATCCTTTAATGCCTTAGCTCCTAAAAAGCCGGTAGCCGTAAGGGGTACTTTGATAATGAAATGGTCCGGGCAGATCTCATGAAACCGTTTTCCAAACCGGAGAATACCCTGCAAATCATGGGCAAGGTCGGTGTGGAGCTCAACACTCACCTTCCCCCCAAAACGTTCCACAAGTTTGAGACCATGACGAGCGTTTAGAATAAAAGCAATCTCCATTACCCGCTGTTCCAAAGTGAGACCCCTGAGCAGAGTGTCGGCTTTCTTGATAAACTCGTCGTATATTCCTTTCTGTATTTCTTTATTGAGAAGGGTGTTGTTTGTGGTAAGAGCACTCATCTCGGCACTCCACAACTGGGCGGCCGCCTCCATATCTCCGGTATCGAGCCACAATTCCGTACCGGTTTTCCGAAGCGCCTGCCAGAAAGGATCACTCTCGAAGTGCGGTTTTCTTTTAGAAAGATCGATGTCTTCCCAAATAAAACCTTCTATTTTTTTCTGCATTGTATCCATATCCATAGTACACCTCCGACTTTCATAGTACCGCCTCCGGTTTTTCTTGTACATACCATCTTTACCGTGTTACATTTTACGAATGGAACCAACACAACTTCCCGTATATCAGCAAAAAGAAAAAATAGTCGACGTTCTCTCCCATAATCAAGTAGTGGTCGTCGAGAGCCCAACCGGTTCGGGGAAAACGACCCAACTGCCCATTATTCTCTACGAAGCCGGTTTCGAAAAAAGCGGAATTATCGGTATTACGCAACCGAGGCGAATCGCTGCTGTATCGGTATGCGACTATATTGCACATCAGTTCGGAGTAACTATACCCAATACAGTCGGATATAAGATGCGCTTTGAAGACAATACCGATGAGACAACTCGGATAAAAATTATGACGGACGGCACACTCCTTCAGGAAATAAAAAGTGACACGATGCTTTCCCGTTACAGCTGTATTATCGTAGACGAGGCACATGAGAGAAGCCTCAATATAGATTTTATTTTAGGCCTTTTAAAAAAAGTGCTTGCAGCCCGCCCTGAGTTCAAAGTAGTGATCTCTTCTGCTACCATCAACGCGCAGGTATTCTCGGAATACTTCAACTCCTGTCCCGTCGTGCATATTGAATCAGAGATGTATCCGGTCCAGGTAATCTATGATCCGCCCCCCGCGGAAGGCGGACCCGATACGATGCTTATGAAAATAGTTGAAATTGTGGACAGATACATCGAGCAGTGGGGAACAGGGGATGTCCTTATTTTTCTTTCCGGGGAAAAATCGATTAAAGACTGTATCTCTATGCTCCAGGCCCTCCCCTACAGGAAAAAACTAATTATCCTTCCCCTTTACAGTCGATTGAGTAAGGAGGAACAGGAACGGGTCTTCATCCCTCCCCCCTCGGGAAAGCATAAAATTGTTGTGGCCACAAACATTGCCGAAACCAGTGTGACTATTGACGGTATTACCGCCGTTATAGATTCGGGGCTTGCCAAGAGGAATTACTACAACCCGAAAACATTTACCAGTTCACTCATCGAAAATCCCATTTCCAAAGCTTCCTGTAACCAGCGAAAAGGAAGGGCGGGAAGGACCCGGCCGGGAATCTGCTACCGACTGTACAATAAGGATGACTATAAGAACCGCCCCCTCTTCGAAATGGAGGAAATCTACCGGACCGATCTTTCCGAAGTAGTACTGCGAATGGCGGAAATCGGCATCAAAGATTTCGAGTCATTCGATTTTATTTCGTCCCCCGGCCGGCAGGGTATCATCGGTGCTATTGAAACCTTGAACTATCTCGACGCTCTCACTTCCGGCCGCGAACTCTCCGAGACGGGTGCAATGATGGCAAAGTTCCCCCTCCTGCCGAGACTTTCTCGGATCATCGCAGAAGCCGTAAAATCGTATCCCCAGACAATCGAAGAAACTCTTATCGCTACTTCTTTTCTCTCGACGAATACACCGTTTCTCCTCCCTCAGGGAGAGGAAATTGCCGCACGGAAAGCCCATCACAATTTCAGCGATCCTTATGGCGATTTTCTCTCTTACATCAAACTGCTGCGCGCCTTTGTGAAGAGCAAAAAGAAAGAGGAGTTCTGCGAGAGGTACTACCTCGATAGTAAAACGATGGGTGAACTTGCTAATATTAAGGCCCAGCTTGGTGACATTCTTACTGAAATGAAGATTCCGATACTTTCAGGGGGACCTGTCTCCGATTATTTGTGCGCAGTTTCCCGGGGGCTGATTCAATTTGTCTGTCTCCGGACAGGGAGATTTTCCTACAGCAGCTTAACGGCAGACAAAATACAAATCCATCCCGGGTCGGTCATGTTTCGCGAAACTCCCCAGTTTATCGTTGCCGGAGAGATTATCCGCACCTCAAAAATCTTCGCCCGTTCGGTCTCACCACTTAAAAAAGAATGGCTTGCCCGGATATCGCCGCTTTTAGCTGAAAGTTTCCTGAAGAGCCCGCAATCGAAAAAGACGAGAGCACAGCGCCAAACCCGTCGGGAAGAACAGATCGAAAACAAAATAAAGCTCGGTAACAAAATCTTTGAGCTGGTTTCCTACAAAAACAAGAAAAAAACCGTTGTGCTTCCCTGGGAGAAACTGGTATCTGTATTGGAGTTTCACGAACCGGCTGCTTTTTCGGAGTATAAACAGCTGCGCGGGAAAATCATCTATGACGGTTATGAAATTTTAAGCGGGGAAAGGCTCGCTTCGATTTTCAGGATCGCACCATGGATCGACACTTCTGCCGGTATAGTAAAAAACACTCAAACGAAAAAAAATTACACGACACCGGAGGAGGTAGAACCGCTGTGCAACAAGCTGCAAAATATTTTAAAATTGTGCACTTCTAAGAAGAAAAAGCAGCTTGGTTTTATCGGACTCTATACCGACGGGATCGGACACTACTGGTTCAAATGCAGCAGGGGCTTTCATAACGCCCTTTCCCAAAGCCTCGCCAGCCTCGAAATCCTAGCAGATGAACTGGAAGAATCCACCTACAAAGCACACCGTGACACGGTAAACGGGACCTATCGAAAGCTCTCCGAATATTTCGAGAAGTAGAATGATCCGCCCGGCCTCTTCCCTGCCCCTAAGACCGTTTCTCCGCAGCTAAAACCTCTTTTACGAGGGACAAATCGACTGTAGTCGTAAAAGTATCTCCGAGTGAACGCTGCAAAACAAACCGCACCGCTCCACTTCTCTTTTTTTTATCGTAACTCATCGCTGCAATCAGCTTCTCTGCGGAGACACCGCTTTTTGTACGGTAGCCGTACGTGCGGACGATACTCCGCACTCGGTCGAGGTACTCCTGCTCGGTTATACCACATGCTACTCCCGTCTCGAGTGCCTTTACCATACCCCATGCGACAGCTTCCCCATGGCTCCATCCGGAAAACGAGGTTACCGATTCCAAAGCGTGTCCGAACGTATGTCCGAAATTGAGAAGTTCGCGCACTCCGTTTTCTAGAAAATCTTTTTCCACGATAGTAACTTTCACCCGTATGGCCCGCTCTACGATTTCTTCAAGGAGCGGTCTCTCCCGGGAAAGGACCTCAGCCGACTTGAATTCGAGCAGCTCTAAAAGGTGCCGGTCGGCAAGCAGTGCGTGTTTGAGTATCTCGGCAAGCCCGCAGAGGAACTCCCGGTCGGGAAGAGTTTCTAAAAAATCGAGACAGATCTTCACTTCTTCCGCGGGATAAAAAGAACCGATGATATTTTTATACCCGCCGAAATCGATTCCGGTTTTTCCTCCGATCGCCGCGTCGACCATAGCAAGGAGAGATGTCGGAACCAGGACCAATCTGCACCCCCGCATGTACACCGCTGCAGCGAAGCCGGTCATATCGCAAACCACCCCGCCCCCTATGCCGAGAAAAAGCCCGTCACGTCCGAGCCGGTTATGCATCCCGGCGGTAATAATTTCGAGGATATTCTGCCAGGTTTTGTGTTCCTCGCCTGCAGAGACAACGAGACGAGAATCTGCCGAGCTCCCCTGCGGCGAAGGAGGCAACAGCTGCGCGGTATGGGTATCAAACACGGCCACACAGGAATGGTGCCGTAGAAACATGACAATCTCATCCCGCTTAGCAAATGTAATCCGAGTCACTTTGTTTTGAAGTCTGCAGTCGAAATTGTTCATGTTAGGTCCTTGTTAGTTTACCAATATGGTGTATATTGTATAAGAGCATATTTCCCAATTTTACTTGACTCAGCAAAAAGGATATTGATACTATGTGCGCCATGAGAAAGACGATCATTACCATACTCACATTGATAATACTGTCCGTACATCCTCTAATTACGCAAGAAACCAACACCCGGAACAACGATACTCAGGATACAACGACTACAGAAACCGCGCAAGAGAACCCCGGGTTCGGACTCCAGGCCAATATTTTCAGACAAGTACGCAGCCTTAATACCGATTTCACCAAGAATTTTTCGGTCATGTCAGAGTACAATTTGACACCGGGCGATATCTTCGTCCTTACCGTTTCTACCGGAATCAGAAGCGATGGCTCTATCTCCAACTCGCAAGAGTATACGATGCAGCTGCAGGACAACTTTAATCTCAATATCCCCTTTCTCGGAAATATCAATGTCAAAGATATGACTCTACCCGGGCTTCAGGATTATATCTTACGAAGAATAAAAAACCTGATGCCGGTCCAGTACGTCAACTTTCGGCTGACCTCACCTGCTCAATTCAACGTTTTTATCTACGGCGGTGTAAATGCACCGGGTTATATTGTCGCGAATCCGCTTATGGGTGTAATCGAGGCGATTGCAGTTGCAGGTGGGTTCAAACCGGGAGCAAGCTACCGCACTATACAGCTAATCAGAGAAGAAGACGGTGGGGAGGTCCGTGAATCGGTAGATATTTCCAGGTTCTATGCGTATGCTGATTTTGATGCAAACCCCGGGCTCCAGCCCGGTGATAAGATATATGTCCCGCAGGCAGAAGTTGTTGCGAACATAACAGGAGAGGTGAAATATTCCGGATATTACGAACTACAGCCGGAGGAAACTCTCAAAACGCTTATCAATTTGGCAGGCGGGATGACGCCGGATGCGGAAACCTCTTCGGTTGATGTTGTGAGTTTAGACGAACGAGGTGTCCGACACACCGTCAACGTATCCAGAGAAGAGTTTGACACCTATGACATCCAAAACGGCGATGTTGTTACTGTGCATTCCATCGCTGAAAATGTAGAGATGATAACGATCGAAGGTGCAATTTTCGGTTCGAGATACATAGGTGACTCCCCGGTCAAAGTGCCCACGCAGCCGGTCCGCATCGATATACCGTACTACCCCGGAATCACCGTCCTCAATGTACTCGACCTTACCGGTGGCCCCACGCCTTTTTTAAACGAAAAAGAAACGAGCTATGTCGAGAAAGCCGAAACCGGAGAGAGAAAAAACATCAACATTAAAGACCTCTGGAAATCGCGGGACAAGCGGTTGAACCTCCCCCTCGATCCGGGGGATCTCGTTTATGTGGCGATGAAAAAACTACAGGTCTTTGTAACCGGAGAGGTTACCGACCCCGGTTCGTACAACTACCAAAACGGTATGAAGGTCTCCGACTACATCCTTCGGGCCGGAGGAATAAAAGAAGAGACGGGGAACCCGGACGAGCTGTACTTTGTCGACGAGGTCGGTAACCGGACAAGAGTCGGTCCGAGAGAGCCGGTCGAATCGGGAAGCCATATCTATGTTGCCCGAAGACAGATGGTGTTCGTTACAGGCCAGGTCAATAGTCCCGGTTCCTTTTCCTACAGACCCGATCTCAGAGTATCGGACTATATTCTGTATGCCGGCGGAATCGTTGATAATATCGGGGATCCGAACGGGATCTTTTTTGTCGATGAAAAAGGCAAAAAGAGCAAAGTAAACCTTACCGATTCGGTAGACCCGGGTACCAACATTTATGTGGCGAAAAACATTCTGTTCAAGAGTGATCAGTTCGTAAAGAATTTTCTCATTACAACGGGCTGGGTGACCGCGATCATTGGGGTAGCCACCACCATCATCCAGTTTATTCAGTTGACTCAGGACCTATGATATTTAACCAAGCCTTTATACACACAAAGGCTTGGTTAAATAATTGGGAGTTTCGACCACGCTTCTCTGAAAAGCTTTCT
>CAZQKT010000004.1:9977-57096 GCA_964594055.1 uncultured Spirochaetales bacterium
TTTTATACACATAAAGGCTTGGTTAAATAATTGGGAGTTTCGACCACGCTTCTCTGAAAAGCTTTCTTCTTCTCTCTTACTCGTCGAAACTCCACGATATTTTCTCCTCGCTTTTATACACATAAAGGCTTGGTTAAATAATTGGGAGTTTCGACCACGCTTCTCTAGACGGGTTATTCGTGGGCAAATGATTCGATAATGTTTTTTACAAAGGGGTCGGCAATTGAATAGATGCGCTTGTTTCCCTGGATCTGGGATTTAACGATACCTTTGTCTTTTAGCACAGCTAAATGTTGAGATATAACAGGCTGCGGCTGATTGAGACAAGTCCATAGATCAGTTACACATGCATCTTCTCTATCAATGAGACAGAGTATCTTGAGCCGAACCGGGTGGCCGCACACTTTTAGCCGTTCCGCGTACGATTCAATAAGCTGATCAGAACAACATGTAATATCACTCATAGAAGTTCTAGTGTACACAGTTTGTAGAAATTCTTCAAGCATATATAGCATAAAACCTATAAATATAGAAATGAATCTTTTCGTCCATCCGGTTCACTTGCAGAAACACTATTCTCTCGATATATTAATCATCCATGCACAACACAACGTATCTCGATTGGGCGGCAACATCGGTCCCGGACCCCGATATCATAGCCGGTATGGCGGATATCGCAGCATCCTCTCTAGGCAATCCGTCTTCAATTCACCGTCTGGGAAGAGATTCGGCATCCTTACTCGAGCGTACCCGAAAACAGTGCGCTGCTCTTTTAGGCGTTAAACCGTCCGAGATTGTTTTCACTTCAGGCGGTACTGAAGCTAATAATCTTATTATCTCATCATTTATGAGAAAAAGAAGCGGGTATGGAGTCGTTACCACCGGCATCGAACACCCCTCGGTATTCGAATCGGTGCATCTGCTCAAAGAGTTCGGGGCAGGTCTGCGCATCGTCGGAGGAAAGGCAAACGGCTGCATCGAACCTGAAGCTATCGCTGAGAGTCTTGATGACAAAACAGACCTGGTAACAGTCATGCTGGTAAGTAACGACACCGGAGCTGTTCAGCAAATTGAAAAAATCTGCTCCCTTGTTCGTGAAAAAGAACGTAAGAACGGCCGTCCGATCCATCTTCACTGCGACATGGTACAGGGGCTCGGGAAAGTACCAATCGATCTGGGAACGCTTTCAGTGGATTCAGCCTCTTTCAGCGCGCATAAAATCAAAGGCCCACGGGGGGCCGGTATTCTGTATGTAAAAAAACCCCTGCAAACCGTGTTCTCAGGCGGTGAACAGGAGTATGGCATGAGACCCGGAACAGAAAACCTTCCGGCAATTTGGGCGATGGGTGAGGCGATGAAGAAATGCGTACCGAAGGTAAACGAAAATGCTCGAAAAGCGTATGGAATTAAATCTATCTTAGTAGATGAACTGCAGTCCATGGATTTCTGCAGGCTATTGGAAAGAGCTGATAAGGCATCTTACTCACCGTTTATCACTGCCGCATTTGTCCCGCCTGTACCGGGAGAGGTATTAGTGCGTGTGATGAGTGATAAGGGGTATGCCATCTCTACCGGTTCGGCCTGTTCCCGCTCCGCAAAAAAGAGGATCCGGCCCCTTGCTTATTTAGGTATTTCCGAGGCTGATGCTCACTCAGCAATACGGATTTCCATCGGCTACGATACAACAGAAGATGATGTGAGAGGGTTCTGTAAAACCCTTCGAGGCGAAGCACCAAAACTTCTCGAGATCAGTAGAAAATAAACAGTATGGAATCTGAATACATCGTAAAAGTGGGCGAATTGACTCTCAAAGGGGGTAACCTCAAATTTTTTGAGCAGCGTTTAAAAAATAACATCAAAAATAAATTGAAAAAGTATTCTTCTTCCTTTACCGGGAAAAAGGGAAGATACTACCTTTCCGTACACGATGCTTCTAAAAAAACGATAGAAACCGTTTTGGCGACCACATTCGGCGTGGTGCGTTTTGGAGAAGTAATCCGTTGTGAAAAAAACATTGAAACCATTAAAAGAAACTGTCTCTCATTAGCACAGCAGATCCTTGCCTCGGGGCCGGGAAACAGATTCAAAATAGAAGCCAGGAGATCGGACAAAAAGTTCCCCTATAACTCGTATCACATTGCAGTAGAAGTCGGTGAGGCATTACGGACAACAATCGATCCGCTTGTCGTTGATGTCCATAATCCGGACTGGATACTGCATATCGAGATTAGAGATACAACGGTCATTTACGGGCCGACGACTCCGGGGCCGGGAGGGCTGCCGGTCGGTACGGCAGGAACAGGCATGCTGCTCCTCTCGGGGGGGATCGATTCTCCCGTAGCGGGATATCTTATGGCTAAGCGGGGCCTTAACCTCAGTGCGGTTTATTTTCACACCTACCCCTACACCTCCGACGATGCATTAGAGAAGGTGAAATCTCTAGCAGCACACATAGCCCGTTATCTCTGCGGCCTCGAGCTGTTTGTCGTCCCGTTTACCGATGTCCAGGTGCAAATAAAAACTGAATCGAACGAGGAAGAAATTACACTCATCATGCGTGCAGCCATGATGCGCATTGCTGAAAGACTTATGCATGAACGGGGCGGTGGTGCCCTTGTAACCGGTGAGGCCTTGAGTCAGGTAGCAAGCCAAACCATAGAAAGCCTCCGTTTTACCGGAAGTGTTGTCTCCTATCCGGTCCTCCGTCCCTGTATCGGAATGGACAAGCAGGAGATCATCGCATTAGGGAGAAATATCGGCACCTATGATATCTCGATTCTCCCTTATGATGATTGCTGTACGGTTTTTGCACCAAGACGCCCCCTTATCAGGCCGGCGTTCGAAAAAATCCGCCGTGTTTTCGATACGATCGATCTAGAAGAAACCATACAAACAGCTGTAGAACAGACAGAAATCCATTATTTTTCCGACATACTCGAATAACAACGCATTCACAGAGGAGGATAACACAGTGCAATTTGGAGACTGGCTAAACTTAGGAAGGATGAAAGACACCTGGTATCTCGTATGTTTGACTGAAAATGAACAGTTTAACGAGCAGCTCGGTGAATTATTAGGAAGACAGGCAGTAATACAGAAAGTAACCGATTATCTTTTTCTCATCGATACAGCGATGAATAGAACTCTCTTTGAAAAGAAGGTGAAATTCCTTATGAAGAAAGAGGATTCGGCGGTAATAATTTACCCGACATCTAAAGGTCTAAAACATAAAGAACTACAATAAATCAGCTCTTCTTTCCTCCGGAGGAATCTGAAGCGGTCTTTTCCTTGGTAGAGGAGTTTCCCGTTTTGGATTCACCTCCTCCGGTTTTCTCTCCGGAAGATTTTTCTTTCGAAGCCGAACTCCCGTCTGCTTTTTCACTCTTTGCTGTTGATGCAGATGATCCGTTGCTTCCGTTTCGGTTATCAGTTACATAGAAACCGCTTCCTTTAAAGATGATTCCTAACCCGGGACTGATCAATCTGCGGACCTTTTTACCGCACGTTGGACATTCTTTTGCAGGCTCTTCCGACATTGACTGGAAAAGCTCAAAGGTATGGCCGCAGCTTATGCATTCATACTCATAGGTCGGCATTGTGTACTCCTCTCTCACATTTACATACCTAATATACTGAAGACGTACCGTCAGTGACAATAGAGTTACTAATAAAAATTGTTTTTTTTTGCCGGATAATCGTGTGTCTTATATTCTTACCGGAACAGAATGAACATCGAGATACTTTTTTATCGCTTCAACGCTGTAGCCTCGAATGTGGGTCATCGACGCTATAAGTGCTGCATCCGCTTTTCCGCGGGTAAGTACATCAACAAGATGCCGGGGGGTCCCTGCACCACCGGATGCAACGACAGGGACTTCTACCTGTTCCGATATCATTCTGGTAAGTGTAAGCTCATATCCTGCTTCCGTACCGTCGGCATCAATTGAGTTGAGTACAATTTCTCCGGCCCCAATTTTTACCGCCTCCTCGGCCCATTCCAATGCATCGAGTCCGGTAGCTGTCCTCCCGCCATTAATAAACACTCTGTATCCGCACGGCATCTCGGGGTCCCTCGCAGCATCCATCCCCAGTACCACACACTGACTTCCATACAAACTTGCCCCCTGCTCAATTATGCCGGGATTTTTCACTGCCTGGCTGTTAACGCTCACCTTTTCAGCACCCGCTAACAGAACGCGCTTCATATCATCGACGGTTTTTATCCCTCCGCCTACCGCGAAGGGTATAAAAATCTGTTCCGCAACACGTTCAACGACGTCGATTATGATGCCGCGATTTTCCGCTGAAGCGGTTATATCGTAGAATACCAGCTCATCAACTCCCTGCCGATAATATTCACGGGCCATCTCAACAGGATCTCCGATATCGACATTACCTTTGAATCGAACACCTTTGGTAGTCTTTCCTTCCCGTACATCTAAACAGATGATAATTCGTTTTTTCAGCATTGGTATATCTATGTCTCGGTAATAAAATTTGTTAACAGTTTCAACCCGGCTTCTCCCGATTTTTCAGGATGAAATTGGACGGCAATAAGGTTCTCATCTGCGAATGCCGAAACAAAAGAGACACCGTATTCAGTTTCAGCAAGAATGTGTTTCTCTTCTGCGGGCTTCGGATAGTATGAATGTACAAAATAAAACGTGCCGGTAGTGGGAATACCTTTGAAAATCCAGTGCTCTTTTCTGTGCATTACTTCGTTCCACCCCATATGGGGGACTTTTAATTGCGTCCCGGATTTATCCTGCAGTTCTGAAGAGAACCGTACTACCCTGCCGGGGAGAAGGGAGAGACATTCGGTACAGCTTTCCTCGGAGTAGTCGAGCACGACCTGACACCCGATACAGATCCCGAGAATCAAAGCTCCCCGATCGAAGACTTCCCGAATCGCCTCGTCCATTCCGGACCTGCGTAATTCAGCCATTGCGGCATTCGCTTCACCGACGCCCGGGAAAATGATCCTATCCGTTTTTAGTAATTCCTGCGGATCTGCGGTAACGGTATAGGGAGCATGCAAGTACTGCAACGCCGTCTCTACGCTTCTGAGATTACCGGCACCATAATTTACAACTCCGATTTTCATGACCGATTCGTATCTCGCTACCGCTCGTTCGAGAGGCTTACATGCTGAGGGTCCTCAGGTCGAGAACTTTCCGGGACGGCGGGGCCGAAAGGGAGGCTGCCTATCCCTTTAGCGATCTCCGCTACGGTGAGTTCGAGCCCTTCGATTCGTACATGATCGCCGCCTGCGGTTATGCTGATTTTCTCCCTCAGTGTCGAAATATCGCCGATGTCTGCCTGCTTCATCCAGGCTACAATAAAAAGCCTGGAAATGAGGGTAAGTTGTTTCGTTTTCGAAGGATCAGCGACCTTGAAAACGAGTGCCACATCATACGAGAGCTCCGCATGATTACTGTTTTGTGCCGTCTCAGAACGTTTCGTATCTTCAACCGGTGAGAACAATGTAATCCAGACGGCATCAATTGGAAGATCCGCATTGAAACCAACAGCACCGGCTCCCCCACCCTGTGCAAGCATATCCGCTCCCGGGTCGGGAATATAGACTACCACATCGGAGATATCGAACTCCCGGCGAACTTCCTCCGGTATGCGCATCGTTTTTCGTTTGTTATAACGATCGACCATCGCACCCACATTCTTTGTTGAGAGGCAGAGGAGGTTCCGTTCAGGAAGAGCCAGTTCCAACAATAGCTTTTTATTGTACCAGTAGGTAATGTGATTAGATCTCTTTTCCCATTCATTCTCCCGGTCGAGATTCGTAGAAATAATACCGGTAGGAAACTGTCCGGTAGCGGTCAGAGAAATTACAGGAGCTGCGAAGGGAGATGAGGCGGACGACGAGGCGGGCTGGACCGCCATATACGCATTTGAAATACGGTCTACGAGCTGTGAAGGGAGGGCCTCTCCGTTTAAACTCGGTTGTAACAGTAATTCTGTAAGGCTTCTATTGTTACGCACATCTATTTTTAATAGATATGAGCTCTCCTCGGGCATCATCCCGATATAATACTCTCCTGGAAGCTGTTTGACAGCGGTGGCGCATCCTGCAAGCAGGAGCAGGAGAATCGGAATACAAGATACCGGCAGCGTTCGATACTTCATATTGTCAGCCCACCTTCTTGAGGGAAATATAACAGTTCTCCTCTCCGCAATCGACCCGATTTGCATCATCCGGTTTTTCCCATTTCCAGGATTGAGCTAATGTCTCATCCATCAGGTGGTCTTCAAAAGTCTCGACCGCCTGTTTAATCCCCTCCGATCCGTAGAGAGAAAGTTCTATTCTGTCGGTAACTTCCAGCCCCGCTTCTTTTCTCAGATTTTGAACTGACCTGACAATATCGCGCATTGTCCCTTCGAGTTTGAGGTCCGAGGTAATTTCCGGATCGAGGGCGACTGTAAGAGAGCCTTCGTTTAGCACCTTGAGGTTTTCTTTTTCGTTTCTCTGAATGACCACACTCTCTTTTGTCAGTTCCAAGACCTTATTGTCCAGCTCAATGGAGAGTGTCGCGCCTTCCAGCAGAGACTGTATCTCCCGCATCGAGAGCGATTCGATTTTCTTTGCCGCCGCCTTCATATCTTTTCCAAGCTGTTTTCCCAGTACCCGGTAATTGGGTTTTGCCTGATACTCTACCAGGTCTTCTTCATTCTCTCTGAATACAACTTCTTTTACATTGAGCTCTTCCCGGATTATGTCTTCCATCTCCCGGAGCACTTTTTTCTCTTTCTTATCCAGGGTTACCAGGTGGATCGCTTTCAACGGCTGCCGGATTTTAATCGAATGCATACTCCGCAACGCACGCCCCATACGGACCGCCTGCCGGGTAATGCTCATTTTCTTCTCGAGTTCTTTGTCCCGGAGATCACCGTTTTCCACCGGAAAATCGCAGAGATGGACCGATTGCCGCTGGTCGTCTCTGCGTAGGTTCTGGAAAATGTTTTCCGTAATAAAAGGAATAAAGGGTGCTGCAACCGTAATCAATTTCATCAACACGGTATAGAGCGTTTCATAAGCCTGCTGTTTGTCCTTATCGTTCCCGGAACGCCAGAACCGTCTTCTCGACCGCCTGATGTACCAGTTGTTGAGCGAGTCGATGAACTCCGCAACAGGTCCAATTGCTTTCTGCAGATCGTATCTGTCCATCTCCGTAGTGACCTGCCCTACTAAGTGTTCGGCTTCGGAAAGGACCCATCTATCGAGCGGATTTTCAGGATTCGCAATGTCACCTGAAGGAACAATGGTGTCGATATTTGCATATGTTACAAAAAAGCTGTATGAGTTCCAGAGCGGAATGATGATCGTTTTGAGGATCTCTTTTACCCCCTCATCAGAATACTTGAGGTCCTCCGCTCTGACTACCGGTGAATACATCAGAAACAGCCGCAGCGCATCAGCACCAAAAGAACGGATCACCTCCATCGGATCGGTATAGTTCCGCTCCGATTTGCTCATTTTTTTTCCGCCCTCGGAGAGGACCAATCCGTTTACAATCACCGTTTTAAAGGCGGGACTATCAAAAAGCGCTGCTGCGAGAATTGTCAGCGTATAGAACCATCCCCGGGTCTGATCGAGCCCTTCACTGATAAAATCTGCCGGAAAGTGGGCTTCGAAATGCTCCTTCTGTTCGAACGGATAATGGTTTTGGGCATACGGCATGGCCCCGGACTCGAACCAGCAGTCCAGCACTTCCGGTACTTTTTTCATAGTGCCCCCGCATGAGCAGGGAAACGTAACATCATCTACATAATGTTTATGCAGATCTTCGAGCTGTACACCGGAACGCTCATACAGTTCCTGCCGTGAACCGATACACACTTTTTCCTCGCAGGAATCACATGTCCAGATGGGGATGGGATTTCCCCAGTACCGGTTTCTCGAAATCGCCCAGTCGCGGGCATTTTCCAGCCAGTTGCCGAAGCGCCCTTCTTTGAGATGGTCAGGTACCCAGTAGATCTTTCGATTGGCCTCAAGCATTTTTTTCTTGATTTTCCCGATGTTTACAAACCAGGAAGAAATAGCCCGGTAGATAAGGGGCGATTTGCATCGCCAGCAGTGGGGGTAACTGTGGTTGTAGGTCTCCCGCTTTATCAGTTTCCCCTGTTCTTTGAGGTCCTCCATGATCTGTTTATCAGCATCTTTTACGTACATTTCCCGGTAATCGGCGACCTCTTCGGTAAACCGGCCTTCGGCATCAACCGGACAAATTGTCGGTATGTCGGTGTCCTTGAGAACATTGTAGTCCTCTTCGCCAAACCCCGGTGCGGTGTGAACAATACCGGTCCCTTCTTCAGTCGAAACGTAATCTGCAACAAAGACACGGAAAGCCCCCTTCTCTTCGAGTTCTGAGAAATAGGGGTAAAGAGGTTCATACGCGGTATGTTCGAGTTCGCTGCCGGTAAACTCCTCTACGATTTCGTACTCTTCTTCGCTTTTGTAGTAGTTCGGGAGCACATCTTTGCTTAAAAAGTAGTATTCATCGCCGTCTTTTACCTTTACATAGGTGATGTCCGGGCCTACGGTCAGGGCCAAATTCGAGGGCAGCGTCCAGGGCGTTGTGGTCCAGGCCAGAATATAGGTATTATCCTCTCCTTTTACTTTAAAACGGACCGTTATTGCCGGGTCCTGGATGTTCATATACCCGCCGAGGTTCAGTTCGTGGTTTGAAAGTACTGTCGAGCAGCGCGGGCAGTATGGAAGAATGTAGTGGCCTTCGAAGAGAAGCCCCTTTTCCCACAGCTGTTTGACGACCCACCAGATCGACTCCATATAATCCGGTTCCATAGTTTTGTAATCATTGTCAAAATCAACCCAGCGGCCGAGCCTGGTAATCACCCGCCGCCATTCGTTGGTATACCGCAGTACGATAGAACGGCACGATTCGTTAAACTTGGCTATACCGAAATCTTCGATTTCTTTTTTCCCGGAGATGCCGAGCTCTTTTTCCATCTCGTATTCGACAGGAAGACCGTGACAGTCCCATCCGAACCGCCGGTCTACCTTTTTACCCTTCATTGTTTGATAACGGGGGATGATGTCTTTGATTGTACTCGGGACAAAATGTCCGAAATGAGGAAGTCCGGTGGCAAACGGAGGTCCGTCATAAAAAATATACTCCGGTGCGTCTTCTCTCGCGGCAATTGATTTCCTAAAGATGTCGTTTTTGTCCCAGAAATCTAGAATAGCTGTTTCCATCTGAGGAAAATCGACTTTAGGATCAACAGGTTTATACAAAACTTCCTCCTGAAATTATTAATTGTACCGTTTCTCTCGTGCAACAAGGTTTGAGGCACTATAAAGAGGTTCCCGATATTCAACCGCAATATAGTTTTACTGTCAAGTGTACTGGAAATTGTTAAAACTTTCTTTTATACTGCCGTTAGAATCCATGAAAGTAAACGGAAACCGGTACAGAACAATTTGGATCTCCCCGGACGACCCCACATCGATCGAGATTATCGATCAGAGCAAGCTACCCCACACCTTTGAAGTCGTTTCACTTAAGACGGTTAACGACTTCGTCTCTGCAATAAAAGAGATGCTGGTACGGGGGGCCGGGCTGATCGGTGCTACCGCCGGGTATGGCATGTATGTCGCCGCCCTTACTGCACCCCCGGAATCATTTTCGGATTACATGTACTCTGCAGCGGAAGCACTTGTCAGCACCCGTCCGACCGCCAAAAACCTCGAATGGGCCGTTAAAAGACAATTGGAAGTGATCTCGGCAGTTACCGGTACGGACAGAAAGATAAAAACCGCCCTCGATACGGCCAACGCAATTGCGGATGAAGATGCCGACTACTGCAGACGGATAGGCGAACATGGGGCCGCACTTATCCGAGACATAGCCCAGCGGAAAAAGAGTGCAAAAAAACCGGGCGGGCCGGTCAATATTCTTACCCATTGTAATGCCGGATGGCTCGCTTTTGTCGATTACGGCAGTGCTACCGCACCAATCTACACCGCTTTTAACGAGGGGATCAACGTGCACGTATGGGTCGATGAAACCCGGCCGCGCAATCAAGGCGCCCGTTTGACCGCCTGGGAACTAGGTGAGCACGGGGTACCGCATCATCTTATTGTAGACAATGCCGGCGGCCATCTCATGCAGCATGGTCTCGTCGATATTGTAATTGTAGGGTCCGACCGGACGACCGTTACCGGAGATGTCGCCAATAAAATCGGAACGTATCTGAAAGCGTTAGCGGCCCATGATAACGGCATACCGTTTTACGTGGCCCTCCCTTCCTCAACGTTCGATTGGGAATTACACGACGGGGTGAACGAGATTCCTATCGAAGAACGGGACTCTGACGAGGTCCGTTTTATTTCCGGGCGAAACGGCGCCGGCAGAACAGAGAAAATACTCCTGTGTCCCGAAACAACCGAGGCGAAAAATTACGGTTTCGATGTAACACCGGGCCGGCTCGTATCCAGCTTGATCACCGAGCGGGGAATCTGCAGGGCAGACAAAAAATCCATCCTGAAACTGTATCCGGAAAAGAGAGCACAATCGGTCTTTCCACCCTCTTCGATATGATACTCTTCATAGCACATATCATTGTTGTTTTTTTCGCAGGTATTACTCTCCTCACCCATATTCTCATCGTAGTGGGAATACTATTAAGTAGAATTGCAGAAAAACGGAGGGGGCAGCCCACGTTAGAACAGGACCCGGCCGCCCCGAAGATAAGTGTCATCATTCCCGCCTGTAATGAAGAAGATACTCTGCCGACCCTGCTCCAATCTCTGGAAAGACAGACATACAGTAATTTTGAACTGATATTGATAAACGATCGTTCCACAGATAGAACACCGGAGATCATGGAAGAGTGGCGAAGCCGAAACCCTGAACAGACTACTATTGTAACACTAAAAGAGAACCCGCAAACAGTTAATCCGAAACAGTTCGCCTTAGTAAACGGGATAGCCCGTGCAGGCGGGGACCTGCTTCTCTTCACAGATGCGGACTGTATCGTTGCAAAAACCTGGATCGAAACCTACACGGTCCAATTATCTGCTCCGGAAATAGGAATAGCATTCGGTCCTGTTCACACCAGGTTTGGGAAAGGGTTTCTTGGTACCTATCAGGTGTTCGATCACCTCTTCCGCTACTACTATCTGGTAGGTTCGGCGGGATTGGGAATCGGTACCGGATCGTTCGGAAATAATCTCGGTGTAAAAAGGCACGCTCTCGATACAATCGGCGGGTACGAGACACTTGAATATACACCCACGGAAGATGCCGCTCTTATTTCCGCGGTAAGGGAGCAGAGCTCGTACCGTATTGCCGGGCTTACCATGCCGGACGTAACCGTTACCGCTGCTCCTCAACCGACATTACAACGTCTTACCTATCAGCAGTTGCGCTGGAGCAGCGGGGCATTTTTCTCTCCCGATCCCGGTACGGTAGCAGGCTATTCCGCTGTTATGCTCTATCTTGCAGGCGGCGTGTTGGCAACGCCTTTTATACCGCTCTACCCCCTTCTGGGATTGATAGCAGTATCTACGTTTACCAGCATGTTTATGGTCGCTGTTTCGGGGGCCGTTTTGTCAAAAATGCCGTTTATAAGGTATTGGCTCTTTATCGTGCCTGCTATCTTGTTTTCGGGGCTTCTCTACATCACCGTAGATTTGTTTGCTCTTCTCAAGACCCCTATTATCTGGAAAGGGAAAAAACTGAAAAGGCGATAGATACGTTGGGTACCAATGAAAAACAGAATATCCTCCTTGTTTATTTGAAAACGGGGGGAGGCCATCTGTCCGCAGCCATCGCCCTCGAGGAAGCGATCAATAACTACTATCGGAGTGAGGGGACGAGAGCATTTCTCTGTAATCCGCTCCAAAAAAAGCGAACATTTTTAACCATTTTTCTTGAAAACGGCTATAGAGCTGTTTCCAATCATCTGCCCTGTTTATGGGTTCTCATCTTTGAATCGACAAAATTGTCCTTTCTTAGAAAACTAGCTGATCACTTCTTTTATCACTGCCTTAAAAAAGAAATACACTCAGAAATAGAGCGATTGAACATCAATAAAATCGTCATCCTTCATTTTATTTTAATTGAACCGGTATACCGCGTTGTCAGAAAGAACGGTCTATCTGTCCCCGTAATCACTATAGTTACCGACCCGTTTACTCCCCACCCCTATTGGTTTGAAAACCGGTGCCTCGAGACGGTCGTGTTTTCAAAACGGGCACTCGCCTATGCTCGGGATAAACTCGGTATACCGGGGCGGCTTCTCCATCAATTTTTCATCATTCTGAAAGAAAAGCACAGACGCCCCTACTCGCCGCTACAGAGGCGGACAGCTCGGAAAAAGTACGGGTTCATCGAGGACATCCCCCTCGTACTCATTGCAGGAGGCGGGGAGGGTCTTCCCGCAGCTGTAAACATCGTTCGAGCATTTGTAAAAAAACAGTTCTCCTGCTATCTCGTTGTGGTTTGCGGTTATGATCGACGTGCTCAAAAAAAAATCGATAACCTTGCCGCAGAGAACGAGGTGCCTTCAATCCGAGCTTTCGGATATATCGATTTTATGGCCGACTTGATGAATATTGCCGATATTGTCATTTCAAAAGGCGGCCCCGCGACAGTAATGGAGACACTAATCCTCGGAAAACCGCTTATTGTTACGAGCTATCTGTACGGCCAAGAACGGGGAAATGTAGATTTTCTAGTTAGAAAAGGTGCCGGGTTTTTTATCCAAAACCCTTCGGCAATCGTAGATACCGTAAAGGATCTGCTGGTAAATCCGCATCTGTTTCAAACGTATAAACGGCGAATAGAATCACTTGCTATCGAAAGCGGTACTGCAGAAGTGGCAAGATTTATCATAGAGCAGTAACTGCCGAAACAACCTACCTATTCAATTCGGTTATGTAGCCTTCGATTTTCTCACTTCTTCGTTTAAACTCCCGGGCCTTTCCCTGTTCTTTTTCAACAATTTCTTGTGGTGCATTATCGAGGAATTTTTGGTTTGAAAGTTTGCCTTCCGTCTGTTTAATCAGCTTGGTAAGACCGTCGAGCTCTTTTTTCAGCTTTTCTACTTCTGCAGGAACATCGATAACATTCTTGATATACACATACGCTTCGAACTCACTGCCGACGATGGGAACAGCACCTTCATCTGCCGCCTCTTTTTCAGAAATTGTCAACTCCGAGGCGTTGGTAAGAAATGACATGAGATCCTCATGGTCTGTGAAGAAATCACGAGCAATACAGCCGGGCTCAATCTTTACATGCACCTTAATTTTTTTCGCGGGCGCAACGGCAAATTCACTCCGCAGCGTACGAACTGCCCGTACCAGTTCCTGAAATAGCTGCATTTTCGCCTCGATTTCCTCATTCTTCCACGCCGGTATAACCTCCGGATAGGGCCGGGTCAGCAACAACCCCTTTTTATTAGGCAGTTTCTGATATATCTCTTCGGTGACAAAAGAGACGAAGGGATGGAGAAGCCGTAACGTCATTTCAAGGATATGCATCAACAGAGAGACGATTCGGTCTTTTTCCGCATCATTGTGAGAAAGCAAGTGCAGTTTTGACGCTTCGATATACCAGTCGCAGAAATCATTCCAAAAAAACTCATACCCGGTCTGACCCGCATCATTGAACCGATAGTTTTCTACCGCATTGCGTATTTTTCCAGCTGCACCGGTAAATCGATGCAGAACCCATCTGTCAATATCGTCGAGCCGGATCTCTTCGAAGGGAACGAGCTCCCTCCCTTCGAGGTTCATCAGTAGATACCGTGTCGCATTCCAAATCTTATTCGCAAATTTCGAACCCAGTTTAAAACTTTCTTTATCGATGAGGATATCCTGTCCCCAGGCAGCCTGAAAAGCAAGAGTAAACTTGAGTGCGTCCGCGCCGTACTCATCGACGATCTCCAGTGGGTCTATTCCGTTCCCCAACGACTTGGACATTTTCCTTCCCTGTTTGTCCCGTATAAGCCCATGGATATAAATGTCTCGAAACGGGGCTTTACCCATAAACTCCTCGCCGGCCATTATCATGCGCGCAACCCAGAAAAAGATGATGTCATACGCTGTTACCAGCGCAGATGTTGGAAAAAATGTCTCGACATCTTCGGTCTGTTCGGGCCACCCCAATGTAGAAAACGGCCACAACCAGGACGAAAACCACGTATCGAGCACATCTTCATCCTGATGAATATGTGTACTGCCACAGGCCGAACACGCTGTGGGGTCCTCCCTTCTTACCATGATTTCTCCGCAGTCATCACAGTACCAGACCGGGATTCGATGCCCCCACCACAGCTGCCGGGAGATACACCAGTCTCTGATGGTAGTGAGCCAGTGCGTATATGTGTTTTCCCATTTTTTAGGATAAAACCTGATTTCTCCGTCATGGAGCGCTTTGAGTGCCTTGCGGGCGAGCGGTTCCATTCTCACGAACCACTGTTTGGAAAGATACGGTTCTATGATCGTATCACACCGGTAGCAATGACCAACCTGGTGCTTGTGGTCTACTTCCTTAATAAACAGCCCTTCTGTTTTTAAGTCCTCAACCACCGCTTTACGGGAAGCGCGCACATCCATATTTCGGTATTTCCGCGGAACATTCTCGTTCAACGTCCCATCAGGGTTTAATATATTGATACGGGGGAGATCATGCCGCAGACCGATCTCCCAGTCATTCGGATCGTGGGCGGGAGTCACTTTTACTACCCCGGTACCGAACTCTTTGTCCACATATGCATCCGTTATGACCGGAATGACACGGTCCGTTAACGGCAATTCTACCTCTTCTCCGATTAACTCCTGATACCGCGGATCATCCGGATGAACGGCCACTGCAGTATCTCCGAGCATTGTCTCCGGTCTCGTTGTTGCTATCTCTATCTTCCCCTTTCCGTTTTTTAACGGATAGTAATAGTGATACATCTTTCCGGTCACTTCCTGATGCTCGACTTCATCATCGGCAAGCGCGGTCCCGCAGGAGTGGCACCAGTTAATGAGATAGTTTCCCTGATATAGTAACTCCTTTTCGTATAACCCGACAAACACTTCCCGGACCGCCTTGGACAGACCTTCATCGAGAGTAAACCGTTCTCTGCTCCAGTCGCAGGATGCACCAATGTTCTGCAGCTGCCGTTTTATAATCTTGTGATGTTCTTCTTTTACCTGCCAGGTGCGTTTTACGAAAGCTTCTCTTCCCAGTTTATGCCGACTGCTCCCTTCTTTGCGAAGTTGTCTCTCCACTACGTTCTGGGTGGCGATGCCGGCGTGGTCGGTACCGGGCACCCAGAGCGCGGGTCTGCCGCACATCCGGTAGAACCGGATAAGGATATCTTGAAGTACATTGTTCAGCCCATGGCCCATGTGCAGTACACCGGTGACGTTGGGAGGAGGAATGACGATTACAAAAGGAGGCCCACCCGCGCCTTCACGAGCAGGTTCGAATGATCTGTGTTCCATCCAGAGTGAATATATTCTGGATTCAAAATCTCCGGGGTTGTACGCTTTCGGCAGCTGTACGGATTTCATGAAAGTTCCTCGCTTGCTCGACTGAATGTGTGGGAATCCTATCAGAATAATACTAACAGTTCAAGAAAACAAATTGGAGGGAGCAGCACACATTTACCCAATTAGATGTTATATTTAACCAATAGAAGTTCACGATGATACAACGATGAGATTAGCTTTAGCCTTTATTACAGCCTTTGTCATACTTGCTGCCGCTCCGGGGAGAGCTCAGAATAACGGAGATTACGGGGAGCAGCACCGGGAAATGACTGCACGTCTCCGCTCCGAATACAACATTGAGAGCGGCAAACTGCTGCGAGCCCTAGCAACAGTCCCCCGGCACCGCTTTGTCCCATCCTCCTATGACAATCTCGCTTACACCAATACAACCATTCCCCTCGGTAAAGGTCTCACCGCCCCATCACCCGGCTATTACACCCGTATTTTCCGCAACACGGACCGGTTAGAGGACAAACGTGTATTGATACTCGGATTCGGTACAGGATACGCAGCTGCACTCCTCTCTCGTATTGCCGACTCCGTTTTTGTTATCGAGTACAGCGGAGAACTTGCCTCACAATACGAGACCACGTTCTCATCTCTCGGTTATTCGGTAAATATAACCGAGAGCCGCAACCGACTGGCTTGGGCCGGGGAAGCACCGTTCGATTTTATTTTTATCCACGGAGCCGTGCGGAGAGTACCCACCGATGTTATCAACCTGCTCGCCCCTGAGGGTGTTCTGCTCTTCTCACTTGCTAATAGAGCCGGTTTTCAGTTCATGGTAAGGATAAATCGTGTGGGAGAACTGTTCACTATCGAGGAGAACGGAGAAAGTTTTCTTCCCCTCATCGACACCTTGTAGCGAAACTGATCAGGCCCTCAGTTTCCCCTCTTTTCTAGCCTTCTCGATTTTTTCCATCTTGCGGTAGTATTTTGCCTGTTTTTCTATTTCTTCGAGATCAGATGTGTGAATTTTATTGTCGATGAGCTTTATTTTTTTGTTTTCGAAAAGCTTCCGCATATAGGTGTTCCCCTCGTTCGAGGGTAGTCCAATCATATTGACGAGTTCTTTCGGTCCAAACTCGAACGTATACGCTTCACCGCTTCGCACCATGACTCTGTTCTTTTCCAGTTGAATGAGCAGAGCGTCGTAGAGTCTTCCCAGCGGATCGCTGAGCTGGGTGTTGGCAAGCTGCTTATAGATAAACCAGATACGCTCTGCGAGAAGCTGGGTGAGCCTGGTGATAATTTGGGGCTGAGAAGCGACCATTCTTTCGAAGTTTGCCCTGTTTACAGCGAGCAGCTGGGCATCTTCATGAGCAATGGCCGAAGCGGAACGGGGCCTGTTCTCGAGAAGCGACATCTCTCCGAATATGTCCCCCGGTTTTAGAAGGGCGAGCAGAACTTCATTATCGTTAACGATTTTTGTGATTTTTACACTGCCTTTCTGAATAATGTAGAGCTCCTGCCCCGGCTGCGCTTCACTGAAGATCATAGTATCTTTTGGATAGGTACGGTTAAACTCTTCATTCTGGGTTTCTAGATACACAGCTTTGGAGTACGGTTTAATCTTGGCCATCCGTTCCTTGGCAGTTTTGACATTCATATCTTGCGGGCAGTATTTAATAAACTGGTGATATGCGTAGTAGGCCTGATTGTACTGGCTCTGCCGTGCATAATACTCGGCAACCCGAAAAAGATGGGATGCTGCTTCAGTCCCGGCGCTCTTTAAGGTCAACCTGGTGAGGGCCTCGTCGAGATAGCGCATCTTCCTTGAAAACCCCTGTATGATTTTCATTGCAACCGGGGTATTTTTCTCTATGAGCAGTCCGTACTGGTCTCGATGGACCGATATGAGGGAGAGATCACTCAATGCCTGTGCGGTTTCGATATGACTGTGGGAGGACATGGTGGAGACAACACCGAAAAAATCACCCGGAGCGAGGGTATTGCCCCCCTCCTCTTCTACAACTTCCACCTCTTTGCTGATGCGGACCTTACCATTGCGAATAATAAAAAAATAATCCGCATTTTGCTTGCCTTCTACGATGATATACGCACCTTTTTTGAAATTGACCATTGCAAGCTGTAATGGATTATTCATATCGCCTCTGTATATTTAGTGTCATAATAAGTATAGAAGCCATGGTATCCATTTGTCAACGATAGTGTAAGAAAAACCTGCATCTCTTCTAGTCTCGGCACTGACGGGAGATACTATGTAGTAAAAAAAATTTTACCACCATTCGACAATGGTTACATCGTCCCATATGGAACGGTAGTTAGCAACTGTAGGGGAAGCCTCTTCATAAATCCGTTGAAAAGAATAGGAACGTGTTTTCTCCACCGTTTTTCCTTTGGGAATCATCTGAATAGTCTCGATTATACCTCTTGAGAAGGTAATATGCTGATTATCCAAATTCCCAAAGTAGTATTCAGCCGGATCCGAGACCTCGGGAACATCCATAAACCGGACGCCGTCACCTAAGAAAGGGTCGACCTGGACCCAGCCGAACTTTTCGAGATAAAACTCACTCCAGTAATGGACGGCGGTACGTTTATTACCGTACACCAGATATCCTGCTACCGGACGGGCAGGCACACCGGCAGCCCGGAGAAGAGCAGTATAGAGAACTGCATATATATACCCGTCGCCTTCATTCTTGCTTATGCTCTTGACCACATCTTTTTCTACCGGATCTTCATCATAGGTATAGTTTTCAAGAATATAATCGTAGACCAGACGGGCCTTTCTGTACGGATTCTTCTCCCGTCCCACAATTGATTCCGCCAGCCTTACAACTTTTTCATCCTGTGCCGGTACTACGAAATCACTTCCGGTAAACGCGTCAAACAGTTTTCGTTCGGTATTGTATTCAGAGACCACCTTTCCGGGATTGATCTGGGTTTCTACCCCGGCCCGCTCAAACCAGATAGTATGGGTAACGGTATAGGAGCGGAACGGTTCGATGTTTTCAAACAGGTACACTTTAACAGTGGCCAGGCTGTCCCAATACGGTGTCGTCTCTGTAGATATTTCAATGTTGTTCTGATAAAGCCCTCTGTGTATGGTAGGTATCCATAGATAAATGCTGTTTTGCTCCTCTCCGATAAAATTATCAATCAGGACCCCGTATTGAAGTTGGTACCCCCGTCTCTGTCCGAGCTGTTTTGTTCCCACCTGTTCAGTTACTTCGAAATAAGCCGCATTACTTATACCCCGGTCCGTCTCGACCTTTATATTTCCTGATGTCACACCGTCCGGTACATACACGCCGATTTCTCGGTTACTCCACATATTGTAATCATAATCAGATTCACTCGCAGCAATCATGGAATCCGGTTCGGATTGCCCCTGCCCTTCAGTCGTTTCCCCTTCCGATAGGGAAGTAAAATAGACTTTTCCATTTCCCCTATCGCTGCCGTAATTAACTCCTGAAATCGTAATCAGCGTGCCGACACTTCCTTTTGTCGGGGTTATCTCTTCGATATACGGATAGCCCGGCTGAGAAGGACCTTCGAGGATGACCGGAATATGGTCCCGGTTTGTAAAAAGCATTCCTTTACTCTTTCCGTTTCGAGTTATCACCGAAACAAGACCCGAACCGACCCCGGGCGGGATGCGAACGCTAATCCGTTCATCCGACCATTCGATATACGATGAGGATGTGGGGCGGGTCCCGGCAATGTGCACTTCCCCGCCTTGCCTGGCATCACCAAACGATTCACCTGTTATCACCAATACTTCACCGGGACTTCCGATCGCCGGAGTGATGTCCTCAATACGAGGCGGCTGGTCGGAGAAACGGGAACTGAAGCCGAACAAAATGGCGAGCCCAAAAAAAAGAACGAACGGGAGAAATGCCTTATGACAGACTATTCTTTTATGGAGAGGCTCTATCTCTTGTTCTTCGTTTTGCTGCTTGTATTCTTCCATAAAAGATTAGTCGGTGGGTCCGGACATGATTTTATGATACGGGGTTACTTCTATTGCAAGTTCTACTGTAACAATATCCATTTGGTTCGGATCGGCAACTCCGAGCGGGTAGAACAGCACTTTCTCCCCCACGGTTATAGGAAGGCTCTTGATAGTACTTTTATATTTGACCTGTTGTGAATCGGGAGAATTGATCCACACCTGTCCTTGGGCCACTAAGAGAATAGAATTGTCCCCTTCCGTATACGGAGTAATATTCGCATAAACCAGGATATCGTCTCCGCGAAGCCGCACATTTACCGTTTTACCGGAAATGGTAATTTTCGAGATATCCATATTCCAGACAGATACATCGCCGTTTTCAATGACCCGGGCGGAAATGTGCACCTTGAGTGCTTTCTCTTCGAGCATTCGCAGGACTTTCTCAATGTCTTCGGACTGAAGAGAACTAACCGTGGTAATAAAAATTGCGAGAAAGATAAAAAGCTTTCTCATTGGCTACTATTTTTAAAATCTTGCTCCCTAATTAGCTTTGGTTCGCCGCTGAAATAGAAACGGGACTCTTCCGGAAGCTGCATCGTCACTTCAATGATATCGTTGTGCGATTCCATATAGCGGGTGACCATTTCCAAATCAGTCATAAGGATCTCTGCTTGACGGCTTTCTTCCGCAGCTACTGCCGATACTTCGCTAGTATAACCGTTGGTGCGATTAAATACAACAAAGATACCTCCAACCAGCAGAAAAAATAGGACCGCTCCTGCCATAGCCATCGGAATCGGTACTGCGATTTTTTTATTCCAGAAATTCGGTGACGGTTCCGGAGGGAGTCTGTTTTCGAGTTTCTCCCTAACTCTCGCCTTGCTCTGCTCGAAATCCGGTTCCGGTCCGCTGTGCAGATACCCGGACACTGATTCTATCCCGTCCACCTCACTCTTACACCTGCCGCAATCACCGACGTGGACCGCAACCAGTTCGTGAAACGGTTTCTCCAATTCATTATCAAAGTAAGCAGAGAGGGTTTGTTTATCGGGACACATTTAATCCTCCGATTGTAATAAATCGCCGAGCCGTTCTCTGGCCCGATGTACACGCACTTTTACGTTGCCCTCCGTAATCTTTAAAATTTTAGCGATCTCTTTGTAGTTCAAATCTCCATATTCACGCAAGACCAGAACGGCACGTAACTTTTCCGGAAGTTTATCCAACGCCGCTTTTACAGCAGCGGACATCTCTTTTTTCAGGTACGTTACCTCACCGGACTCTTCGGTCCGTTTCGGTTCATTGAGATATTTAATATACGCTTTGATTTCTCGATTTTTACGTTTTTGATAGTTAAAGGAGAGATTTTTAACCACTCGAATTAGCCAGAACTTGGCCTGATCGACGTCCGGAAATGTGGTCATTCTTTCATAATACCTTATAAATGCCTCTTGGCAAAGGTCTTCTGCTACTACCATATCTCCTGTTATATGATAAGAGATGCGAATAAGAACAGGGAATACACCTTCATAGACTGTGTTAAATACCTTTGAGTAATCACCTTTCATGTTATAAACAAATAAACGATCCCAACGTTACATGATTTCTTACACTTTTTTCCAACGGGGCCCCTCCGGAGTGTCCTCTACAACGATTCCCCGTTCTTTCAGCGCATCTCGCAGTTTATCGGCAGTAGCAAAATCCTTTTGTTTTCTCGCCTCTTCCCGCTTCCGGACCAGTTCCTTTGCCTCATCATCTATCTCGGTATCGAGTTCCGCTTCGTAGAGTTCGAGACCGAATATGCGGTCCATCTCTTTTATCAGTTCCAACTTTTCATGATCGGGCACCTGTTCATCTTTTAAGAGGTTCCACAGACAAGAGAGACTCTTCGGGATATTGATATCACGTGCCGCATCACCCTCGAACGTGGTCTGATACTCTCCGGCCTTGAGTGACCGCTGTTTAGGACCGGCGGATACATAGTCGGCACCTACACGTTCTTTCAACCGTGCAACCCGCTCGACTACGTTTTCCCGGGCGTTCTTTGCGGCCTGAAGGGCGTCCCCACTGAATTGGAGCTGACTGCGGTAATGTCCCCCCAGACAAAAATACCGATAGTCGAGAGGATGAAACCCTTCCGACTCGAGATCTCCGAGTGTAATAAAATTCCCTGCGGATTTTGCCATTTTATTCTTTTCCATGAGCAGGAACTCGGCGTGGAGCCAAAAATTGACCCATCTTTTTCCGGTTGCAGCTTCCGACTGAGCAATTTCGTTCGTATGATGGATGGGGATATGGTCAACTCCTCCGCAGTGGATATCAAATTGCTCACCGAGATATTTCATACTCATGGCACTGCATTCGATGTGCCAGCCCGGATATCCCCGCCCCCAGGGACTGTCCCATACCATGGTTTGTTTTTCAAACTTAGATTTTGTAAACCAGAGAACAAAATCCTGCGGGTTCCTTTTGTTCTCATCGACAGCGATTCTCGCCCCTGCTTTGAGTTCCTGTCTGTCGAGCAGGGCCAGCTCCCCATAATTCGGGACTTTCGTGGTATCGAAGTAGAGATTGCCTGCGGCGAAATAGGTGTAACCGTTCTCTTCGATCCGCTTTATCAAGTCTATCATATCTTCGATATGGTCTGTAGCTCGGCACACCACTTCCGGACGCAGAATATTGAGTTTGTCCGTATCTTCAAAAAAAGCATTGGTATAAAACTCGGCAATCTCCCATACGGACATTTTTTTCTCTCGCGCACTTACCTCCATCTTGTCTTCGCCCTGATCGGCATCGTCTGTAAGGTGGCCTACATCCGTTACGTTCATGACATGATGTACTTCATATCCGAAATACTCGAGAGTCCTGCGCAGGAGGTCTTCGAAGATGTAGGTCCGCAAATTGCCGATGTGCGCGTAATTGTAGACAGTTGGCCCGCATCCGTAGAGACCGACGTGGGGGAAATTCAGAGAATAAAACTCCTGCAGAGTTCTTCCTAATGTATTATAGAGCGTAAGGGACACAAATAAACTTCCTTTGTGTAGATTTTTACAGTATTCACCGCTATTATGTAGTGTCGTGAGTACTCTACGCAAATTAGTACAAAAAATCAACAGATGCGGGGAAACGAAAATCGATGAACCGATGAGCAGACACACTTCATTCGAGGTGGGAGGACCGGCGGACATTTTCTTTATTCCCCCTTCCGTTTCAGCTCTTGTCGCCGCGCTTCGTGCTGCCGACGAACTCGGTGTTCCTGTGTTTCCTTTGGGCGGAGGGGCGAATATTCTCGTCTCCGATAACGGTATCGACGGGTTAGTAATATCGTTTAAAGCGTTACATCATCTACACATATCGGAGACCTGCATTAAAGCCGAATCAGGCGCTGCGATAAGCGACGCGGCATCATATGCGGCAGAAGCCGGTTTGTCCGGTTTGGAGTTTTTTTATTCGATGCCCGGCAGTGTGGGAGGGTCGGTGTGGATGAATGCACGCTGTTACGGCATCTCGGTTTCCGACATCCTTTTATCGGCAGAAGTTGTTACAAAAAAAGGGGAACGGAAACGGACCGAAGCAGAGAGAGCACAGTTCGATTATAAGGTCTCCCCCTTTCAACGTACAACTGATATCATCGTCTCCGCCTGTTTCGGCCCTCTTAAAACCGAAAAGCCCGAGAAGATACACGAACAGATGATGCAGTACAGAAACGACAGAGCGGCCAAGGGCCATTTCACATTTCCGAGCGCCGGTTCCGTTTTTAAAAACAACCGGGATTTCGGTGAACCTACCGGGGCCTTGATCGATAAACTCGGATTAAAGGGACTGCGTATCGGAGGGGCCCAAATTTCAGACCTTCATGCAAATATTATCGTCAATACCGGCGGGGCTACAGCAGATGACATTCGTCGTCTTGTAGAATATGTGGAAGAAGCAGTTGCAAAAGCGTACGGATTCCATATGGAGCGTGAAATCCGCTGTATCGGAAAGTGGTAATACGGGGTAGCCGAAAAAGGAGCAAAGTATGGACGGCAAAATTGAATACATTCAAGAGTATCTCGCTATTCTCACTCAGGAAGAACTTAAAAACTTACTCGCTGAAATAGATGTTCAGGAACTCTATGAAGTGTGGGACTCTCTTACCGATGAACAGGCAATAAAAATATTTCTCAACCTCGATATGGAAAAGAAAATGATTCTGATGGGGCTTTTGTCTAATCTGCAACAGGAGCAGCTCCTGCAGAAGCTCTCTGTGGACCATAGAAAACTGCTTCTCTCTGAAATGGCACCGGATGACCTGACAGACTTTCTCCAGAGCGTATCTTCCGATGTACGCAGGGCTGTTTGGCAAAGTTTAGAAGATGATGTCAAAAAAGAAACTCTTTTCTTATTACGGTTCGACGAAGATGATGCCGCTGGGCTCATGACCCCGCGGTATCTTGCCGTACGTGCTTCGATTACCGTTGCCCAGGCCCTCACTTTTATCAGAAAAAGTGCCAAAGAGATGGAAACCGTCTATTACGTGTATGTCATCGACGAATTAAAACGGCTCTTAGGAGTTGTATCTCTACGAGATATTCTGTCTTCTGAGGACTCCGTCCACATTAAAACTATTATGAAAGAAAAAGTAGTGACCGTTCACGAACAGACGGACCAGGAAGATGCGGCCCGGATTATGGAAACCTACGATCTGCTTGCTCTGCCGGTCCTCGACTCGTATAACCGGCTCCTCGGTATTATTACCGTAGACGACGTTATTGATGTTATTCACGAAGAGCATACTGAGGACGTGTATAAGATGGGTGCTATGGAGGGGAGTGTTAAAAAGTACTTCGAGACATCGGTATTCGGCCTGGTAAAAAAGCGGATCCCCTGGCTTATCATTCTCCTCTTAGTAGGAACAATTACCACCAATGTTCTCGATCATTACAAAACAATTATATTCTCCGCTTCGTTTCTCTTTATTTTCGTTCCCGTTATTACGCAGACCGGAGGAAATTCCGGAAACCAGTCTACCGCCCTCATGATTCGGGGTCTTGCCACAGGAGATATTCGGTTCAGGGACATAGTGAAGGTTTTCGGCAGAGAGGTCCTTGTAGGAATCCTTTTAGGTGTCGGGACCGGTATCGTGATTATGCTGAGAAGCTTTTTTCTCCCGCCCGGAATAGAGCTGATCGAGGCGGTGACCATCGGTGTAAGTCTTGTTTTTGTCGTTCTGTTCTCTTCGATTATTGGAGCGCTGGCTCCCCTCATTATCGAACGGTTCGGGTGGGACCCGACGGTCATGTCGGCACCTCTTATGGCAACGGTAATCGATGTCATAGGACTTACCATCTATTTTGAAACGGCAAAACTCATTCTCGGTGTATGATCGGAGGATATTCCGCTTTTACTTTCCAGCCAATCGTTACCGCGAGCTTCGAAATAACGGAAGCTACTGTGCCGCTCTCGGAAGAACGGATTTGGGAAAACCAGGAAGTATCGGTCTCTTCGAGTGAAATCCCGGCATGTGCAGTTCCGCTTTCATAGGCATATTCCCCTTTTACCGTACCGGAGAGCTGCCATATATCTGTTTTTTTGACTGTACATCGGCCGGTAAACCGAAAATCACCAAGGTTTAGTACCGCCCCAAGTGCTGCTTTTTTCTCAGATTCTCCATAATAGTCCCATCGATAGCCGGCACTTCCCTCAATGCGCACCTGCCCGAGCGAAAACAGAGGAGCAAGGTGTATATTTTGATCCAACCTGATATCACCGTCTTCAAGATACGTAAGGCTCCACTTCCACCATCCGCTCAAAGAGAAAGGGCCCGCTTCGGCCTTGCCGCCTACCTGCAGAGTATCTTTTTGCTTCTGATATCCCACCGGTATCACCGGGAGCCGGTACATGGTCCTTCCATATGATATGTGCGGGCTGAGAAACCATTCGGGGAGAACCGTACAAGAGCCTTCCCACGCTTTTATCACATCGGGAAAATCACCGTTCGGCAATCGGTAATCGGGATTGTTTGCCGTAATACCACCCCGAAATTGTAAAAAAGGGAGGGTCACCGCGGCAGCCGTTCGAAAGAAAAAGCCGGGCATGGTGAATCTCCCCGCTGAAAACCCTGCAGCATACCCGAACTCGGCAAACCGTGATGTAAAGAGGAGCTGCACACCTGTGTGGAGGAGGGTATCTTCGGAAGCAGGAGGATTTTCAAAAAACCAGGTATCGACACCACCCTCTACGGCATCCAATCCGTACATAGTCACGAGAGAGAGCGTACAAGCTTCGGTCATTGGTACCGTTGCATACCCTCCGAGCAGAGGTGGTGATGCCGGACCGGAGGCGCCGAAGAGATGGATTTGTCCGGGAAGGAGATGGATAACGGTGCCGCTCGTCCTCCCCTTACTCAGCGCGGAATCGAGTGAAAAACCGGGAGTATCGAAGAGAACAGCTGAAGAAGGGCTGTAGGCGGCGGGGTTTTCCAGTTCTTTGAGCAATCCATGGAGTTGCAGTGAACCGAGTAAAAAAGCAGGGGTCTCTATACCGATTTTCCACAGAGGAGGAAGTACCGAAAGCCTATCTACATCGGGCTTCTCATCGAACGGCCGTATATCGATATAGTAAAATCTTGCATCTTTCGTCGTTACGTCAAAGCGGTTTATGAGATTTGTTTTCGCATCGAGCTTTGTGGTAATCTCTGCTTCATTTGCAAAACAAAGAGGCGGGAGATAGTAAACGAGTGTAAAAACGACGAAAAAGAGAGCACCTTTTTTTCCCATTCATAAGAGTAAAACTCGCTTCCGCCCTCTGGTGATTCAAAAGATGGGGGTTTTTTTTATTGATTGTCGTACTGCTGCACCTCTTCGAACTTATATTCGAGCTGTATCCCCGCCCGCCTGAAAAACTCTTCCGATTCGTCGGCTGCATGATACCGCCTTTCACACACGACCCGTATAATTCCGCAGTTAATCAGAAGCATCGCACAGGTCCTGCACGGCGTCATCCGGCAGTACAGCGTTGCCCCGTCAATACTAATTCCCCGTTTTGCCGCCTGACATACAGCATTCTGCTCGGCGTGAACAGTGCGGACACAATGCTGGGTCACGGTACCGTCTTCGTGAATCGTTTTTTTCAGCTGATGCCCGACATCATCACAATGCGGAAACCCGGCAGGTGAACCGACATATCCGGTGACCAGAATTTGCCTGTCTCTGGCAATCACACAACCGCTCCTGCCTCTATCACAAGTCGCCCGTTTTGAAATAGCATGGGCGACCTCTAAAAAATAATCATCCCAGGTGGGCCTTATATACGTCTCTTTTTCCATGGAGCGCTCCTTCCTCTTCGTGTCTCTGTAATCGGCATCTCGTATGCTCTTTTTCCACTATACGTATTTCACGATACTTGGAAAAGGGTGATGAATGTACAGAAAATAGGGAACATGCTAAGGTTACCGTATGGCCGAAAAAAAAGCACTCTACTACGACTGTTTCTGTGGAATAAGCGGTGATATGCACTTAGGCGCACTGGTAGACGCCGGCGTTGACTCCGATTATCTACAGTCGGAACTAAAAAAACTCCACTTAGATGAGTTTACAATCAAAACCGAAAAGACAACGAAATCAGGCATAGCAGGGACGAAGGTTGATGTTGTTGTAAACAACCCTCATCTCGAGGGGGGTAATCACGCCCGCGGATACCGAGAGATCGTGGAGATCATCGAATCATCCGATCTCAGGCGCCCGGTTAAACAGATGAGTACGAGAATTCTTACCTCTCTCGGTGCGGCGGAAGCAACAGTACACCGCATTTCTATCGATGACGTTCATTTTCACGAAGTGGGGGCTGTCGATTCGATTATCGATATCGTCGGCGCTGCTGTCTGCATCGACTATCTACAACCCGAGATCATCTGCTCGTCTCCCGTCCAAGTGGGAGGAGGTTTCGTCACGTGTACTCACGGGAAACTCCCTGTTCCCGCTCCGGCAACGGCAGAGCTGCTGAAAAATATTCCAGTGAAAACAGGCTTAGTGGAGGAAGAGACGACAACACCTACCGGGGCGGCAATCATTACTTCGGTTGTCGATACATTTTCGGAAAAACAGGCAATGAACATCCAATCCATAGGATACGGCTTTGGAACGAGAGAGCTTCCCGTACCGAACGCACTGCGGGTGTTTATCGGAACGGTCCCCGCCGAAACCGGGCAGAACAACGGCCGAATCGAAGAAAACCTTGTCATTGAGACAAATATCGACGATATGAATCCGGAATTGTATGAACCGCTTCTCGAGACGTTGCTCGATTTAGGAGCAAAGGATGTATTCTACACTCCGATAATCATGAAAAAATCCAGACCTGCAGTTACAGTGACCGTTCTCACCGATCCGAGCAGAGAAGACCGGATTATTGAGGCACTTTTCAGAGAGACTTCTACGTTCGGGGTCCGCACCTATCCGGTTTCCAAACGGATGCTTGCTCGGCGGTCACGGATTATAGAAACTCCATACGGGCAGATACGAGTAAAAGAGGGGTATTTGGACGGCGGACGGATCAAGGAAAAACCGGAGTATGAAGACTGCAGACGCGCTGCATCGGACCACGGGGTGTCCTTTACAGAAGTGTATAATGTCGTAATTGCACAGATTCTCGCTCCGGAAAAATAGGAAAAGAGATATCCGATGAATGAAGATATACAGCAGCGCTACAACACTATTGTTACCCATCTGAGAGGACTTGGCTGCCACGCTGTGGCGTTTTCGGGGGGCGTGGACAGTAACCTCCTTCTGTTCGCCTCGCAGGATGCATTAGTGCAGGATGCACTAGTGCATCCGATGCAAAAGCGGCGCGCCGGAGCGCTTGCCCTCACCGCGGTCACCCCGTACACTCCTGATCGGGACCGAAGCGATGCGGTGGCGGCAGCTGCAGAAGCGGGGGCGGAACATCTGATTGTCGAGTTCGACATCCCCGAGGAAATTGCGAAAAACCCCGAAAACCGGTGCTATCTCTGTAAGCGGATTATTTTCTCCCGCCTGAAAGACGAGGCGGAACGGAAGGGTATTACTACCGTAGTAGACGGTACAAATTTCGACGACAGGGAGGATTATCGGCCGGGGAGAAAGGCCTTGAAAGAATTGGGAATTAAAAGCCCCCTCTTAGAGCTTGCCGTAACCAAAGAGGAAGTGAGGGAGCTTGCCCGATACCGGGGCATTACCTTCTGGAGCAAACCCGCTTCGGCATGTCTTCTCACCCGGCTGCCGATGGGAGAGCCGATCAATCCGGAAGAGTTAAAAAGAATCGATGCGGCAGAGGAGTTTATCCGAAGTCTCGGGATCGAGGTAATCCGGGTGCGCAGCTACGGCGATACGGCCCGGCTGGAAGTCGGCCGCAGCGAACGGGAAAAGGCAGCGTCGGTTGATTTGTGGGACGAGATTGTTACTGAATTGAAGAAACTCGGATACAAAAAAGTCTCTCTTGATTTGAAAGGTTATATCTCAGGAAGTATGAACAGAGGGGGGAATAACAGGCGGTAAAATGGATAATCTAAAAGAGATCATGACGGCCATTCAAAACGGAACTCTTTCCGCGGATGAAGGGGTCCGTTCCGTAAAAGAGTTTTTTTTAAAAGACCTCGGTTTCGCCACGATTGATACAATGCGGGAATCGAGGGTCGGATATCCTGAAGTTATTTACTGTGCGGGAAAAACGGTGGAACAGGTAGCAGCAATTATCTCCTACATGCTCGAGAGGACTGCTGCTATTCTTGCTACGAAGGCAAATGAGGATATCTACAATGCTGTTAAAAAAATTGAACCGGAGGCGGAGTTTCATCCCCTTTCAAAAACAGTAGTTATCCGGAAAAAACCGGCAGAGTTTACCGACTCGTATATCGCCGTTATTACTGCAGGGACTTCGGATTTGCCGATTGCAGAGGAGGCGGCTGTTACCGCCCAACTGTACGGCAATACGGTTATAACGATCAATGACGTCGGTGTTGCAGGCATTCACCGCTTATTCGATAAAATCGAGACGATACGAAAAGCCAAGGTGAATATCGTCATAGCCGGCATGGAAGGGGCCCTCGCCAGTGTTGTAGCCGGTCTCGTCGATAAGCCGGTCATCGCAGTGCCGACGAGTGTGGGATATGGGGCCAATTTTGGCGGACTGGCTGCTCTTCTCGGCATGCTCAACAGCTGCGCGGGCGGGATAAGTGTTGTAAATATAGATAACGGATTCGGTGCCGGCTATTTAGCGGGGATGATAAATAAGCTTTAGCTCTATTTGACAGCGCTCTCCATTTTCTATACTTTTTATTGTATGAATCAGTTTACATTTTACAGAACACCCCGCCTTCATTTCGGCTGCGGTTCTTTGGCCGGGGTCCCTGATATTCTCCGGCACTTCGGATGGAAGAAGATAGCCCTTTTTACCGGTTCTCATTCCTTCAGAGATTCACAGCAATACAAAGATTTTATGAGCTTGTGCACGGACCGGGCGATCTCCGTAGAGGAGTTCAGCCCCTCCGGAGAGCCGTCTCCGGATTTCATTGATGAAGCTGCGGCTTCACGTAAAGAGGACCCGCCCAGTGCTGTCGTTTCAGTGGGAGGCGGAAGCGTTATCGATACGGGGAAAGCTGTCTCGGCGATGGTCAAACACGAAAAACCGGTAAAAACCTACCTCGAAGGGGTCGGCAGCGAAAAACCGACCGGAGCGAAAGTCCCTTTTATAGCTATTCCTACGACGGCCGGGACCGGTTCCGAGGCTTCAAAGAATGCGGTGATAAGCGAGATCGGACCGGGCGGTTTTAAAAAATCGCTCCGCCACGACAATTTTGTTCCTGACATCGCAGTTATAGACCCTGAACTTGCAGCATCCTGTCCGGCCTCAGTTACCGCAGCATCCGGATTAGATGCAATTACACAGATTCTAGAAGGGTATGTCTCTACGAAGAGTTCTCCGATAACCGATTCTCTAGCTGGGGGGGGCTTAAAGGCGGCCGGACGATCGTTCGAGAAAGCGGTTACCGACGGCACAAATTTGGAAGCCCGGGCCGATATGGCATACGCGGCGTACATTTCGGGAATTGTTTTGGCCAATGCCGGCTTGGGTGTTGTTCACGGTATTGCCGGTCCTCTCGGAGGACTCTATCCTGTTCCGCACGGGGTGGCATGCGGGACACTGATCGCGGAAGCGACAAGCCGGATAATTGATAAGCTCTTTGAGACCGGAGATGAGGCCCGCCCTGCCCTTGAAAAATACGCGGAGGCAGGCATTTATTTAGGGGCAAGAGAGAGGACGGCAGATACAAAACGTGTTAAAGAGAACTGCGGCCTCCTCATCGAAACACTCAGTTCCTGGGTCGAAAGGTATAAAATCCCCCGGCTCGGCGAATACGGAATAGAAGAACAGCATCTCGACGGCATCGCGGAACTGACCGGACTCAAAAACACGCCGGTCAATTTTTCAAAACAGGAAATTATGGCCATACTGAAAAAACGACTGTGACTGTTGCGAACGGAACAATCCGTACAAAACGACAATAAAAGAGGCACGTATGCAAACAGAACAATTTCTCACTATCTGCTTAAACCCCGTATTGCAGAAAACAATCGTACTACCCCACCTCTGGGAAAATGAGGTCAACAGAAGCGATGAGTATTATCTCGATGCATCGGGAAAGGGAATAAATGTCACCCGTATTCTCGCGCAGCTCGAAGAACCGGTACTTCATCTTACCCAAATAGGGGGGATGCATGCAGAGCTGCTGCAGTCCCTCGTCCGGCAGGACAATTTATCGATACAGTGGGTAGAGGCCGAGTGCGAAATACGGTCTTGCTACACACTTATCAACTCCGAAAAAAACACAACTACTGAGATCGTAGAAGAGGGGAAACCCGTGGGGGCGGGGACCGAGCAAGCGGTACTGCAGACTTTTTCAGATGTTCTCCCTCGATCTCATACCGTCATCATTTCCGGATCAAAAGCCGCAGGGTATTCAGATGCCGTTTTTCCCGAGATGGTCAAGCGGGCCAAAGAACAGGGGAAGAAGGTCATCCTCGATATACGTAACAAGGACCTTATAGAGTCCCTTGCATATAAACCCGATCTTATCAAACCGAATCTATCGGAATTTTATGCTACTTTTTTTTCATCACACACACCGAAAGAATCTTTAGAGCATGAACAGGAATTGAGAAAAATAAAAGAGAAAATGAAAGAACTGTACGACGATTACGGGACTGTAACCGTACTGACAAGAGGCAAGCACGAAACCCTCTATGTTCAAGACGGGAAAGTCGAATCGATCGTCCCTCAATCACTAGTACCGGTAAATACAATCGGCAGCGGGGATGCTGTGACTGCAGGGATCGCTGTAGCACTGAACAACGGTGAAACAGTTTCAGAAGGAGTTGCGCGAGGACACAACCTCGCCAAGAAAAACGCCCTTCTTCTCAGACCCGGATCAATTTTATAGGGAGTTATGATAATGGCCTCAACCATCCCGTCGGCAGAACAGATTGACAACATCAAAGCACAGGTAGACGAAGCCCATATCCTTCTTAAGGCAATACGAAAGGAGATGCGCAAGGTTATATTCGGTCAGGACTATCTGTTAGACCGCCTCTTTATCGGGCTTCTCTGCAATCAGCATATACTGATCGAAGGGGTCCCCGGTTTGGCAAAAACACTTTCCGTTACAACTCTCGCCCGGACACTCTCGGCCGATTTTCACCGCATTCAATTTACTCCGGACCTCCTCCCGGCAGACCTTATCGGGACCCTTATTTATAACCCGAAAACCGCCGATTTTTTTCCGAAGAAAGGGCCGATTTTCGCCAACATTATACTTGCGGATGAGATTAACAGGGCCCCGGCGAAAGTGCAAAGCGCTCTCTTGGAAGCGATGCAGGAGCGCCAGGTAACGATTGGAGATGTTTCTTATCTGTTAGATGATCCTTTCTTGGTACTGGCCACTCAGAATCCTATTGAACAGGGGGGGACCTATCCGCTTCCGGAAGCACAAATAGACCGGTTTATGCTGAAGCTGAAGGTCGATTATCCGACAAAAAAAGAGGAGCTGCATATCCTTCAAACCATGGCAAAAGCTACGGTCGATTTGTCGGTACAAGCAGTAGCAGATCTCGATGAAGTTAAGAACTTGAGAAGCCTCACCGACTCGATTTATTTGGACGAGAAGATCGAAACCTACATTGTCAATCTCGTCGATGCTACACGGAATCCGGAGCAGTACGGATTGGACATCAAACGTCTCATTCGTTACGGGGCCTCTCCGAGGGCAACAATTTATCTCGCTCTCGCGGCAAAAGCGTTCGCCTTATTGCAGGGGCGGGCCTATGTGGTCCCCCAGGATATAAAAACGATCGCCCCGGATGTTCTCCGCCATCGGATTATTATAAGCTATGAAGCGGAGGCGGAAGAACGAAGTGGAGAGGATATCGTAGAAGAGATACTCGGATCTCTCGATGTGCCATGATTTCTCCTGAACTTGCAAAAAAAATACGACACATCCACTACACGACAAACAGAGTCGTCAATACCCGCCTCTCGGGGGAGTATGAAAGTGTTTTCAAAGGACAGGGTATAGAGTTCGAAGAGGTACGGGAATATCAGCCCGGTGATGATGTTCGCACTATTGACTGGAATGTTACCGCCCGAAGCGGAAAACCGTACATCAAGCGTTTTGTTGAAGAGCGTGAACTCAATATCATGTTTCTCGTCGATTTGAGCGGCTCCGGAACATTCGGATCGGGTCCGCTGACAAAAAACGAAGTGGCGGCGGAAGTGTGCGCACTCCTTGCTTTCTCCGCAATCAAGAATAATGACCGGGTAGGTCTTATAATTTTTACCGAACATGTGGAAATGTTTATTCCCCCTTCGAAAGGGACCCGCCATGTACTCCGCATTATCCGGGAACTGCTTTACTTCAACCCCTATCACACGAGAACGAACATCTCAGGCGCCCTCGAATACCTCGGCAGGGTCTCAAAACAGGAAGCGGTCGTTTTTCTCGTTTCAGATTTTATCGATTCTGCCTATGAAAAGCAGTTGACCCTTGCTGCAAAACAGCATGACCTTATTGCAGTACAGATCACCGACCCTAAAGAAGTCGAACTGCCTGCTCTAGGGCTGATTGAGTTTGAAGACGCAGAGACGGGAGAAACAAGGGTAATCGACACTTCTTACCCGCGGTTTCGACAGGGATTCAAGGCCTCGGTCAATACCGGAGAGGAAAGGTTGAAAGCTCTGGTATCAAAGGCGGGAGCAGATTTTCTCCACATTGATACACAGGAAGATTATGTCAACTCCATTATCCGGTTTTTCCTATCCAGGGAGAGACGAACGCAAGGATGAACCCTGAAAAGAAATTTCACCGAAACGGCCTGCTCCTGCTCTTTCTCATCGTATCGGTATGTATTTCATGCAGTAATCCGGGAAAGAGTACGGAGGGCCGGATAAAGCATGTACCCGCAGCCCTTTTAGATGATGCAGACAGTAGACCTAAGTCTGACAGAGAAAAGACATACTTTCAGCATAATTCAGTTCTTACGTATAAGCTGTTCGGGACCGAAATCACCACCTCCGGGAAGACCTATCTCTTTTTGCAGGTCTCTGCCTCGGAACAGCAGTCCGTCTTTTTCCCGCGGTTCATTGAAACCCTCGGCAGGTTTACCGTTTCTCGAACATCTCCTGTATACAGGAAGCGAACCGGGTCAAATAAGACCATTACTGCAGTGACCTTCGAACTCGAGCCGTTCTTAGAAGGCACGTATACGGTCCCCCGTTTGGAAATCGTACTCGAAGATGCAAAAACCGGAAAAAAGACCTTCTTTCTCACCGATGAAGAGACGGTATCGGTGCGGCCGCTGCTTACCGAACATGAAGCTACTGAGATAGAAACAACCGGCAAAGCAGCGATAAAAGATATTGTTGTTCCGCGATCACCATCCTCCGGAATCTTTGTCATAGCTCTCGTACTCATCGGTGCCGCTGCAGCCGGTTTTATGGTTTTAAAACGGAGGCGAAAAAAATCGGGACCATCCTCCGAGATCCCGATTCAGGTCCGGCTGGACAGGGAATTGCAGCGAATTCTCGAGAAACGTTTGCCCGAACAGGGTAAGTATATGGAGCATTTCGTACAATTGAGTAACATTCTCCGCAGATACATCGAAGTACAATCAGGGATTCGAGCAACAGAAAAAACAAGCGAAGAGTTTTTAAAAGACATGGCCCTGCATTCGGATTTCCGGGAAAAGGAAAAAACGCAGGTAAAGGAATTTCTCACTGTAAGCGATAGTGTAAAATTCGCTGCACATCGACCTTCTTCCGATGAGGTGGACCGAGCAACTGCAATGTGCAGGAGTATCATTCATTCATCACGTTCCATTACGGAAGGTAAAGCGGGGTAAATATGCAGTTTGCTCATCCACATCTACTCTACCTGTTATTCATCATTCCCCTGCTATTCTTTGGGAGAAGGTTCTTCCGCAAGAAAAAAGAGACCGTCTCATTTCCTTCACTCGTGCTTCTCAAACCGCTTCCTGTTTCCCTAAAACAGAAGTTTTCTCGGTTCGTACCCCCTGTTTTCCTGGCAATCTCGATTGGATTGCTCATTATCGCCCTTGCTCGGCCCCAATACGGTAAAGAAGAAATACGAGACATCAGCAAGGGGGTGGCAATTCAGATGGTATTGGACCGCTCCGGGAGCATGGCAACCGAAATTGAGTATGAAGGAAGATTAACAACAAGGTTCGAGGCAGTAAAATCACTATTTTCCCGGTTTGTCGAGGGGGGTAACAGAGCCGGATTACCGGGAAGACCGAACGATCTGATCGGGTTTATTTCCTTTGCCCGCTACTCCGATACAGTTTGGCCCTTGTCCCTCTCTCACGGGCCGCTTTTTGAGAGACTTGAATCTTTGCACATCGTTTCTTCGAAAAGCGAAGACGGAACAGCTATCGGTGATGCTATTGCCCTTGCTGCAGCAAGGCTGAAACAGGTAGAAGCAATAGGTGGTGATGATTATTCGATAAAGAGTAAAATTATCATTCTTCTTACCGATGGAGAGAACAATTCAGGAAAGTACTCGCCGGTCGAGGCCGCAGAGTTAGCAAAAAAATGGGGCATTAAAATCTACGCTATAGGAATTGGAGGATCAGGCTCGATTACGATAAAAACCCCTTTCGGTGATACCCGGATACCTTCGAGATCGGAGATGAACACGCGCGATCTGGAAAAGATTTCAGCAGCAACAGGCGGAATATTTCGAAAGGCGGATGACGGAACCGGTTTGTGGGAAATATACAGGGAAATCGACGCCTTAGAGAAAAGTGAAGTAGAGTCGCTTCTGTATACAGATTACAAAGAGGCCTACAGCTATTTCGGGCTCACAGCGCTTCTCTTTTTCCTTATTGAAAGAATACTGAGCCTGACTGTATTGAGGAAATTACCGTGAACATTTTTCATTTGGCAAAACCGGAAGCTCTCGGTCTTCTCATTTTTATTCCCGTCCTACTCATCCTGATAAGGCGCTCATTTAGAAAAAAAACAGAGGCGGCACACGTTTTTTCTCAGATCCCTCTTCCTTCCCGTGCAGGCCATATACGTATGGCTGTTACCGGCTCGCTCGTACTTCTTTTTCTCGTTATCGGCATCGCAGGTATTTCGTGGGACAGAGAAGAGGTGCGGATCGAACAGGAAGGCAGAGACATTATTTTTGTCGTTGACGTATCGCGGAGCATGTTGGCAGAAGATTTAAAACCGAACAGACTGGAGCGAGCGAAAATCGAAATACTGGATACACAGCAGTCGGTACAGGGCGACCGGGTCGGTCTGGTCGCTTTCTCGGAAACTGCTCAGGTCCTCTCACCCCCTACCCTCGACTACAATTATTTTAGAACAATGGTAAACCACCTTACCTCTGTCGATGCGTCCCGCAGCGGGACTAACATCGAAGCCGCTCTGCGTAAAGTTGCCGAACAGCTCGTCCTTGCCGATTCGTCCCGTTATACCGATATTGTTCTCATAACCGATGGAGAAAACCACCTCGGTTCACCCGAGCGTGCTGCAAAACAGCTTGGGGAACGGGGGATTCGTTTAATTGCGATCGGACTCGGAGATGAAAAAAGAGGCAGCAGAATACCGATCGAAGGGGATGAGGAACACCTCACCTTCAAAGGAGAAGAGGTGTGGACAAAACTCGATTCTCAGACCCTTCGTACTATAGCTTCTCTTACCCCCGGCGGCAGATATCTCCATGCCGGAACAAAGAGCTTTGAATTGAGTTCCATTTATTCACAGCTCATTGGCCGGCGGGAAGAGACGGCAACGTCGGTACGGACAATAAACCGGTATAAAGAGCAGTTTCAGCTTTTCTTTCTTCTTGCATTGGCACTGATACTAACAGATAGTATTGTGAGAAAAACTTAAAGATGGTCAAACTATTGTTCATACCAGCTGTACTTATCCTCATACCTTTCTCTGTTAGTGCGGCAGGTGCATCTGAAGAAACAAAAACGTTCGAACTCGGAGTCGAGCAGTACAGAAGCGGAGCGTATAAAGAAGCTGCAGCATCATTTCAAGAGAGCAGCAAAACACGAAAAGGGTTGCAGGCGGTAAAACTGTACAATTTAGGCAACGCGTTAGTGAAACACGCTGAACAGCTTTTATCAACCGACTCCGAAACTGCCGCATCGTTACTCGAGAAATCTCTCACTGCTTATAGAAGAGCCCTGGAGATAGAAGAGGAGTTTCCGGAGGCAGGATACAACATGGAGGTCGCAAAAAGGCTGCTGTCCACACTAGCCGGAGAGACTGAAGAGGACCATGATGCTAATAAGCCGCGGGAAGATGAGCCGGGGGAACAGGCGGGGGAACAGCCGCCTGAACCGGAAATGAGCGAAGAGGACAAAAAACTTATCGAAGAGATTCTCGAAAATGAACAGGAGAAAAAAATAATTCCAAACCAGCCGGAAGGGAGCTCCGGGGAGGGAAGAAGTGGCAAAAACTGGTAAGGCGGGAAAAGTCTGTATTGCCCTGCTCATCCTCTCCGCTTTTTGTCCGTCGACTATTTTTAGCGATGAAATTACCGTAGAGGCGGAAGTAAACAAAACCGAAGTGTATCAGGGCGGGAGTTTTATCTATCAAATCCGTGTTATCGGCAGCGACCAGGTCACTCCGCCCGAACTCGAGATGGTAGAGCAGTTTGACGTCCAATTCCTCGGAGGGAGAGTAAACAGCAGCACTACGATAACTATCATCAACAATAAAACCATCGAAGAAGTACATAAGGAATATATACTGCCGTATAAAATGGTCCCTACCGAACTCGGGAAACTAAAAATTCCTCCCGTAACGATTACAATCGATAAAAAACAGTACAAAACCGATCCAATTACAATTACGGCTGAAAAGCCGAGAGAAACGGACGCGTTCATGGTGAGCACCTCTTTTTCAAAGAGCGAGCTGTATGTCGGAGAACCGGTCCTGTTTTCACTTGTTTGGTATATTGGAGATGATGTTAACTCTTTCGACCTGCGTGTTCCGTTTTTTGACCGCAAGGAGTTTCGGTTTTCAGACCCGCCGCTTACCGGCACACAGGGGAGTGCAACCAGGCTGCGAATTCCGCTCGGCGGACAGGAGATTACAGCAATACGGGGAGAAACCCGCCTCGATAAGAGACAATATACCACCCTCACGATCAATAAGGTGGTAACACCCCGCAAAACAGGCACGTACTATATACCGAAAGCTCTAGTATCGCTCGTATCCGGCAGTACACCGTTTGTGATACCGTCGAATGAACTTACTCTCTCCGTAAAACCGCTTCCCGAACAAAATAAACCGAAAGATTTTTCCGGAATAGTCGGCGAGCTCTCCATCACGGCTGAAGCAAAGCCTCGGGAGGTGGCGGTGCTCGAACCGATTACGGTTACGCTTTCCCTATCGGGAGCTCCGTATCTCGAACACCTTAAACTCCCCGACATCGGCGAACTCGACGGTTTTAGAGATCAATTCAAACTCACCGGCGGGGTCGACACGACAGCTGTAAGCAGCACAAGCAAGAGTGTTACTTTCTCCATACGGCCCCTTCATCCGGAGATAATGGCGATCCCGCCGATCAGTGTTTCTTATTTTGACCCTGAACAAAAGCGTTACCGAAAAGCCTCGAGTAAACCGATACCAATTACTGTGCGGCAGGAACAGGTAATGTCGCTCGAAGACCTTGAAGGAACTAGTGCAGGAGAATCTCTAAAGGATAGGGCCGACCTCGGAAAACAGTTGCTTACAGAAAATCATACTACACCGGCCGCTTTACGAAACAATTCCTCTCGGTTTTTATCATATCCACTGCATCTTTTTTTTATTGCGCTGAGTCCGGCTGCAGCCGCAGTCTCATTCTTCTTTTACCGAAAAAGAAAAAGGAAGCAGCCCCCTACAATTTCCGAGAAAGAGGACACACGGCTCGAAGAGTTGCGGAATACAGTTACTGCCGGACTAGCTTCATATCAAGCAGCTTCTCTTCGATGCGATCATTCCACCGACACATTCGTGTATTGCGAGAAGCTTTATAAAACAGTTATGACGTATTTGTGCAGTGAACTCTCCCTCACGTGCCGCTCTTCCACACCCGAAGATAGTATCTCTGCTCTAAGAGAAATGGGATATTCTCACACGACGATCGCACAGGTAAAAACGCTTTTGAACAGACTGCAGCAGCTCCGATACACCGGTACTCTTGAGGGACGGTCTGTCGGCGAAGCGGTAAACGACTGTTATAATAAAACGATCAATTGCATTGATTTATTGCAGCTCGATCGGGTACACCTCGATCGAGTACAAGAGGAGGAGGCAGTGGAGAAGTGAACAGAATCGGCAGCTTCTTCACTGCTTCAGCGGTTTTGATTGTTCTCCTCTTTGCTATTCCTGTAAGTAGTGCGGATGATAAAAATGACGGCAACAGCCGCCGCTTCGGGTCAGCCGAACAAAAACCACTAGACCGGCAGACAGTACAACGAATCTTCGCTGAGGCCAACAGCTATTATAACGAGGGGCTACAAACAGAAGAGATTTCCGCCCAAGAGCTTTTGTTCGAAAAGGCCTTGCTGCGGTACAAACAGCTCTTTGAACAGGGCGCTATTGTAAACAGCCGTCTATTTTGTAATATCGGCACTATCTACGCCTTGCTCGGAGACAAGGGAAGGGCGGTCCTCTGGTATAAGCGGGGACTGTACTACGGCCCGAGAGATTACCGATGTAAAAACAATCTGGTTTACTTGCGAAACCACCTCGAGACTACCGATAACGGCATGGTCCGAGCTGTCTTCTTAACACCGAAAACGACGTTTACCCTTTTTACTGTTTTTTTCACTCTGTTTTCGGCAGGGATTGCCCTCTTACTGCACGTAAAACGTATAAAAGCCGGGGCGGTCCAAACCGCTCTTACGTATACCGTTTTTTTAGCCGGAGTCGCGGCCTTAATCATTTTAGCTGCCGGTTTCGCCTCGAGGTTCAGCCCCCCGCAGGCTGTGATTGTAGAAGAAGTTACTCTCCGCTCGGGAGACGGAGTGTTTTTCTCACCGATAGAGGACCGCCCACTTACTCCCGGGACCGAAATCGCAGTAACGGAAGAGCGCAGCGGCTGGTACCGGATCACAATGCATAACCGGCCCCACGGGTGGGTTCCCTCAGATAGTGCGGAGGTTGTCCCGATCAGGACCCGTTTTCGAGAGAAAGAGTAATCGTCGGCTGATTGCACACCTCTGCAGGACCAAAATACTGGATTGCCCCCGGATAGAGGTAATTGTTTTTTATCGCCCACTCATCCCGGTAGCGGGCAAAAGTCTTGAAGGGCTTGTCGTCTATATCGACTAAGGCCTTTTTGATAACAGGTTTGAGCTTTCCTTTCCGCTGTTCGAGGTTCATCATCATCGTAATCGGAATACCCCCTGCAATCCATTGATCGGCAGGTGAGGCGAGATTTCGTACCGAGGCCATATACCCGTTTAATTCCATCGCCGTTAAGAGATAGGAGATGTATCCCAAAGAATAGCAGTAATCGGCATCAAAATTTGAAGGAAAAGCGCACCGGCCTTCATAGCCGAAAAAATGGCTCTGTGTAGAGAACTTACCCTTATACGTACCTTCCGCTTTCATTTCATTGAGCCTGTTCTCGACCAGCTCGATGATCAATTTTTCGGTATCAATACGGGAGACCTGCACATTGCCGTGCGGGTCCCTGTCCATGAGCAGCTGACGCTGAATTGAGTTCGGCAGAGAAGAGAATACATAGGAAGTGTCTTTAGAGAGGCGCTTGTTCACCCATTCAGTCTGCTCCTCGAATGTATGCAGCGTTTCGAAGTATGAAATCGATTCGGCAAGGATATCGTTTAATTCTGTAATCAGAGAGCGCATCTCCGGAATGAACTCGACCAGTCCCTCCGGAATAAGAACAACACCGAAATTATCACCGTTTTCAGAACGCTTTACGATTGTATCCACGATTTCCTGTACAATATGATCGAGGGTCATCTGTTTTTCGTCGATCTCTTCTGATATAATGGTGTAATTCGGATGAGCCTGCAGAGCACATTCCAAAGCAATGTGAGAAGCAGCACGGCCCATAAGCTTGATAAAGTGCCAGTACTTTTTGGCACTGTTTGCATCCCGCGCGATATTTCCGATAAGTTCAGAGTACGATTTAGTGGCAGTGTCGAAACCAAAGGAGGCCTCTATATACTCATTTTTTAGGTCACCGTCGATCGTCTTCGGCACGCCGATAATCTGAATTTTTTCCCCCTTCTTCTCTACGAACTCGGCAAGGAGTGCGGCGTTTGTATTGGAATCATCACCACCAATGATTACCAGTGCCGAAATATTCTTGTCATGGAACACCTCGAGACAGGTTTCGAACTGTTCTTCAGTCTCCAGTTTTGTTCTGCCGGAACCGATTATATCGAATCCGCCTGTGTTTCGATACTGATCGAGATAGTGGGCGGTTATTTCGATAGCTTTGTTTTCAAGGATTCCGGCCGGACCTCCCAAGAATCCATACAATTTCGAATCGGGATTACCCGCTTTTAATGCATCGAAAATGCCGGCAATGACATTATGACCGCCGGGCGCCTGTCCGCCGGAAAGCACGACACCGATATGTATCTGTTTTCCCACGTTATCATTTTCACCTTCTACGAACTCAGCAAGCGGCCTCCCGTACGTGTGAGAAAATTGCTGTTTTAATTCGGCTTGATTTCCAATCGATTCGGTCGGTTTGCCGAATTTTACACTGATATCTGTAATACTGCCTCGGATACTGTGCGGAAGCTGTGGTTTATACGTATATCGAGCCTCTTGGAGTGTTGAGATTGTATTCACGATAGCCCTCCTGCATGGGTTTTTACCGAAATTGAGACTAGTTACAGCCGATTTCAGTTTCTTTTTTTATAAAATGAACAGGATAAAAGGTCAAGGCGTCGACGTTGACGGGAAATAGTAGTCATACTATGATATGGCTATGAATATCTATAAACTGAAAAATGAGATTCAACAGTATGCGTGGGGGTCAACCACTGCATTCCCGGAAATACTTACTATCGATAATCCTGAAAATAATCCAATGGCAGAATTGTGGATGGGGACCCATCACAAAGCTCCATCGAAGGTGGTCACCGAATCCGGTGAAATTACGCTCGATCGGTTGATAGCTGCAAACCCGAAGGCAGTTCTTGGGACCAAAACCAACAGTCGATTTGGAGGCAAGCTGCCGTTTCTTTTCAAGGTCATTGCGGCAGAAAAACCGCTTTCCATCCAGGCGCATCCTAGTAGAGACCAGGCGAAGCAGGGGTTCGAGCGAGAAAACAAAAAAGGGCTCCCTCTCGATTCACCGGAGCGCAACTACAGAGATGATAACCATAAACCGGAAATACTATGTGCGATCAAACCGTATCTTGCCATGCGCGGATTCAGAAAAGTAGAGGATATCATCGAAGAGTTTTACGCCTATGATATACCTGAGTTTAACGAGATGGCAAAAGAACTGAAAACGGAACCTCATAGTGAAGGATTGAAAACGTTTTTCCGCAAACTAATGGAACTCGACACCGATTACTGCAGCGTCTTGAGCGCAGAGGTACTGAAACAAGTAGGGGGATCATCACAACTGCGATATCAGGTTATGGAGAAACTGCAGAGGTATTATCCCGGCGATATCGGGGTCCTCTGCCCGCTCTTTCTCAACGTGATTGAGCTGCAACCGGGCCAAGCTATGTTTCTGCCGTCGGGCGAACTCCACGCGTATATAGAGGGGGCCGGTATTGAACTGATGGCAAACTCGGATAATGTCCTTCGGGGCGGATTGACATCGAAACACATGGATATACCGGAACTCATTCATGTTCTTACCTTTGCCGAAGGTCCGCCGGAATTGGTCCAACCGGTGCAGGAAGGGCACTCCGAACTTGTCTATCCTACACCTATAAAAGATTTCGGATTATCCAAAATTACCGCCACACCCGGGGCCCCCTACGAAAACAGCAAACAGGAATCCATCGAGCTGCTGATCTGTTTAGAAGGCGGTGGTACTGTTGCAGCAAAACAAAACGGAGACCGGCTTCATTTCCAACAGGGGGATTCTTTTGCTGTAAGCGCTGCAGCAGATGGATATTCAATAGACGGAGAAGCGGTGCTCTATCGCGCTTATGTTCCAGTGTAGTATCTGCTGTAACAGATGAAGATCTTTGTAGACGCCGATTCCTGCCCGCCTCGGGTCCGAGAAATCGTACTAAAGGCATGCAACCGGAACAACGTTTCCGGATTATTTATTGCAAACAGAACTATACCGAAAGTAACGACCTCTTTTTCAGAAATGATCATCGTACCCCCTGCCCCGGAAGCGGTAGACACCTATATCGTTGAGCATGCTTCACCCGAAGACATGGTGATTACCCGGGACATTCCCCTCGCCTATAAACTTGTTGCCGGAGGAGTAACAGTATTGAACGACCGGGGAACGGTCTTTGACCGCAATTCAATTCGGGAACGGCTTTCTCTGCGGGACATTTCCAAGTCATTACGGGAATCGGGTATCTACATCGAAGAATCGGACCGGTTCGGTAAACGGGACATAAAAGCTTTCGCCGACTCGTTCGACCGGGAACTACATAGGAAAATCAAATAAAGAACAAAAAATATTGAATTTTTGCGCTATACATGTCATAGTACATGGTGTACATGAAAAAGATCACCATTTTAGTCCTTTTTACCGTTTCGCTACTGTTTTCCGCCTGTTCCATTAACAAACTGGCCGTTGATGCAGTAAGCGACGTATTGGGAGGAACAGAAGGGGGCTCCGTTTTTACCTCCGACAATGATCCTCAGCTCGTAAAAGATGCCCTCCCCTTTTCATTAAAACTGTACGAAACACTTCTCGAAAAAAGCCCCGATCATACCGGTCTTTTACTCAATACCGGCATGGGCTTTATTATGTATGCCAACGCTTTTGTACACACGCCGGCCGATATGCTTCCCGATACTCAATACAGAAAGCAGGAAGAGATGCTGGAACGGGCAAAAAAACTGTATTTACGGGGAAGGGATTATATTCTTCGTGCTCTCGAAGTGAGACACCCCGGGTTTACCGAACTCATAGAACAAAAAAATCCGGAATTACGTACCGCTACCTTGTTCAAAGAGATGACAAAAGAGGATGTTCCCTATCTCTATTGGGGCAGTGCAGGATGGTTTGCCGCTATTTCGGTGGATTTTTTTGATCTCGAACTTTCGGTCCACCTCTCGAAAGCATCCGCTCTCATGCAGAAGGCGTATGAACTCGACCCCGATTTTAACGACGGATTGATTCATCAATTTTATATTCTCTATTACGCCTCCCTTCCGGCAGATCTAGGCGGAGACGAACAGAAGGCACGGCATCACTTTGAAAGGGCTGTGCAGCTTTCAGACGGGACCGATCCTACTCCATACGTCTCACTCGCCACGACATTATCGATTAAAAACCAAAACAGAGAAGAGTTCGTCACACTGCTCGAGAAGGCACTTGCAATCGACGCAGATGAATATCCTGATAACCGGCTGCTTATTATCGTTATGCAGGACAAAGCCCGGTGGTATCTCGACCATATAGAAGACTTTTTTATTTAATCGGGGCCGGTAACACAAAACATTTTAGGAGAGGCAACCAGATGAAAAGGAGAACAATCCTCTTACTCTTGACCTTTATCTTTCTCTTGACTGCACCGAATGCACTGTTTGCTCGGCCGGTCACTATCAAAGTAGGAAGTTTAGTACCGAAAGGCTCACCATGGGACAAGGCCCTTCGACAGATTGCTGCCGAGTGGAGCGAAGTATCGGATGGAAAAATTATAATGAAGATCTACCCCGGCGGTATCGCAGGGGACGAAGCGGATATGATTAGAAAAATGCGGTTCAACCAGCTGCAGGGAGGCGTTTTTACCAGCCTCGGCCTCAACGATCTTGCCCCGGACACGGTAGCACTGAGTGTACCGTTTCTCATTACAAACAATGCAGAATATGAATATGTATTTAAACGGATTGCCCCGGTATTGAGTGAAGGGATTAAGAAGGCGGGGTTTCAAGTAGTATCCTGGACCCAGGCGGGCTGGATCCATTTCTTTTCTAAAAAGAAAATCGAATATCCCGATGATCTGCGTAAGCTCAAAATAGCCGGATCCGACATCGACCCTGCCATGTTTCAGGCGTGGAAAACTATCGGATATACCGTACTCCCGATTTCTATGAGTGAAGTCGGGACGGCCTTAAGCAGCGGCATGGTGGATGCCTGCTATAATGTCCCATTAGGGGCCACAGCGTATCAGCTCTACAATGTTGTTGATTATATGATGGATTTCCCAATCTCACCCGTACTCGGCGGTTTCGTCATGACTGAGAGGGCGTGGAACCGCATCGATGATGATCTCAAACCGGAACTACTAAAAAGAGCATCTGAGGTTGCAGATGATCTCTACGAAAATCTCCAGGACTTAGAACGGGAAGCGATCAGAGTGCTCAAGAACCAAGATGTTGAAATCGTTTCGGTTTCAGAGGATGCTCGACAGCAGTGGCGTAAAGAGTTCGAGCGGGGATTCGAAATGGTTGTCGGGAAATCCTTCTCCGAGAGGATCTATGATCTTATAACCGAGTATTTAGAAGAGTTTAGAAACTGACATGAAAGAAAACCGGGGCAGCGGTCTTCTTGCAGCAGCAGAAAACAGCGTCGTTACTGTCGTACTCATCCTCTTAGCAGCCATACCGATTGTTGAAGTTGTTTTACGAAAAGTCGTTAAAACGGGTATCCCCGGAGCAACCAATTATGTTTTTCATCTGGTTTTATGGGCCACCTTTGCCGGTGGGCTTATTACAACCAGAGAAAACAGGCACCTCGCCCTTAATATCACCACTGAAACAGTAAAAGAGCCCCTCTCAACATATCTCAAAACTGCAAACAGTTTCCTATCGGTTGCTTTTTCCTTTGCCTTCTGCTTGAGTTCTCTCTCGTTCGTACTTATCGGGTTCGACCCCAGCAGAAAAGTGGGCATTCTGCCCATTCAGCTCGTTACAGCAATTATGCCTGTGGGATTCCTTCTCATTGCTCTGCGTTTTTTCGCTGCATCGCCTAAAAAAAGCATGAGTAGATTCATAACGTTCCTCGGTTTCATACTCGGTCTGTTTTTAGGGATCGGTCCGCTGACTACTATTGCCTACACGTTTCTCTTTGAGATTCCGCTCTTTATCGATACTCTCGTCGAAGTACACTATATCGTGGGTCCGGCACTGACCCTTCCCCTCATTATTATTCTTGTCATCGGAGCGTTAGCAGGGACGCCGATTTTTATCGTACTCGGCGGTGTAGCTTATATGCTTTTTACCGGAACGGGAAATCCGCTCGAAATCATTGCCAATGAAAGTTATGGAATGCTTACGGGCAATAATCTCCCCGCAATTCCTCTTTTTACCTTGGCCGGTTTTATCCTCTCGGAAAGCGGAGCGGGAAAACGGTTTATAAAACTGTTTCAGGCATTTTTCGGCTGGCTTCCCGGCGGAATGGCCATCATGGCCATAATCGTATCATCTTTTTTTACGACGTTTACCGGTGCTACGGGGGTAACAATACTCGCCCTCGGGGCACTTCTCTACGCGGTCCTCGTAGAAAGCAAGCGGTACACCGACGACTTCGGAACAGGGCTTTTAACCGCATCGGGGAGCATTGGGCTGCTCTTTCCTCCGAGTCTTCCGATCATTATCTACGGGGTCGCCGCGCAGGTTGATGTAATGAAAATGTTCATAGGCGGTATAATCCCCGGTTTTCTCATGGTGTTCGCCTTGATCATCTTAGGGGTAGGTGCTGCCGTAAAGCGCAAGGAGAGCATGAGAACACCTTTCAATCTGAAAGAAGCCGTATCTTCCCTTCATGGTGCGATATGGGAGGTGCTGCTTCCGGTGATTATTCTCGTAAGCTACTTCGGCGGCTTGACCACCCTTGTCGAAACCGCAGCCTTAGCCGCAATATACGCATTCGTTGTAGAGGCGGTCATTATTCGAGACCTGAAATTGAAGGAGGTGCCACCGGTGTTCAACAAAAATGCCCCCCCCATCGGGGGGGTAACCACGCCCCCGCCGGGCCGAGGCGGGACAAA